>JAFEFM010000237.1 GCA_018240585.1 Pseudomonadota bacterium
GAGGTGCTCGAAGTGCCGGGCGAACCCGCCGACCTGCGGGTCGAGATCGCCTACCGGCTGGCGCGGACCGGCACGCCGGCGGCGCTTGCCGTGACTGTCCGACTGGAGGCCTGACATGCCCATCCTGCCTCCCCGGCTCGACGACCGCAGCTTCGACGACCTGCTCGAGGATCTGCTGGCGCGCATTCCCGCCCACACGCCGGAGTGGACCAACCCGCGCCTTGGCGACCCGGGCCGCACCTTGCTCGAACTCTTTGCCTGGCTCGGCGACGCGCTGCTCTACCGCGCCAACCTGATTCCGGAACGCCAGCGCCTGGTGTTCCTCAAGTTGCTGGGGCAGGGCCTGCGGCCGGCGCAGCCGGCGCGCGGCATCGTCAGCCTGTCGTTCGCACAGCCCACCGAGCTTGCCGGCCTCACGCTGGCGGCCGGTGCGCGCATCAAG
Source organism: Pseudomonadota bacterium (assembly GCA_018240585.1). GTDB lineage: Bacteria > Pseudomonadota > Gammaproteobacteria > Burkholderiales > Rhodocyclaceae > Thauera. The sequence goes on from JAFEFM010000237.1 coordinate 443, forward strand.
GCAGCGGTGCCGTTTGAGACCTTGAGCGAAACCACCGTGCTGCCGGTCACCGCCGAGGCCTACTACAAGCGGCCGCTGCCCGAGGCGGACCGCCTGCGCATGGCCGATGTGCTGACCGGCCTGCAGCGGGTGCACCGCATCACCGACGAAGTGGCGGGCTACCTGACCACGCCGCTGTTCGAAGGCGGACAGGCGGCCGGGCAGGGCGTGGACGTCTTCGCCGAGAGCACCGACCGTGCGCTGTGGCTGGCGCTGCTCGCTCCCGCGGCACAACAGCCCGAGCAGCAGCCCGCGGCAAACACCGCTGCGCGCGCCGCGCTCGGCGGTGGCGACAGTGGGGCGGCTGCGCTGCTGTCGCTGGGTGTCGTCCCTGCGATCGCCGCGCCCGCGCTGTTCGAGGAGATCGGGCCGCGCGCACGCGTGCCGGTGCTGTGGGAGGTCGTGACCTCTGCTGCCAACGGTCTGGACGCCGACTACCTGACGATCGAGCCCCTGCCCGGTGATGCCTACGACACCACCGCAGGCCTGACCCGGCCCGGGGTGTTGCGCCTGCCGATGCCCGACGAAAGCCTGATCTTCGCCCCGGTGAATGACGTGGGCGAAAACCCGCGGGCCGGGGTGGGCGACAATCCGCCGCGCATCGACGATGCCGGGCGCGCCGCGCGCCTCGTCGGCTGGCTGCGGCTGCGGCCGAAACCGGGCAGTGGCGTCGAGAGCCTGCGCCTGTCGTGGGTGGGCGTGAATGCAGTCGAGGTGGATCAGCGCGTCACCATCGGCGGGCGCGTGCTCGGTGCCTCGACCGGCGCGGCCGACCAGGCTTTCCAGCTTCCCGCCGGCTCGGTGGATCCGGCGAGCCTGGTGTTGCAGGTTGAAGCGCCGGGGCAGGGCTACCAGTCCTGGACCCGCGTCGATGACCTGGCTGCCATCTCGGCGGACGCAGTCGTCGCACGCGAGGCGCCTGCCTTCGAGCTGGACGCGGAGGCGGGCACGGTTCGCTTCGGCGATGGCGTACGTGGACGGGTGCCCGAGCGCCAGATGCGTATCCGGCTCGCTTCCGGCCGCTTTGGCGGCGGCCGCGCGGGCAATCTTCCGCAAGCCAGCCTCACCGAGGTGAGTGGCGGCACCTTGGTCGGCGCGCAGCGCAGTCTGCCCTCGATCAAGGTCTGGCAGCCGCTGGCGATGGAAGGCGGCGAGGACGCCGAGACCCTGGCCCGCGCAGAGCAGCGCATCCCGGCCCTGCTGCGGCATGGCGATCGTGCGGTGACGGCCGAGGATTACCGCCGGCTGGCGGGTGAAACGCCGGGCACGGATGTCGGCCGCGTCGAAGTGCTGCCCCGCTTCAAGCCGCGCGAACGGCGCCCCGATGTGCCCGGCGTGGTGAGCGTGATGGTGCTGCCGGCGCGCCCGCTGGGCAAGGCGCCCAATCCGCGACCGGACCGCCCGTTCATCGAGCGCGTGCATGCCTGGCTGTCGGCACGCACGCCGCTGGCGACCGAGCTCTACGTGATCGGCTGCGAATACGTGGCGCTGGGCGTCTCGGTCGCGGTCGCCATTCGTGACGGCTATGCGCGCGATGCCGTGCTGTTCGAGGTGCGCGAGGCGCTGCGGCGGCTGCTGTGGCCGCTGTCGCCGGGCGGGCAGGCGGGGCAGGGCTGGCCCTTGAATCGGGATGTGCGCGAGCGCGAGCTGGAGGTCGAAGTGTCGCGCGTGGCGGGCGTGGCCGAGGTGGGGGGGCTCAACCTTTTCGGCCGGGCGACGGTCGACGGCCGCGATCAGTGGTCGCTGCTGACACGTGCGACATCCGACGGTTCGCAGACGCTCGAGATCGCACCCTGGCAACTGCCCGAGCTGCTGAGCGTGGTGGCGGTCGACAGCGCCGCAGGCACGGTGGGTGCGCCGACCGACCTGTCCGCAGTGCCGAATCCCTTCGCCAGCGACACCGCGGTGGCGGTGCCGGTGGTGCCTGAGGTGTGTTGATGGACGCCAACGGACTGCGTTTCTGGCTGCTCGGTGACGACCGTCACTGGCCGTCGCGTAGCCATGTCGCGTGGCACGGCGCGTGTCGCGCACTGCGCCTGGCGAGCGAGCGCACGCTGGCGGCGCCGGTCGCGGGCGCCGCGGGCATTGCCGCATCCGCGCTGGAGCGGCTGTCGCAAGCGGTGGACCGCGAGGGTGCGGTGGCGTGGTGGGACGAGGTGGCGTCGGCCATCGTCGCCCGCAGCCATCTGCCGGATACCGCGGTCACGCTGGCGCTGGGCGAACGGCCCGCCGACTTCGCCGCGGGCTACGACGACGTCCTGTATGTGGCGCTGTCGGAGCGGGTACTGATGCACGACCTGCGTAGCCGCTGGCCGGATCTCTTGCTGACGACGCCCGGCTTCGAGCCGTGGCGCGTGGCTGCCGACCCCGCGGGCGGCGCCTGGCTGCTGGAGCGCGCCAGCGGCCGCATCGCGCGGCTGGCGGGCTGCATGCAGGCGGCACGACCGGCAGCCGACTACGCACACACCACCTTCCGCCCCGACCCGGAAAACCCGGACGCGCCCCGGCTGCTGCCATGCGAGCGGGTCTCATGGCCAGTCGGCGAGCGCCCGCAGGCGATGGCGGTGAGCCCTGATGGGCGCATTGCGTTGCTGAGCTGGTCTGGCGATGGCGACACCGCGCTGCGGCTGTTCGACGTCGAGTTCGGGCTGCTGGGTGCGCCGCAGTCGCTGGCGGGTGTGCGCTTCGGCTACGGGGTCGACTGGTTGCCCGATGGCCGCATCGCGGTGCGCGTCCCGGGCCGCCGCGATGTGCCGGTATTCGCGCCGCGGCTGGCGTTGGCGGATGGCGCCGGGATCGATGCATCGATCGTGCTGCAGCCTTCCGGAGACATCTATCCCCTTGCGGCTGACGCCGAGGAGGCGCCTTTCGCGCATCGCCTGGACGATCCGCCGCGCTACCCGGTGTCCGGCAACAGGGTGGAGCCGCTGCACCGGCTGTCGCTGGCGAACCTGGCGCGGCGTGGCGAAGCGGCCAACTTCGGCGGTGTCGGGCAGGATGGCGGTGGTGTCCACCTGATCGACAGTGGCGACCAGCGCACGGTGTGGCATCGCCTGCATGCCGAGGCGCGGGTGCCGGCGTCGTGCGGCTTTATCGTGTGGCTTGCGGCCACTGCCGAACCCCTGCCGCCCGCCGACGGTGATGCGATGGCCTGGCATCCGCACCTCGTCGGCGAAGTCCCGCCGCTCGCGCCCGAACTCGTCCCGGGCGGCAGGGTGCCGTCCGGCGCGCTGCCGCGCGCGGCGTGGGAACGCCTGCCTTCCGAACTGCCGGGTCATCCCGGGCTGGGTGCATGGGGCGCGCCGGAGCCCGGCCGCGCGGGGCTGTGGACGGTGCTGGTGCAGCGTCATGGCCGCCGTGTCCGCAGCCTCGTCGGGCGCTACCTTTGGGTGAGGGTGATGCTGTTCGGTGACGGCCGCGATTCGCCCGAGCTCGCCGCGCTGCGCATCTACGGTTCGCGCTTCTCCTACCGCGACCACTACCTCCCGCGGCTGTATCGCGAAACGGAATTCGGCGCGGCAGCGGAAGCGGGCCAGCCCGACGCGCCGGCGACGGCCAGCGCGGCCGATTTCCTCGAGCGCATGCTCGCCAACCCCGAGGGCTGGCTCACCGCGCTCGAGGATCGGGTTGCCGGCGCGCACCTGCTCACCGATCCCGC
>JAFEFM010000238.1 GCA_018240585.1 Pseudomonadota bacterium
GCGGCGAAAGCCGCGAGCATTTCCCACTGGTAGCGGTGCCAGACGTCGTGCAGGCCGAAGCGCGGCAGGGAGTCGAAAGGGGGCAGGCGCAGTTCGCGCATGATCTCCTCGACGCCGGCGTAGTCGGCGGAAATGGTGAAAGTGTAGTGGTTGCCGCGTCCGTCGGGCTGAGCCGGCATGGACAGCAGTAGCGCCGTGACGCGCCGCGAAAGGTTCTCGCTGACATGCGGCAGCACGACGAAAGGCGCCTGCGGATAGAGGTAGGTCGACACCGCGTACGGGTAATCTGCCAGCGGCTGGGTGTTGATGATTTTCAGCGCGCCTGGCTGCAGCCTGCCACTGCGGACCATGTCCTCGACGATGCCGCCGAGCACGAAGCCGGCATCGGCCCCGCCACCCTGCACCAGATCGACCACCCGATCGTGCGGCAGGCCGGCGAACACGATCTGTTCGTCGGCGAGGCGGGGCAGGCCGGCATCATGCAGTGCCCACAATTGCGCCTGGTAGCCGCCCAGCGATTGCGGCGCGGTGGCGGCAATGCGCCGTCCGGCGAGGTCTGCCAGCGTGCGGATGTCATCGCGGTCGGCGCGGACGACGATCGCCCCGCCGATTGCAGAGAGCGCCTTGCCGCCCTCGCCGGCAACGAGGGTGGCAAGCGCGCCTGACAGGCCATTGCGGCTCTTCAACTGCACGTACTGCGATGGCGAGGTCAACAGGAAATCGAGCTGGTGTCTGGCGCTGGCAGCGTCGACTTCGTCGAAATCCATCACCTGCAGCGACACGCGCGTGCCGCCCAGCCCAGCGCTGAGGTAGTCGGCAAGCGTCTGCATCGGGTGCGGCATGACTTCGGGAGAATGCTCCTTCAGCACCCCTATGGTGATGCGGTTGCCGCCGTGCTCACCCGCTGCAGGATCGATCCCGATCAGCGTGGACGCGGCCACCATCAGCGCCGCGAGCGCGTGGCGAATCCGGCTCACTGGAGTCCCCCCGGGGGAAGAGCCACATCGGACACGATCCCGGCGAGCGGGTCGGCGTGCGGGAGGGAGCCCAGTTCGCGCATCAACTGCGACACTTCCGCAAGCGTCGGCGCAAGACGCGGCGCCGTGCCGCCGAGCAGTTCTCGATTCTGCGTCGCATCGGGCAGCTCGAGCCCGCGATAGGTATCGAGCACGCCGTCGGCAGTCAGCTTCATGCGAGCCGCCAGGCGGTGGGCTGCGTCCAGGCGGTGGCGGGTGAAATGCCGCAGCGCGCGGAAATGGGCATGCGCGAGTGCGCGGAGGTCCTCCCGACGCGCGTGGAGCATCTCACTGCGGACGGCGAGGACGTCGATGACGAGGGGTGGAAACATGCGGCTGTCGTAGATGCGGTGGCCACCCGCCTGTTCGATCAGGGTGGCCGTGGGCTCGTAGGTCACGATCGCGTCCAGCCTGCCGGCCCGCCACGCAGCGA
>JAFEFM010000239.1 GCA_018240585.1 Pseudomonadota bacterium
CATGTGGCCAAGCGCAGCGCCCAGGTGGGGGCGCGCATCGCGGTGGGCGCGCCGCTGCTGTCCATCGTGCCGGACGACCAGTTGTGGGTGGAGGCCAACTTCAAGGAGGCCGAGCTGCGCGATGTGCGCCTCGGCCAGCCGGTGACGCTCGCGTCCGACCTCTACGGTGGCGGCGTGGAATACCGCGGCACGGTGGCGGGCATCGCTTCCGGCACGGGCGCGGTGTTTTCGGTACTGCCGGCGCAGAATGCGTCGGGCAACTGGATCAAGGTGGTGCAGCGGCTGCCGGTCCGCATCGCACTGGCGCCGGATGGACTCAAGGAGCATCCGCTGCGGCTCGGCCTGTCGATGAAGGCTTCCGTCGATGTGCACCAGACCGACGGCGAGCGCCTGGCGAGTGCGCCGCGCCCGGGGCCGGCATTCGAGACCGACGTCTATGCCAGCCGCGCTGCCGAGGCCGACGCGCTGATCGCGCGCGTCATCCAGGCCAACCGCTGAACGGGTCCGGCCGGTGCAACCCGCCCATCCTCCGCTGAAGGGATTCACGCTGGTGCTGGCGACCGCGGCGCTCGGCCTGGCGTCGTTCATGAACATCCTCGACCTGTCGATCGCCAACGTGTCGGTGCCGACCATCGCCGGCGATCTCGGCGTGAGCGTCACCCAGGGCACGTGGACGATCACTTCCTACGCGGTGGCTGAGGCGATCATGCTGCCGCTCACCGGCTGGCTGGCCGGTCGCTTCGGCCAGGTGCGCATGTTCGCCGTCGCCACGCTGCTGTTCACGCTGGCTTCCGCCTTGTGCGGCATGTCGGTCAGCTTTCCGATGCTGCTGGCGGCGCGCGTGTTGCAGGGTGTGTTCGGCGCGTCGATGATTCCGCTGTCGCAGGCGCTGATGACGTCGATCTACCCGCCGGAAAAGCGCGGCTTGGCGATGGGCCTGTGGTCGATGACGACCGTCGTGGCGCCGATCGCGGGGCCGCTGGCCGGCGGCTGGCTGACCGAGAACCTGACCTGGCACTGGATCTTCCTGATCAACCTGCCGG
>JAFEFM010000023.1 GCA_018240585.1 Pseudomonadota bacterium
ACGCACAACTGGCCGGCATTGCTGGCCTTGGCGACACCGATGCGGAACGCCGCTGTCGCGAGGTCGGCGCTACGGGCGACGATGGTGGGCGACTTCCCGCCCAGTTCCAGCGTCACCGGCACCAGGTTATCCGACGCGTTGCGCATGACCGCCTTGCCGACCTGAGTACTGCCGGTGAACACGATGTGGTCGAACGGCTGGGAAGTGAATGCCTCACCCATGTCGGGGCCGCCGGTGACCACACCCACCTCGAGCGGGTCGAACATATCGACCACCGCCTCGGCCACCACCTGGGCCGTGCGCGGGACCACCTCGGAGGGTTTGAGGATGGCGCGATTTCCCGCTGCGAGCGCACTGGCCAGCGGACTGAATAACGTGAACAGCGGCGCATTCCAGGTGCCGATGATGCCGACCGAGCCCTTGGGCTGGTACATCACCCACGCCTGTGCGCCGAGCTGGTCATAGGGCGGGAACGGAGTGCGCGGCTCGCTCGCCATCCAGGGCTCGAAGTGGTCGCGCGCGTACTTGAGCGAGGTGAGCGAGCCGATGACGTCGTTCATCAGCGAGTAGCCTCGCGGACGTCCGCCGAAATCCGCGTCCATCGCTTCGACCAGAGGCTTGTGGTACTTCACGAGCAGGTCGATCGCGGTCTGGATGCGCCGTCGGCGCTCGGACGCGGCGACCGCGCCGGCTAGGTCGAAAGCCTGTTTCTGTTGCTGGAGCAGGCCGGCAAGGCCCGCCGCAGTGGTGATGATCTCTTTCGTCACGACAATCGCTCCGATCAGGAAAAGGGGAGGCGCGCCAGGTTGGGCAGGTCTGCGCTTCGGGCGCAACTTAACCGGTAGCTGCCGGAATCGCGTCGTCCGATCGGACGATCGCGCGCCCGGTGGCGAACGATGGCGAACCCGCAGCGCTAGTCCGTTGGGACGATGCCCGGGGCGGCACCGGCGTCCATACTCGGGCCGAGTTTACCCGTCTCGCGAGACATGACATGACGACGCAAAAGGGCTTCGACCCACAGGACTTCCGTGCGGCGCTCGGCACCTTCACCACCGGCGTCACCATCATCACGGCCCGCACCGCCTCCGGCGAGCCGATCGGCATCACCGCCAACAGCTTCAACTCGGTGTCGCTGAACCCGCCGCTGGTCTTGTGGAGCCTGGCGAAGAACGCACGCAGCCTCGACACCTTCCTGACGACCAGGCACTGGAACGTGCATGTGCTGTCGATCGACCAGGAAGCCCTGTCGGGCCGCTTCGCACGCCAGGGAGAGGACAAGTTCGCCGGACTGGAAACCGAGGAAGGCGTCAGCAAAGCCCCGCTGCTCACCGACTGCACCGCACGCTTCCAGTGCCGCACGGCCTTCAGCTATGAGGGCGGCGATCATGTGATCTTCGTCGGCGAGGTGCTGGCCTACGACCGCAGTTCGCGGCCGCCCCTGGTGTACCAGGGCGGCCAGTACGCCCTGACGGCACGCAAGCCACGCGAGGAAGTGCGCCTGGCATCCGCACCACCGCCGGACTGCAGCTACACCGAGGATCTGCTCGGCTACCTGCTCGGCCGCAGCCACTACCAGATGCTGCATGCCCTGCGGCAACTGCTGGACACGCAGGCGCTGGACGAACGCTCGTTCTTCGTCCTGTCGGTGCTGTCGATCCGCGACGGCCTGACGCTGGACGAGATCAATGCCTTCATCGGCTACACCGGGCTGCTGGCCACGACCGACTCCATGAACGCGCTCGAGGCGCAGCGCCTCGTCGCGGTCGAAACTGGGTACGGTGCCTTGCGCTACGTGCTCACCGCCGACGGGCGCGAGGCTTCGCTACGGCAGATCGCACTGGCGAAGGCCGTCGAGGAAGACATCGCGAGCCGCCTCGGTCCGGGCGATGTGATGGCGCTGAAGCTGCTCCTCAAGCGCCTGATCGCCAGCAGCAACCCGGGCATGCCCGACTTGTGGGCACCGCGCTGAAAACCAGCGCAAATCACCTATTCCGAACACCGACTCTGCGCAGACGCGCACAGGAGACTGCATGAACATCATCGACCGCTTCACGCTGCACAATCAGGTTGCCATCGTCACCGGCGGGGGCCGCGGCATCGGCCGCGCCATCGCGCTGACTTATGCCCAGGCGGGCGCCGATGTGGTGTGCGCAGCGCGCACCCTGGCCGACGTGGGGACGGTGGCCGAGGAGATCCGTGCGATGGGCCGGCGCGCGATCGCGGTGAGCTGCGACGTCACCGACCTGCCCCAACTCGGCGGCGTGGTCGAGGCGGCCCTGCAGGCCTTCGGCCGCATCACGCACCTGGTGAACAACGCCGGCGGCTCCGGTCCCAACGATCCGCTGAAGATGTCCGCCGACAAGTTCGAGGGCGTCCTCCGCTTCAACGTCAGCTCGGCCTACGAACTCACCCGCCTGTGCATTCCCCACATGCGCGAGAGCGGCGGCGGCAACGTGGTGAACATCACCTCGGGCGCCGCCCGCTATGCCCAACCCCACTTCAGCGCCTATGGTACGGCGAAGGCTGCGCTCACCCAGCTCACCCGCCTGCTGGCGCAGGACTTCGCCCCGGCGGTGCGGGTCAATGCCATCGCCCCCGGCCCGATCATGACCGCCGCGCTCGATCGCGCGCTGCCCGCGAACATGCGCGAAGGCATGATCGACAACACGCCACTGAAGCGCCTGGGCGAAGTCGAGGACATCGCCGCCGCCGCGCTCTATCTCGCCACGCCGGCCTCGGGCTGGGTCACCGGCAAAGTGATCGAGGTCGACGGCGGCGCCGAATCGAGCGTCTGGCCGGGCTGACCCGCTCCCGTCGGCCGGATCTCAGCCGCGGTAGTAGCGCTGCGGGACGAAAGGCGTGCTGGCGACTTCGATCGGCACCGGCTTGCCGCGCACGATCGCCGACAGTTGCGTGCCCGGCTTGGCGAAGGCGGTCTCGACGTAGCCCATTGCCACCGGCGCTTCCAGCGTCGGACCGAAGCCGCCGCTGGTGACGATGCCGACCTTGCGCCCTTCCCCGTCAACGATCTCCGCGCCTTCGCGCACCGGCACGCGGGCGTTGGGACGCAGGCCGACGCGCTTGCGCGACACACCGCCGGCGATCTGGCCGAGGATGACGTCGGCACCGGGGTAGCCGCCCGGGCGCGCGCCGTCGGCGCGACGCACCTTCGACAGTGCCCACAGCAGGCTGCTCTCCACCGGGGTGGTGTCCTGGTCGAGGTCGTGGCCGTACAGGCACAGGCCCGCCTCGAGCCGCAGCGAGTCGCGCGCACCCAGGCCGATCGGCGCGACTTCAGGCTGGCTCAGCAGCTCCCGCGCAAGCGCATCGGCTTTGTCCGCCGGCACCGAGATCTCGAAACCATCCTCGCCCGTGTAGCCGGAGCGGCTGATGTAGCACTCGGCGCCCGCCAGGGTGACGGTCGCGGTGTTCATGAACACCATCTTTGCCGTCTCCGGCGCAAGACGCGCCAGCACCGCGCTGGCGGCCGGGCCCTGCAGCGCGAGCAGCGCGCGGTCGGCCAGCACCTCGACCCGGCAGCGGCCGGAGAGATGCTTCTGCATGTGCGCGAAGTCCTGCTCCTTGCACGCCGCATTGACCACGACGAACAGCCGGTCGCCGAAATTGGCCACCATCAGGTCGTCCATGACGCCGCCGCGCTCGTTGGTGAACAGGGCATAGCGCTGCATGCCCTGCGGAAGATCGATGATGTCGACCGGCACCAGCGTCTCGAGCGCCGCGGCCGCGTCGGGACCATGCAGAAAGACTTGCCCCATGTGCGACACATCAAACAGGCCGGCGTGGGTCCGCGTGTGAGCGTGCTCCTTGAGGATGCCCATCGGGTACTGGACGGGCATCTCGTAACCGGCGAACGGCACCATCTTGGCGCCGAGCGAAACGTGCAGGTCGTAGAGGGGGGTGCGCAGCAGCGGCGCGTCGGAGTGAGTGTCGCTCATCGTTTTTCCTTCAGTTCATGACAAGAGATCATCAGCATTCGATGACATTCACGGCGAGGCCGCCGCGGGCGGTCTCCTTGTACTTCGTCTTCATATCCGCACCGGTATCGCGCATGGTCTTGATGACCTTGTCGAGCGACACGAAGTGCTTGCCGTCTCCACGCAGCGCCATGCGCGCGGCGTTGATCGCCTTGATCGAGCCCATTGCGTTGCGTTCGATGCAGGGTACCTGCACCAGACCGCCGACCGGGTCGCAGGTGAGGCCCAGATTGTGCTCCATGCCGATCTCGGCGGCATTCTCCACTTGCTCCGGTGTTCCGCCCATCACCTCGGTGAGGGCGCCCGCCGCCATCGAGCAGGCCACGCCCACTTCACCTTGGCAACCGACCTCCGCGCCCGAGATCGACGCATTCTCCTTGTACAGGATGCCGATCGCGCCGGCGGTGAGCAGGAAACGGATCACGCCCTCCTCGCTCGCACCGGGGGTGAAACGGCTGTAATAGTGCAGCACCGCGGGCACGATGCCGGCCGCGCCGTTGGTCGGCGCGGTGACGACGCGGCCGCCCGCGGCATTTTCCTCATTGACCGCGAGCGCGTACAGGTTGACCCAGTCCATCGTCGTCAAGGGGTCACGCAGGCTCGCCTCGGGCGCGCTGGAGAGCTTGCGATACATCTCCGCGGCGCGGCGCCTGACCTTCAGGCCGCCGGGCATGATGCCCTCTCTCTCACAGCCGCGACGCACGCACAACTGCATCACGTCCCAGATCCGCAGCAAGCCCGCGCGCGTTTCCGCATCGCTGCGCCATGCGCGCTCGTTCTCGAGCATCAACTGGCTGATCGACGAATTGCTCTCGCGGCAGCGCCCGAGCAGTTCGGCTGCGCTGTGGAAGGGGTGCGCGAGCGGCGTGGTGTCCTCGACGATGCGGTCTGCCCCGGCGGCGCTCTCGTCGACCACGAAACCGCCGCCCACCGAATAATAGACCTTGCTGCGCAGCGTTCCGCCGGCGGCGTCGAAGGCGGTGATTCGCATGCCGTTCGGATGGTAGGGAAGCGACAGGCGGCGGTGCATCACCAGATGATCGCGCTCGATGAAGGCGATCGGATGCTCGCCGGCGAGCAGCAGGCGCTGCTCGCCGCGGATGCGCGCGAGCTTGCTGTCGACCTGTTCCGGATCGACCAGATCAGGCGCCTCCCCTTCCAGACCGAGAAGCACCGCCTTGTCACTGCCGTGGCCTTTCCCCGTCGCGCCGAGGGAACCGAAAAGCTCGGCCTTCACGCTTGCGACCCTGGCAAGCAGACCGGACTCCCTGAGGCCGTTCGCGAAGATCTGCGCCGCACGCATCGGTCCCACCGTATGCGAGGACGAGGGACCGATGCCGATCTTGAACAGGTCGAAAACGCTGATGGCCATGGGCGCCGCCCTCCCGCTCAGCGGCCGTAGACCGGAAAGCGGGCGCACAGCGCCGCAACCTTTCCGCGCACCGCGTCGACCACCGCCGGGTTGTCGATGTCGTCGAGGATGTCGCAGATCCAGCCCGCGAGGTCCTCCACCTCGGCGATGCCGAAGCCGCGCGTGGTGGCGGCCGGCGTGCCGATGCGGATGCCGCTGGTCACGAACGGCGACTGCGGGTCGTTGGGCACGGTGTTCTTGTTCACCGTGATGTGCGCCGCGCCAAGCGCCGCGTCGGCGGCCTTGCCGGTGATGCCCTTGGCGATCAGGTCGACGAGGAAGAGGTGGTCGTCGGTGCCACCGGACACGATCCTGTAGCCGCGCTCGACGAACACGGCGGCCATCGCGCGGGCGTTGGCGATCACCTGCAGCTGGTAGTCCTTGAACGCCGGTTCCAGCGCCTCCTTGAAAGCGACCGCCTTGGCGGCGATGACATGCATCAGCGGACCGCCCTGAGTGCCGGGAAAGACCATCGACGCGATCTTCTTCTCGATGTCGGCGTTGGCGCGGCCGAGGATGATGCCGCCGCGCGGGCCGCGCAGCGTCTTGTGCGTGGTGCTGGTGACGATGTCGGCGAAGGGTACCGGACTCGGATACAGCCCGGTCGCCACCAGTCCGGCAACGTGCGCCATATCGACGAACAGCAGCGCGCCGACCTTGTCGGCGATGGCCCGGAAGCGCGGGAAGTCGAGATGGCGGGCGTAGGCCGAGAAGCCGGCGACGATCATCTTCGGCTTGCATTCCAGTGCCAGCGCCTCGAGCGCGTCGTAGTCGATCACGCCGTCGTCGGTGACGCCGTACTGCACCGCGTTGAAGATCTTGCCGGAAAAATTGACCTTGGCGCCATGCGTCAGGTGGCCGCCATGGGCCAGACTCATGCCGAGGATGGTGTCGCCCGGCTGCAGCAGCGCGAGATACACCGCGGCATTCGCCTGCGAACCGGAATGCGGCTGAACGTTGGCCCAGTCGGCGCAGAACAACTGCTTGACGCGGTCGATGGCAAGTTGCTCGACGACGTCCACATGCTCGCAGCCGCCGTAGTAACGCTTGCCGGGATAGCCTTCGGCATACTTGTTGGTCAGCACGCTCCCTTGCGCCTGGATGACGCGCGGACTCGCGTAGTTTTCCGAGGCGATGAGTTCGATGTGGTCTTCCTGGCGCTGGCGTTCCGCTTCCATGGCGCGCCACAGCTCGGGGTCGTAGCCGGCGATCTGCATCTCGTTGTCGAACATGGTTGTTTTCCTGGCGGTGCGTGGGTCTTGAAGGTCAGTGCGGCGTTCAGTCGTTCGCAGCGGCTTCCAGCTTGAGATCGACCATCAGCTCGTTCGCCAGCGCCTCGAGTGCCGCCTGCAGGTCGGCGGGAGCCGCCGCTGCGGGCAGGTGCGCCTCGATGCTGGCGCGGAACAGCGGTTCGCCGCTGAACGAGGCGCTTTCGCACGCGGTTTCCATACGCTCGATGCTGGCGCCGTGGCGCGCGAGCACCGACGAGATCTCGCGCACGATCCCCGGCCGGTCGTGGCCGAGGAGCTCCAGCTTCAGGCTGCGCAGGCTGGCGCCGCCAGCCTGGGCGACACCGCGCTCGATGGTGAGGCGCAGGCCCTGCGCCTCGAGTTCGCGCAGCGACGCCTCGAGCTTGCCGGCCTCTGACTCGGCGATCTCGAGCCGCACGATGCCGGCAAAGTGGCCGGCAAGCTGCGCCATGCTGCTCTCGAGCCAGTTTGCCCCGGCCGCCACAGCGCGGTCGGCGATGGCATTGACGAGGCCCGGACGGTCGGCGCCGATCAGGGTGATGACGAGAAATGCGTTCATGGGTGCAGCTCCTCAGACCTGTTCGTAATCGGACATCGGCGGGCAGGCGCACACCAGATTGCGGTCGCCATACACGTTGTCCACCCGGCCGACCGGCGACCAGTACTTGTTCGCCCGCAGGCTGGCGAGCGGATAGACAGCCTGCTCGCGGCTGTAGGGATGCGTCCACTCGCCGACCAGGGCCGCGACGGTGTGCGGCGCGTTCACCAGCGGGTTGTCCCTGGCGTCGAACTCGCCGCTCGCCACCTTGGCGATCTCCTCGCGGATCGCGATCATCGCGTCGCAGAAGCGGTCGAGCTCGGCCTTCGACTCGCTCTCGGTCGGCTCGATCATCAGCGTGCCCGGCACCGGGAAGGACATCGTCGGCGCATGGAAGCCGTAATCGATCAGGCGCTTGGCGACGTCATCCACGCTGATGCCGGTGCTGTCCTTCAGCGGGCGCAGGTCGATGATGCACTCGTGCGCCACCATGCCGTTCTCGCCGCGGTACAGCACCGGGTAATGCGCATCGAGGCGCCGGGCGATGTAGTTGGCATTGAGGATCGCCATCACGGTCGCATCACGCAGACCGTCGCGGCCCATCAGCGTGATGTAGGTCCAGGTGATCGGCAGGATGCTGGCGCTGCCCCACGGCGCGGCCGACACCGCGCCGCCGCCCTGCAGGCCGGTCACGCCATGGCCGGGCAGGAAGGGGGCGAGGTGCGACTTGACGCCGATCGGGCCGACGCCCGGTCCGCCACCGCCGTGCGGGATGCAGAAGGTCTTGTGCAGGTTGAGGTGCGACACGTCGCCGCCGAACTTGCCCGGGCCGCACAGGCCGACCATCGCGTTCATGTTGGCGCCGTCGATATACACCTGGCCGCCGTGGGCATGGACGATCTCGGTGATCTCGCGCACCGCCGTCTCGAACACGCCGTGCGTCGAGGGATAGGTGATCATGATCGCGGCGAGCTTGTCGGCATGCTGCGTGGCCTTCGCCTTCAGGTCGGCGACATCGACGTTGCCGTTTTCGTCGCAGGCGACCACCACCACGCGCATGCCCGCCATCTGGGCGGTGGCCGGATTGGTGCCGTGCGCGGAACTCGGGATCAGGCACACGTCGCGGTGCCCTTCCCCGCGGCTGGCGTGCCAGCCGCGGATCGCCAGCAGGCCGGCGTATTCGCCCTGCGAGCCGGCGTTGGGCTGCAGCGACACCGCGTCGTAGCCGGTGCAGGCGCACAGCATGCGCTCCAGTTCGGCGGTCAGTTGCGCATAACCCTGCGCCTGGTCCGCTGGCGCGAAGGGGTGGATGCCGCCGAATTCGCGCCAGGTGATGGGGATCATCTCGGTGGTGGCGTTCAGCTTCATCGTGCACGAGCCGAGCGGGATCATCGTGCGGTCGAGCGCGAGGTCCTTGTCGGCAAGCGCGCGCAGGTAGCGCAGCATCTTGGTTTCCGAGCGGTGCGCGCGGAAAACCGGGTGCGTCAGGTAGTCGGAAGTGCGCAGCAGCGATGGCGGCAAGGCTTCGCGCACGAGGCTGGCGACGACGTCGAACGCGGGCGTTTCCGCGCCGTTGGCAAACACGGCCCACAGCGCCTCGACGTCGGCGCGGGTCGTCGTCTCGTCGAGCGAGATGCCGACGGTACGGCCGTCGATCTCGCGCAGGTTCATGCCGCGGGCCCGGGCTGCGGCGTGCACGGCAGCGGCGTCGGCCACGCTCACGCTCAGCGTGTCGAAGAAGCTCTCGCTCACCACCGTCACGCCAAGGCGGCGCAGGCCGGCTGCCAGCGTCGCCGTCAGGCGATTCACGCGGCGTGCGATCGTCTTCAGACCGTCCGCACCGTGCCAGCAGGCATACAGGCTGGCCATGACCGCCAGCAGGACTTGCGCGGTGCAGATGTTGCTGGTCGCCTTCTCGCGGCGGATGTGCTGCTCACGCGTCTGCATCGCCAGCCGGTAGGCCTTGTCGCCATGACTGTCGATCGACACGCCGACCACCCTCCCCGGCATCACGCGCTTGTGCGCATCCAGGGTGGCGAAATAGGCCGCATGCGGGCCGCCGAAGCCCAGCGGCACGCCGAAGCGCTGCGTGGTACCGATCGCGACGTCGGCACCGAATTCGCCCGGCGGCTTCAGCAGCGTGAGCGCCAGCAGGTCGGCGGCGACCACCACCAGCGCCTTCTTCGCATGCGCGGCGTCGACGATGGCGGCGTAGTCGATCACCTCGCCGGTCGTCGCCGGGTACTGCAGCAGCACGCCGAAGAA
>JAFEFM010000240.1 GCA_018240585.1 Pseudomonadota bacterium
AATTGATTATCAGGATAAGGCCTATTGCTTCATCCTATCAGACAAGCTCGCAATACCACGCTCCGCCCGCAAACCTTTACATAGCTGTGGGCGGCCCCGGCAAATTCAAGCTCCCGCGAGATGGCGCCGTACCGAGATTGCCGCCCCCAGCCAGCCCAGGAAGGTGGCGAAGGCGACGATGGCCAGCGACTCGGGCACGCCGGGCCCGCTGAGCACGAACACCGCGCCATAGGACTCGGCCAGCGTCGCGACCGGCGCCGCCAGCGCCTCCACGCCCAGCCACACGGTGCCCAGCGCCACCAGGCCGCCGAGCGCGCCCTGCAGGCCGCCGAACCAGTAGAACGGCCGCCGGATGAAGGGATCGGTGGCGCCGAGCAGGCGACTGACCTCGATCTCCTGGCGCTGGGTGAGGATCTGCAGGCGGATGGTGTTGAAGGTGACGATGACCAGCGCGAAGCCAAGCAAGCCGGCCAGCATCATGACGGCCGAGCGCCCCAGGCCGAGCAGCGCATGCAGGCGCTTGACCCAGGACGAATCGAGCTGCACATGGGCGACCTTGGGCCAGCCCCGCATCGTTTCGGCCAGGCGCTCGAACACCGCAGGATCCTCGCCGCGCGGCGCCGCGACGAAGGCGTCCGGCAACGGATTGGCGCTGAGCCCGCCGAGCACGTCCCCCAGCCCGCCGCGCTGCAACTGCTGCAGCGCCTCGTCGCGCGGCACGTAGCGATAGCTGGCGAGTGCCGGCTCAGCCTTCAGCCGCCGCTCGATCAAGGCCACGTCCGCCGCCCCTGCGCCCATATCGAGGAACACGCTGATTTCCGGCGTGCCGGAGACGCCGCGCGCAAGCGAGGCCACGTTGTCGAGCAACAGGTAGCCGCCACCGGGCAGCGACAGGGCGATGCCCACCACCAGCGCCGACAGCAGCGTGCCCAGCGGCTGGCCGGCGAGGCGGCGCAAGGCGTGGGCGATGGCGCGGCCGTGCAGGTAGAACCAGTTCATCATGCCGCCACCTCCGCCGCCGCTTCGTCGCCGACCAGCAGGCCCTTGCCCAACACCAGCCTGCGCGGCCGGCTGGCGGCGAACAGGCTGGCATCGTGGGTCGACACGAGCACGGTGACACCGGCGTCGTTGAACGAGCAAAACAGGTCGGCGATGTCGCGCGCGTAGTCCGGATCGAGGTGGGCGGTGGGTTCGTCGGCGATCAGGATGGACGGCCGGTTGACGATCGCGCGTGCGATCGCCACGCGCTGCTGCTCGCCGCCGGACAGCCCGGCCGGAAGTTCCTTGCCGCGGCCGTCGAGGCCGACGCGCTCGAGCGCTGCCGCCACGCGCCGCGCGGCATCGCGCGGCGGATGGCCGGTGATCACCAGCGGCAGCATGACGTTGTCGAAAACGCTGCGGTCGTGCAGCAGGTGGATCTCCTGCAGCACCAGCCCGAGGTTGCGCCGCAGGTAGGGAATCGCCCGCTGTGGCAGGTGCGACACGTCCTGGCCGTTGATGCGGACG
>JAFEFM010000241.1 GCA_018240585.1 Pseudomonadota bacterium
CAGAAGAACCTGCTGGATGTGGCCGAGGCCAATGCCGCCACACCCATGCCCGGCTTCACCCACCTGCAGGTCGCGCAGCCGGTCACCTTCGGCCACCACCTGATGGCCTATTACGAGATGAGCCGACGCGATGCCGAGCGCTTCGCCGACTGCCGCAAGCGCGTCAACCGCCTGCCCCTGGGCTCGGCGGCGCTCGCCGGCACCAGCTACCCGATCGACCGCGAATTCGTCGCCGCCGAACTGGGCTTCGACGAGGTCTGCTACAACTCGCTCGACGCCGTCAGCGACCGCGACTTCGCCATCGAGTTCTGCGCCGCCAGCGCGCTGCTGATGACGCACCTGTCGCGCCTGTCGGAAGAGCTGATCCTGTGGATGAGTCCGCGCGTGGGCTTCATCGACCTCGCCGATCGCTTCTGCACCGGCAGCTCGATCATGCCGCAGAAGAAGAACCCCGACGTCCCCGAGCTGGTGCGCGGCAAGACCGGCCGCGTCAACGGCAGCCTGATCGCGCTGCTGACGCTGATGAAAGGCCAGCCGCTGGCCTACAACAAGGACAACCAGGAAGACAAGGAGCCGCTGTTCGACACCGCCGACACGGTGATCGACACCCTGCGCATCTACGCCGACATGATCACCGGCATCCGGGTCAAGGCCGAGGCGATGCGCGGCGCGCTGAGCCAGGGCTACGCCACCGCCACCGACCTCGCCGACTACCTGGTGAAGAAGGGCCTGCCCTTCCGCGACGCACACGAAGCGGTCGCCCTGGCGGTGCGCGCAGCCGACGTCAAGGGCTGCGACCTGCCGCAGTTCACGCTCGACGAGCTGCGCATCGCCATGGCGCACGTACCCGGCGCCGCCGAGCGCCTCGGAGACGACGTGTTTGCCGTGCTGACGGTGGAAGGCTCGCTCGCTTCGCGGAGCCACGTCGGCGGCACCGCGCCCGAGCAGGTGCGCGCCGCCATCGCGCGTGCGCGCCAGCGCCAGGGCTAGGCGATGGCCCTGCCGGCGCGCCTCGGCAAGTACGAGATTCGCCGGCTGATCGGCGAGGGGGCGACCAGCGCCGTTTACCTGGCCTGGGACCCCTTCAACCAGCGCGAAGTCGC
>JAFEFM010000242.1 GCA_018240585.1 Pseudomonadota bacterium
GCGATCGCCAGGCCCCACAGCGGCAGCAGCACGATCGAGTGGGTGACGCCGCGGTGCCCGCGCAGATAGGCGAGCTCCGACACCCAGCCGAGCACGAAATCGAGATCGGGAAAGGTCGCCGCCACCGTGCCGGCGACGACGAACTGCCACACCGGCGGCACAGGCACAGCCACGCCGCCAAGCGCTGCGGAAGAAAATCCGTCCGCCGAAGAAGCAGATGACGACGACGCCCGGCGACGCGCGAGCAGGCGGCCCACCAGGGCGCCGGAAAGGGCATGAGTCAGGGTATCCACGGCGGGTTGGAGGTGAGACCCCGGGCTTGGTTCCCGGGCGGGATAGCGTTCACCGCGCCCCGGAGATGTCGCCAGTTCCATGACATCCGCCCGCGGCGACCGCGGCTCAGCATGGCATTATCGGCTGTCCGATTGATTACACGCGCCGGAATGAGCATAGCCGGTCCTTTGCCGAAATTCGCACCAAGAGCGCTCTGCCTCGACATCGAGACAGCCGCCGACGA
Organism: Pseudomonadota bacterium; assembly: GCA_018240585.1. Lineage (GTDB taxonomy): Bacteria > Pseudomonadota > Gammaproteobacteria > Burkholderiales > Rhodocyclaceae > Thauera. The sequence continues at coordinate 518 of JAFEFM010000242.1, forward strand.
CCGCCTGGACCTGCGCAAGCTGGCAGCATGGCGGCCGGATACCGGCGCACAAATCGAGGTGGCCAACCTCGGCCGGACGCCGGACCTCGCCGAACAGCTCGATGCGCTGACCGAAGGCGCCGTCTTCGTGCTCGGCCACAACCTGGTGCAGCACGACCTGCCGGTGCTGAGGCAACGCCTGCCGCAACTACGCCTGCACGCACTCCCCGCGGTCGACACGCTGATCCTGTCGCCCATCGCCTTTCCGCAGAACCCGTATCACAGCCTGGTCAAGGACTACAAGCTGGTGCGCGACGCGCGCAGCAGCCCGCTGAAGGATGCCCAGCTCGCACTGAAGCTGTGGCAGGACCAGTTCGACGCCTTCGCCGCGCTGAAGGCCCAGTCTCCGCTGGAGCTGGCCTGCCACCACTTCCTGCTGACGCGCGACCCGGCGCTGGGCTACGGCAGCTTCTTCGCGACCGTGCGCCGCGCCGTTCCGCCACCCGCCGGCGAAGTGCGCGAACGCTTGCTGGCCCTCACCGCCGGCAAGGTCTGTGCGACCCGCATCGGCACGCTGGTCGATGACTGCCTTGCCGAGCCCGCGCTGGCCTTGCCACTGGCTTACCTGCTCGCCTGGCTGCGGGTCAGCGGCGGCAACTCGGTCCTGCCACCCTGGGTGCGGCTGAACTACCCGCAGGTGCGCGAGTTGCTGCGCCAGTTGCGCGAAACGCCATGCGACGCACCCGACTGCGCGTACTGCCGCACCTATCTCGATGCGCGCCGCGAACTGTCGCGCTATTTCGGCTTCGACGCCTTCCGCCCCGAACCGGCGAACGCGGACGGCGGTTCGCTGCAGGAGGACATCGTCAATGCCGCCTACGCTGGCCGCTCCATCCTCGCCATCCTGCCCACCGGCGGCGGCAAGTCGATCTGCTACCAGTTGCCGGCACTGTCGCGCCACTGGCGCAGCGGCAGTCTGACCGTCATCGTGTCACCGCTGCAATCGCTGATGAAGGACCAGGTCGACAACCTGGTGCGGCAGGGCATCTTCAGCGCGGCCACGCTGAACGGCATGCTGAGCCTGCCCGAGCGCCGCGACGTGCTCGACAAGACGCGGCTCGGCGACGTCGGCATCCTGCTGGTGTCGCCGGAGCAGTTCCGCAACCCGGCCTTCGCCGAGGCCATCCGCCATCGCGAGATCGGCGCCTGGGTGTATGACGAGGCGCACTGCCTGTCGAAATGGGGACAGGATTTCCGCCCGGACTATCTTTACGTGTCGCGCTTCATTCGCGAGCGCAGTCGTGATCGCCTGGCGCCGGTCTGGTGCTTCACCGCCACCGCCAAGCGCGAGGTGGTCGAAGATCTGCGCCAGCATTTCCACGATGCGCTGGGCATCGAGCTCGACACCTTTGACGGCGGCCACGAGCGCCACAACCTGCACTACGAGGTGATGCAGGTGGGCACGGCCGAGAAGTCGCCGGAGATCCATCGCCTGCTGCAACGCGAACTCGACGCCAGCCCCGGCGGCGCGGTGGTGTTCGCCGCAAGCCGCAAGCGCTGCGAGGAGATCGACGGCTTCCTGCGCGACATGGGCTGGCCAAGTGCGCACTTCCATGCCGGCCTGGACCCGGGCGTGAAGAAGGAAGTGCAGCGCGCCTTCATTGCCGGCGATCTGCGCGTGATCGTCGCCACCAACGCCTTCGGCATGGGCGTGGACAAGCCCGACGTGCGCATCGTGATCCACGCCGACATTCCCGGCTCGCTCGAAAACTACCTGCAGGAAGCCGGCCGCGCCGGGCGCGACCGCCAGGATTCACGCTGCGTGCTGCTCTACGACGAGGCAGACGTCGAGACGCAGTTCGGCCTCGCGGCGCGCTCGCAGCTTTCGCGGCGCGACATCGCCGGCATCCTGCGCGCGCTGCGGCGCTACTCCGCGCGCACGAAGAGCACCGAGGTCGTCGTCACCCCCGGCGAGATCCTCGCCGACGACGACATCGACACCTCCATCGAAGCCGAGAACCCCGATGCCGACACCAAGGTCCGCACTGCCATCGCGTGGCTCGAGCGCGCCCGCTTCGTGCAGCGCGACGAGAACCACACCCGCGTCTTTCCGGGCAGCCTGCGCATCGGCTCGCTGGCCGAAGCGGAGAAGCGCCTGGCGCGCGCCGACCTGTCGGACGACATGCGCCGGCGGCACCTGGAACTCGTCGGCGCGCTGATCAACGCCGACGACGACGAAGGCATCAGCACGGACACGCTGATGTTGCAGCTCGGCCTGCCAAGCCAGGACTGCATCCGGATGCTGCACCAGCTCGAACAGCTCGGCATCGTCTCCAACGACCTCGCACTCACCGTGCTGCTGCGCAAGGGCGTCAAGGATGCATCGGCCGCCCGTTTCGAGCGTCTCGCGCAACTGGAGTCGGCCCTGCTCGACCTGCTGCCCGAACTCGCCCCCGACGCCGACGCCGGTAGCGCGGCCGGCTCGGACTGGCAGGACATGAACCTGCGCGGCCTGTGCCAGGAGCTGAAGACCCGCGCCGCACTGGACTTCCGGCCGGACGAGCTGCTCACCCTGATGCGCTCGCTGGCCCGCCCCTTCGGCAGCGAGGAGGCAGGCCGCCGAGCAATGTTCGATGTGCGTCTGCTGCGCCGCGAGCTGTTGCGTGTGCGCCTGCTGCGGCCATGGCGCAGCATCCGTGAGATCGGCGGGCGCCGCCGCGCCGTCGCCGCGGTGCTGCTGCAGAACCTGCTCGCCCGGCTCGACGGCCAGCCCCCTGGTGTCGACCTTCGCGTGGCCTGCAGCATGGCCGAACTGGGCACCGCGCTGCGCGCCGACACCGAGGTCGGTCCCGGCCTGAAGGATGAAATGCGTGCGATCGAGGCGGGGCTTCTATACCTGCACGACAACGGCGTGCTGATCATCGACCGCGGCAAGAGCGTGTTCCGCTCGGCGATGACGATCCGCATCCGCCCCGAGGAAAAGGGGCGGCGCTTCTCGGCGAGCGACTTCGAGCCGCTCAAGGAGCACTACAGCGAGCGCACCTTTCAGGTCCATGTGATCCAGGAATACGCCCGCCTCGGTCTCAGGAAGCTGTCCGACGCGCTGGCCTTCGTACTCGCCTATTTCACGCTGCCACGCATCACCTTCACCCGCCGCTATTTCGCCGGCCGGCGCGAGATGCTGGAGCGTGCCACCACCGAGGAATCCTGGCGCCGCATCGTCGAGGATCTTCGCCACCCGCTGCAGGAAGCCATCGTCTCGGCAAAGGCCGACGGCAACCGGCTGATCCTCGCCGGCCCCGGGTCGGGCAAGACCCGCGTCATCGTGCATCGCGTCGCGTACCTGCTGCGCGTGGCGCGCGAGCCGGCGCGCGGCATTCTGGTGCTGGCCTACAACCGCGCAGCAGCGGCCGAGATTCGCCAGCGCCTGCGTGCGCTTGCCGGTGCCGACGCCGCCGGCGTCACCGTGCTGACCTACCATGCGCTCGCGCTGCGCCTGACCGGCACCAGCCTCGCCGGGCTGGCAACACACGGCGCGGAAGCGAACTTCGACGCCATCCTTGATCGCGCGCTGGCATTGCTCGAAGGCCGCGGCGAAGACGCCAATGACGGCGACGAACTGCGCGAACGGCTGCTGGCAGGCTACCGCCACATCCTCGTTGACGAGTACCAGGACATCGACGCGCGCCAGTATGGCCTGATTGCCGCGCTCGCCGGGCGTCGACTGGCGGATGGGGATGCACGCCTGACGCTGCTCGCGGTGGGCGACGACGACCAGAACATCTACGCCTTCCGCCACACCAGCAACGAATTCATCCAGCGCTTCCAGACCGACTACGAGGCGGGTACCGACTATCTGGTGGAGAACTACCGCTCCACCGCCCACATCATTGCCGCCGCGAACGCGGTGATCGCCGGCAGCCCGGGACGGCTCAAGGCGGATCACTCGATCCGCATCAACCATGCGCGGCGCAACGATGCTCCTGGCGGCCGCTGGGCCAGGCTGGACGCAATCGCCGGGGGGCGCGTTCAGGTGCTGGCGGTGCCGCGCGACCTGCGCGCCCAGGCCGCGATCGTGATGGCGGCGCTGTCGCGGCTGAAGGCGCTCGATCCCGGCGCCGACTGGTCGGACTTCGCCGTGCTCGCTCGCAATCGCGCAAGCCTGGCGCCGATCCGCGCATGGTGCGAACTGGAAGGCGTGCCCTACTGCTCCAGCGAACGCGACGCCGGCCAGCCCCGCCTGCACCAGACGCGAGAGGCGCGCGCCCTCCTCGACCTGCTCAATGCCCGGCCTCGCCGGCGGCTACGCGCGGCGGCGCTGCTGCGCTGGTTCGCGCGGCGCTTTCGTGGCACCGGCGCCGACGATCCCTGGCTGGGACTGCTCGCCGAGTTCCTCGACGAACTGCACACAAGCTGGCCCGAAGGCCGCGTCCCAACCGGCATCGTCATCGACGCGCTGTACGAGTTCGGCAACGAGGCCCGCCGCAGCGAACGCGGCCGTCTGGTGCTGTCGACCGTGCACGGAGCGAAAGGCCGCGAATTCCGCCATGTCGCGCTGCTGGACGGCGGCGATTGGCGCAGCGCGGCACCGGACGAGCGCCGCCTCTACTACGTCGGCATGACCCGCGCGCGTGACAACCTGGTCCTGTGCGAAGGAAGCGCCGACACCAACCCTTTCTCGCCGGCATTGGGCGGCGAAGGCCTGCTGCGCGCGCCATTGCCGGCGCAGCTCGATTGCCGGCCGGAGTTGGACCGCCTCTACCTTGCAGCCGGTCTTGCCGAAGTCGACCTCGGTTTTGCGGGGCGCCAGCCGGCCGGCCACCCGGTGCACCGCGCCATCGACTTGCTCCGCCATGGCGACTCGCTGGAATGGCTCACCGACAATGGCCGCCACCGGCTCGTGACGTCCTCCGGCACCGTTGTGGGCCGGCTCGCCGCTCGTTTCAATCTGCCGCCAGGTCAGGTCTTGCGCGTCACCGTCGCCGCGATCGTGCATCGCACGCGTGCGCAGATACAGGATTCGCAGTGGCGCGACGCGGCGAAGGTCGAAGAATGGTGGGTGGTCCTGCCGGAAATCGTGCTTGCGCCCTGCGCCCCCCCGACGGTTCCCGGATAATCGTCTTCGTGCGCGCCGAAACGCATGACCCGCTCGCGCAGGATGAGGTTGTCTTGGGCCAACCGCCTGCGGAGCAGAATATGATTGAAAGCCGGTGCGGAAAACCCGCACGAATGCGTCGAACTCAGAGTTCCCAGAATGAACGTCCTCGGCATCTCGGCCTTCTGCCATGACGCCTCGGCCGCGCTGATCGCGGACGGCAGGCTCTTCGCGGGGACGGAAGAGCGCTACACCCGCATCAAGCACGACCGCAGCTTCCCCGC
>JAFEFM010000243.1 GCA_018240585.1 Pseudomonadota bacterium
CCGATCGCCGTTTCCAAGGGAGCCACCGCATGATCAAGCTTACCGAACTCGACCGCGCCGAGTCCGCCGCCGTCGCCCAGGCCGCGCTGCTGGCCAACGAGCAGCGGGAACAATGGGAGAGCGAGGCCACCACCAGCCACCTGGTGCAGTCTGGCGAGCTCGACCTGTCGCACAACGTCATCCTGTACCTGGACGACATCACGGTGAGCTTCGACGGCTTTCGCGCGCTGAACAAGCTGTCGCTGACCATCGACGCCGGCGAGCTGCGCTGCATCATCGGCCCCAACGGCGCCGGCAAGACGACGATGATGGACGTCATCACCGGCAAGACGCGGCCCGACTCCGGCAAGGCCTTCTTCGGCCAGACGATCGACCTCACTCGCCTGACCGAACCGGAGATCGCCCACGCCGGCATCGGCCGCAAGTTCCAGAAGCCGACGATCTTCGAGCGCCTGAGCGCGTTCGAGAACCTGGAACTGGCGATGAAGGCCGACAAGCGCGTGCGCCGCACGCTGTTCGCCAGCCTGTTCGACGAGGATCGCGACCGCATCGCCGAGGTGCTGAAGCAGATCCGCCTCACCCACGAGGCCGACCGCCCGGCCGGCCTGCTGTCGCACGGCCAGAAGCAGTGGCTGGAGATCGGCATGCTGCTGATGCAGGAGCCCAGGCTGCTGCTGCTCGACGAGCCGGTGGCGGGCATGACCGACGACGAGACCGAGCGCACCGCCGAGCTGTTCGTGAGCCTGGCGGGCAAGCATTCGCTGATGGTGGTGGAGCACGACATGGCCTTCGTGGAGGCGCTCGGCGGCAAGGTGACGGTGCTGTGCGAGGGCTCGGTGCTGGCCGAAGGGGACCTGGCTTCGGTGCAGGCGGATCCGCGGGTGATCGAGGTTTATCTGGGGCGGTGAGCGACAACATGCTGAAAGTAGATAACCTGAACCAGTACTACGGCGGTAGCCACATCCTGCGCGGCCTGTCGTTCGAGGTGCCGGTGGGCAAGGTCACGACCCTGCTGGGCCGCAATGGCGTGGGCAAGACCACGCTGCTGAAGACCCTCATGGGCCTCGTCCCATCGGCGACGGGCAGCATCCACTTCGACAGCCACGACATCACCCGCGCCCCCTCCTACAAACGGGTGAGCGCCGGCATCGGCTTCGTGCCGCAAGGGCGCGAGATCTTCCCGCGCCTCACCGTCGAGGAAAACCTCCTCATGGGCCTGGCGACCAAGCCCAGCGGCACCGCCATCCCGGCGCGCATCTTCGACATGTTCCCGGTGCTGCGGCAGATGATGGGCCGGCGCGGCGGCGACCTCTCCGGCGGCCAGCAACAACAGCTCGCCATCGGCCGCGCGCTCGCCTTCGGTCCGAAACTGCTGATCCTCGACGAGCCCACCGAAGGCATCCAGCCATCCATCATCAAGGACATCGAACGCGCCATCCGCAGCCTGGCGGAGACCGGCGAGATGGCCATCCTGCTCGTCGAGCAGTACTACGACTTCGCCCGCGCGCTCGCCGACCAGTACCTGCTGATGGAGCGCGGCGAGATCGTCATGCGCGGCAGCGGCGCCGACATGGACGCCGACGGCGTGAGGCAGGCGCTCGCGGTGTGAAGCAGGTCGGCAGGGCTGCCGCGGGGTATTTGCCACCTATAATGGCAAGCGAGCCAGATACGGCGCCGCGCCTGGCCCCAGCCGCGGGGCAGGCGCCCGGAGGCCATCGGCGCCTCCCGTCCAGAACAGCCCATTCCTGCCCCTCATGAAGCGAAGCCTTTCCCTCCTGACCGCCGTTCTCGGCGCAAGCCTGCTGGCATTTTCAGCCCAGGCTGCCGAGGTCCAGGTCGCCGTCGCCGCCAACTTCGCCGTGCCCTTGAAGGAGATCGCCGCCCGGTTCGAGAAGGACACCGGCCACAAGCTGGTCGCTGCCTTCGGGCCGACCGGCGGGCTGTATACCCAGGTGAAGAATGGCGCGCCGTTCGAGGTCTTCCTGTCGGCCGACGACACCACCCCGGCCAGGCTGGAGCGCGAGGGCGATACCGTCGCCGGTTCCCGCTTCACCTACGCCATCGGCAAGCTCGTGCTGTGGTCGGCCACCGAGGGCTATGTGGACGACAAGGGCGAGGTGTTGAAGAAGAACGCCTTCCGGCACCTGTCCATCGGCAACCCGAAGACGGCGCCCTACGGCCTGGCCGCGACCCAGGTGCTGGACAAGCTCGGCCTGGCCGACGCGGTGAAGCCCAAGCTGGTCGAAGGCACCAACATCACCCAGGCCTACCAGTTCGCCGCCAGCGGCAATGCCGAGCTGGGCTTCGTCGCCCTGTCGCAGGTGTATAAGGACGGCCGCATCACCGGCGGTTCGGCCTGGATCGTGCCGGCGGCGCTATACGAGCCGATCCGCCAGGACGCGGTCATCCTCGCCCGCGGCAGGAGCAACGCGGCGGCGACTGCGTTTTTGGAGTACCTCAAGGGGCCGAAGGCCGCGGCGGTGATCAAGGCCTATGGCTACGGCCGCTGAGCGCAAGTCGCGCGCAGGGGTGAGGGCCGCGCGTTGAGCCTGTCCTCGTCCGATCTCGCCGCCATCTGGCTGACGCTGGAGCTGGCGTCGTTGACCACGGTGCTGCTGCTGCTGATCGGCACGCCGATCGCGTGGTGGTTGGCACGCACGCGCTCGCGGCTGAAGGGAGTGGTGGGCGCGGTGGTGGCGCTGCCGATGGTGCTGCCGCCCACCGTGATCGGCTTCTACCTGCTGGTGGCGATGGGGCCGCACGGGCCGGTCGGCCGGCTGACGGAGGCGCTGGGGCTGGGCGTGCTGCCCTTCACCTTCGCCGGGCTGGTGGTCGGCTCGGTGTTCTATTCGCTGCCTTTCGTCGTGCAGCCGCTGCACAACGCCTTCGAGGCGATCGGCGAGCGCCCGCTGGAAGCGGCCGCCACGCTGCGCGCCGGACCCTGGGACAGCTTCTTCAGCGTGGTGCTGCCGCTGGCGCGGCCCGGCTTCGTCACCGCCTCCATCCTCGGCTTCGCCCATACGGTGGGCGAGTTCGGCGTGGTGCTGATGCTGGGCGGCAACATCCCGGGCAAGACCCGCACGGTGTCGGTGCAGATCTTCGACCACGTCGAGGCGATGGAGTACGCCCAGGCGCACTGGCTCGCCGGTGGCATGCTGCTGTTCTCCTTCGTGGTGTTGCTCGCCCTTTACTCCAGCCGGCGCATGCGGCCGGGGCTGGGCTGAGGCCGATGCGCATGGCACAGCACGATCTGCGCCCGGACGAACCAACGCTCGACGCCGCCGGCGGTATCCGAGCGCGGTGTGGCGTCGGCTACCCGGGCTTCGCGCTGGACGTCGACCTGCAGCTTCCCGCGCGCGGCGTCACCGCGCTGTTCGGCCACTCCGGCTCGGGCAAGACCACCTGCCTGCGCTGCATCGCCGGGCTGGAGCGGGGCGCGCGCGGGCGCATCGAAGTCAATGGCGAACTGTGGCAGGACAGCGCGGCGGGCATCTTCGTGCCCACGCACAAGCGTGCGCTGGGCTACGTTTTCCAGGAGGCGAGCCTGTTTCCGCACCTGTCGGTGCGGCGCAACCTCGAATACGGCATGCGCCGCGCCGGTGCGGGCAAGGTGTCGTGGGCGCAGGCGGTGGAACTGCTCGGCATCGGCCATCTGCTCGAGCGCATGCCCGACAGGTTGTCCGGCGGCGAGCGCCAGCGCGTGGGCGTGGTCCGCGCCCTGCTCACCAGCCCGCGCCTGCTGCTGATGGACGAGCCACTGGCGGCGCTGGACCTGCGGCTCAAGCGCGAGATCCTGCCCTACCTGGAGCGGCTGCACGGCGAGCTCGACATCCCGGTGATCTACGTCAGCCACTCGCCCAACGAAGTGGCGCGCCTGGCCGACCACGTCGTGCTGCTGGACCAGGGCAGGGTGGTGGCACAGGGGCCGCTCACCGACACGCTGGCGCGGCTCGATTTGCCCGCCGTATTCAGCGACGACGCCGGCGCGGTGGTGGAGGCGGTCGTGGCCGCGCATGACGGGCACTATCACCTGACGCGGCTGGATTTCACCGGCGGCAGCGTGCTCGTCGCCCGCCGTCCGGAACCGCTCGGCCACCACCTGCGTTTTCGCGTGAATGCGCGCGACGTCAGCCTCGCGAAGGAGAGGCTGGAAGGCAGCACCATCCTCAACCTGCTGCCGGTCACGGTGATGGAGGTGGGAGAAGCCGACACACCCGCCCATGTGCTGGTGCGCGTCGACGCGCAGGGCACGCCGCTGCTGGCGCGCATCACGCGGCGCTCGTGCGAGCAACTGGGCATCGCGGCGGGGCGGCCGATGTGGGCGCAGATCAAGAGCGTGGCGCTGCTCGGGTGAATGGCGGCAAACCCTCGCGGCGACTGTGCGCCGACGGGGCTTGCAGCGGGATCGGCGTGGGCTATTGTTCAGTTCGACGGGGTTCGACGCTGCGCCGGTTGTGCCTGGCGGAACTTCGTGGTGGACGGTGCCCTGGGCAACGAGCAGTCGCGTGGGCGCGACGGGGCAGCGCGGCACAGGATGGCGTGGGCAAGGTCAGGGAGGTTATTTCATGCTGGCACCGGGAGCACTGATCCTCTGCAGCGGGAATGGGCCTGCAAGCCTTGGCTGTTTCGCCTTCCGTCATTCCAGGAAGAATGAGCTGTATGGGGTCATCGCCGCGCATGCGGCGACGCTCCAGAACCCGGTGAGTTTCGGGGACGGCGACGTGTTCGGCGTCGTTACGGAAATCCACAAGAAGCTCGATACCGCGCTCGTGACGATAGGCCGGGCGGTGAATGCGGCACTGCGCGAGGACAACTTCAGCGTCGTCGATTTCAATGCGCCGCTGACCGGCGTCTTTCCGTTCTCGGACTACTGGAAGCTGATCGAGGGAAGCCGAACGCAGCGGCAGGAGCAGTGGTGGGCGAACAATGTGCGCATCCCCGTTCGCCACAGCGGCTTCAAGTCCAATCGTGTGGATCCGCCGGCCTTGCAGAAGAAGGGGGGCGAACGCGGGGCGGTGGCGTTCGGCACGAAACAGGCGAACATGGTGACCATGCGCGAGCGCACTTCGCGTGCCGGCGATTCCGGCGGGCCGGTGTTCACC
>JAFEFM010000244.1 GCA_018240585.1 Pseudomonadota bacterium
GCATCCGCGGGCTGGAGAACGCGCACATCCTGCGCCCGGGGTATGCCATCGAGTACGACTTCTTCGACCCGCGCAACCTGAAGTCCAGCCTCGAGACCAAGTCGATCGCCGGCCTGTTCTTCGCCTGCCAGATCAACGGCACCACCGGCTACGAGGACCCCGCCCCGCAGGGCCTGCTCGCCGGCGCCAACGCCGCGCTGCAGGTGCAGGGCCGCGAGCCCTGGTGCCCGCGCCGCGACGAGGCCTATCTCGGCGTGCTGGTCGATGACCTCATCACCCGCGGCGTGTCCGACCCCTACCGCATGTTCACCTCGCGCGCCGAATACCGCCTCAGCCTGCGCGAAGACAACGCCGACCTGCGCCTGACCGAAAAGGGCCGCGAGCTCGGCCTCGTCGACGATGTGCGCTGGGCCGCGTTCTGCGCCAAGCGCGACGCGATCGAGCGCGAGACGGCGCGCCTGAAGGCGACCTGGGCGTTGCCCGACCGCATCCCGGCCGACGAAGCCGAACGCGTCGTCGGCAAGGCGCTGGAGCGCGAATACCGCTACTTCGACCTGCTGCGCCGCCCGGAAACCACCTATGCCGCGCTGATGAGCCTGCCCGGCGCGCCGGACGCCCCCGAGACCGACCCGCAAGTCGTCGAGCAGCTCGAGATCGCGGCCAAGTACCAAGGCTACATCGACCGCCAGCAGGAAGAGGTCGCCCGGCAGGCCCAGGCCGAAGCCACCCGCCTGCCCGAAACGCTCGACTACACCCAGGTGCGCGGCCTGTCGCGTGAGGTGCAGCAGAAGCTCAACCTGCACAAGCCCGAGACCATCGGCCAGGCCGGCCGCATCCAGGGCGTGACCCCGGCGGCGATCTCGCTGCTGCTGGTCTGGCTCAAGCGCCGTGACCTGGCGGCGCGCGCCGGCACGCGCGAAGAAGCGGGGCCGGACGAGGCGGCCGGGCAGAGGCGCTCGGCATGAGCGGCGCGCTCGCCACCCACGCGCGCCAGCTCGCCGACGGCATCGCCGCGCTGGGCCTGGTGCTGCCGCAGGAAACGGTCGACCGCCTGCTCGCCTTCGGCGAACTGCTGCTGAAGTGGAACAAGGTCTACAACCTCACCGCCATCCGCGACCCGCGCGA
>JAFEFM010000245.1 GCA_018240585.1 Pseudomonadota bacterium
CCGTTTCGAGCAGATGGCCGAGATGGGCGTGGTTGATCACCAGTTCGGTGAAGCCGGCCTCGCGCAGGCGCTCGATGTGCCACACGATGAGCGGCTTGCCGCCGGCTTCGAGCAGCGGTTTGGGCGTGTGGTCGGTGAGCGGACGCATGCGTTCGCCGCGGCCCGCGGCCAGGATCATCGCCTTCATCGTCAGAAGGTGTAGCCGACCTGGACGTCCTCGGGTTCGAGGCGGTCGAGCAGCTTCAGCAGCGGGCCGAGGTCGCGGTAGCGCTTGCAGGCGCGGCGCAGGTAGTCCATCACCAGCGGCATGTCGGCCAGGTAGCCGTCCTTGCCGTCGCGGTGATAGAGGCGCGCGAAGATGCCCAGCACCTTGATGTGGCGCTGCACGCCCATCCATTCGTAGTCGCGGTGGAAGTCGGCGAAATCATCGCGCACCGGCAGGCCCAGCTTGCGCGCCGTCTCCCAGTAGCGCACCAGCAGGTCGAGCACGAACTCCTCGTCCCAGCGGATGTAGGCGTCCTTGAACAGCGACACCAGGTCGTAGCTGATGGGGCCGTACACTGCGTCCTGGAAGTCGATCACCCCCGGATTGGCGCCGCGCCCCTCGCCGGGCTCGATCAGCATCAGGTTGCGCGAATGGAAATCGCGATGCACGAAGACGCGCGGCTCAGCGAGGTTGGTCGCGAGGATGCGCTCGAAGCAGGCCTGCAGCATCGCGCTCTCGGTGCTGCTCAACTCCACGCCCTTGTGGCGCGCGATGTACCACTCCGGGAACAGCATCAACTCGCGCAGCAGCAGCGCGCGGTCATATTCCGGCAGTTCGCCCGGGCAGCTGGCGAGCTGGATGGAGGCGAGCGCGCCCAGTGCGTCGGCATACAGATGGGCGACGCGCTGCGGGTTGCGCGGTGGCGTGCCTTGCCCCTTCAGCGCGGAAAGGTAGGTGGTCGAGCCGAGGTCGGACAGCAGCAGGAAGCCCTGCTCCAGATCCTGCGCCAGCACGTCGGGCACATGGGCGCCGGCCTTGCGGAACAAGTCGGCGACATGCAGCCAGGGGCGGCAGTCCTCGTGGGCGGGCGGGGCGTCCATGACGATGCGCGACGGA
>JAFEFM010000246.1 GCA_018240585.1 Pseudomonadota bacterium
AGACGGGAGGGGCGCATCGGGGCTCCTGGCGCGTTGCGACGGGTGGGTTCAGACCTGCTCGATGCCGGCCAGGCGCCAGTGGCCCTGGCGGTCGTCGATGAAATGCCAGACCTCGTCGAGCGCTTCGGGCGGCGCCTCCCTGCCTTCCGCGATGAGGCCGCTGTAGCGCACCGAGACCAGGCGCCGCGCGCCCTCGTCGGTGGCATCGATGATGCGTGCCTGCATCGACACCGCGCTTGTGGGGCCGGGGCCACCGCGCTGCGCGATGTCGGCCTCGATCTGACCCAGCAGCGGCTCTTCCACCCGGCTGCGCAGCAGCGCGAGGTCGCCGCGGTTGTTGGCGTCCTGCAGTTCATTGAAGAGCTGCAGCGCCATGCGCTCGGTCGCGGCGTCCGCCGACGGCAGTGCTTGCGTCGCGCCGATGGAGGGTTCCTGACGGCGCTCGAGAGGCTGCGCCGCCGGTGCGAGCCTGCCGACCCTGGCCAGTTCGCCGCGCCGCGCGGCCTGATAGCGGCGCAGCGCCCAGTAGGCCGTGCCCGCCATCATCAGCAGCACGAGCAGCGAGGTGAAGCCGAAACCGCTCGCCGGCGCCTGCTGCGGCAGCACGCCGTAACCATTGCCGCCGGCCGCCACGCCGCCACCGTTCCCGCCGTAGGCCGAAGCATTTGCAGGGGCGGCGCCGTGGTTGCCGAGCAGGTAGCCCGCCGCGGCGCCGGCCGCGGCAGCGCCGGCGACCGTTCCCCAGCCGGGGCCGCTGCGTGCCGTCGCCGGAGCGGGCGCGGTCGGGGCCGGCGCACCGGCGCCCGGCCGGCCGGCGTCGAATCCGTCCGCCGCGCCGCCGCGCGCCTTCGCCATCACGTCGGGACGGCTCATGCCCATGCTGCCGCCAGCGCCGAGGCGCGATGACGAGGCGCTGCCGATGCTCGATGACGGCGCGCCGTAAGCGGAACTCCGGCTGCCACCGCCAAGCTTGGCTTCGCTGACGAGCGGCTGCCCGATCAGCGCAATGCCGAGGGTTGCCAGCGCGATGCCGCGGCCCGCCCGGCGCGAAAGATCCTTGATGTCCATGTGTCCCCGCTGCATCCGTAGAGTGTGTCGTGCGGGCGACTTTAGACGGGCTTGGCTTAACGCAGACTTAAGACAGGCAGCGGCACCGCTCGGGCGGTTGCCAGCAGGCGCGACCAGTAGCGCAGGCTGGCGGGCCATGCGGCGCCGGCGAGAGCGATCAGGTCGACGGTCGACACATGGGTCGAGAACGCGCGCGAATCGGCCGGCGCGAGCAGACGCGCCGGCAACTCGGCGAGGAGGCGCTGCAGGCCGATGCCGAACAGTGGCAGATCGGGCGCAGTGTCGGCATCGAGGTCGCGCAGCACGCCCGCCAGCGACAGCCAGCTCTTGCGGAACACCGCCAGTTGCGCGCCGAAGCCCCCGGCGCCCTGCAGCGCGAGGCGGTCGAGCAGGGCGACCAGCCAGTCGAAACCGACGGGCCGTCCGCTGCGCACCAGCGCATCGAGCGCGTCCGACACCGTCCGCACGCACTGTGCGCAGTGCGCGTCGCGCAGGCCCAGCCGCGCGAGTCCGTCGATGATCTGCCTTTGGTCCAGGGTCATCGCGCCCAAAGCGATGGTGACGATCGCCTCGCGCTCGGCTTTGGCGAGGCGCGCGGTCAGGCTCCAGTCGAGCACCGCCAGGCGCCCATCTTCCGCCAGCAGCAGGTTGCCGCCGTGCAGGTCGCCGTGGAAGATCGCCGGGTCGGCCTGTGACCAGAACGGGCGCGCCAGCAGCGCGGCGATCATCTCGCGCGCGAGCGCTCCGCCTTGCGCGCGAGACAGCCCGGCGTCGTTCACCCGGCTGCCATGCACGCGCTCCATCGCGGTGACCCCGGGGCCGCTCCACGGAAGCAGCCGGGGCACGAAGACGGCGCCGTCGTCGGACATCTGCGCGGCGGCGGCGCGCATGTTGGCCTGCTCGACGTCGAGCCGGATCTCCTGCGTGAGCAGTTGCTGCACGCTGGCGAGGTGGCCGTGGTAGTCGATGGCGGGCAGCCCCAGCCGCGCTCCGCGTGCGGCGAGGAAGTCGGCCAGTGCCGGCAGCAGCGCAAGCTCCTGCGCCAGGTGTCGGACGATCGCGGGCTTGAGCACCTTGAACACGCCGTCGCGCAGCCGGCCCTCCTCGCGCCAGGTGAACGGCAGCACGACGGCGACGCTGCCCTCGGCCAGCGCGGTGTCGGCGATGTGCAGGCCGGCGGCGTCGGCGAACTGCGTGCGCAGTCGCCGCACGATGGGCGCCACCGGCAGGCTCGAGGGCATGGATTCCAGTTGCTGCAGATGCTGGCGCAGCGCGGGGTCGAGCTCGTGATGCCGCGCCACCACCTGCCCCAGCTTGTGCAGCGTCGGGCAGTGCGCGAGCAGGGCGGCGGCGCGTGCCGGCGCGGGGGTGTCGGCATCCAGCGCGAACTGCCCGGCCAGCAGGGCCGCGAGGCGTGCCTCGGGCAGGTGGTCGAGGAAGAAGGCGAGCGCCTCCACCAGCAAGGGCCGCCACGGCGCGAGCGAAGCGGGAATCAGCGCATGCACGCCGATGGATTCGAGCAGCGCCTGGTAGTCGATGGCGGCATCGCCGATTGC
Organism: Pseudomonadota bacterium; assembly: GCA_018240585.1. Classification (GTDB taxonomy): domain Bacteria; phylum Pseudomonadota; class Gammaproteobacteria; order Burkholderiales; family Rhodocyclaceae; genus Thauera. The sequence goes on from JAFEFM010000246.1 coordinate 2,625, forward strand.
CTTGTCCACCTGCTACTTCTCCAGCACGTAGGTTCCCGGCGCATCGCACAGCACCGGGTAGCCCAGTTCGGCTGCGCCCGGTTCCGGCGGCGGAACGGGCATGCCCGAGCGCGCGGTGAGCCAGGCGGACCACTCCGGCCACCACGAGCCTTCGTGCTGCGGCGCCAGCGCCAGCCAGTCGTCGGGCGGGATGTAGTTGCCGCCCGCTTCGCGCGTCAGCGACTGGTAGTGGCGGCGCGGCCGTCCCGGCTCGCTGACGATGCCGGCGTTGTGGCCGCCGTTGGTGAGCACGAAGTGGATCTCGGACGGCAGCAGGTAGTGCAGCTTGTGCACCGAGCGCCACGGCGCAACGTGGTCGGTGAGGGTGGCGACCGCGAACACCGGCGTGTCGATGTCGGACAGCGCCACCGGGCGGCCGCCGACGCGGTAGCGCCCTTCGCTGAGCGCGTCGTTGAGGAAGAGCTGGCGCAGGTACTGGCTGTGCATGCGCGCCGGCATGCGCGTGGTGTCGGCGTTCCACGCCATCAGGTCGTTCATCGGCGCGCGCTCGCCCATCAGGTATTCGCCGACGATGCGCGACCACAGCAGGTCGTAGGAGCGCAGCAACTGGAAGGCGCCCGCCATCTGGCCGGCGGTCAGGTAGCCCACCTCTTCCATCTGCGCCTCGAGCAGGCTGACCTCGCCTTCGTCGATGAACAGCGCCAGCTCGCCCGGCTCGGTGAAGTCGGTCTGTGCGGTGAACAGGGTCATCGTCGCCAGCCGGTCGTCGGCGTCGCGCGCCATGGCGGCATTGGCGATCGCCAGCAGCGTGCCGCCCAGGCAGTAGCCGGCGGCATGCACCTTGCGGCCGGGCACGATGGCGTTGATCGCGTCCAGCGCGGCGAAGAAGCCGAGCTGCAGGTAGTCGTCCATGCCCATGTCGCGCTCGGCGGGGCCGGGGTTCTTCCACGACACGCAGAACACCGTGTGGCCCTGGCCGACGAGGTATTTCACCAGCGAGTTGTGCGGCGACAGGTCGAGGATGTAGTACTTCATGATCCACGCCGGCACGATCAGGATGGGCTCGGGATAGACCTGCGCGGTGGCGGGCGAATACTGGATCAGCTCCATCAA
>JAFEFM010000247.1 GCA_018240585.1 Pseudomonadota bacterium
AAGTGGATGGGCACTTGAAATCGCCCGACCTCGACCCTATTATTAGCACTCGTTGGCAGTGAGTGCTAACAGCCCCGGGCGGTGCCCGTGTGGCACTCGCGAATTTTCCAGCGGGCTGGTCCCGCAATTGTCGAAACCTGGTAGGAGAGAACCTGATGAAGATTCGTCCCTTGCATGATCGCGTGATCGTCAAGCGCCTTGAAGCCGAACGCAAGACCGCCAGCGGCATCGTGATCCCCGACAGCGCCGGCGAGAAGCCCGATCAGGGCGAAGTGCTGGCCGTTGGCAACGGCAAGATCCTGGACGACGGCAAGGTGCGTCCGATGGCCGTCAAGGTGGGCGACAAGGTGCTGTTCGGCAAGTATGCCGGCCAGTCCGTGAAGGTTGAAGGCGAAGAGCTCCTCGTCATGCGCGAGGAAGACATCATGGGCGTGGTCGAGGCCTGAGCCTCCCTCGCATCCCGTGATCCGCTAACCGAATAAATCTGGAGTTTCAGTAAATGGCAGCTAAAGAAGTCAAGTTTGGCGATTCCGCCCGCGAGCGCATGGTCGCCGGTGTCAACATCCTGGCCAACGCGGTCAAGGTGACCCTGGGCCCGAAGGGCCGCAACGTGGTGCTCGAGCGCTCGTTCGGCGCCCCGACGGTGACCAAGGACGGCGTTTCCGTGGCCAAGGAAATCGAACTGAAGGACAAGTTCGAGAACATGGGCGCGCAGATGGTCAAGGAAGTCGCTTCCAAGACCTCCGACATCGCTGGTGACGGCACCACCACCGCCACCGTGCTGGCGCAGTCGATCGTGCGCGAAGGCATGAAGTTCGTCGCCGCCGGCATGAACCCGATGGACCTCAAGCGCGGCATCGACAAGGCCGTCGTCGCCACCATCGAGGAGCTGAAGAAGCTGTCGAAGCCCTGCTCGACGAACAAGGAAATTGCCCAGGTCGGCTCGATCTCGGCCAACTCGGACAGCGACATCGGCGACATCATCGCCCGTGCCATGGACAAGGTCGGCAAGGAAGGCGTGATCACCGTCGAAGACGGCAAGTCGCTGCAGAACGAACTCGACGTCGTCGAGGGCATGCAGTTCGACCGCGGCTACCTGTCGCCGTACTTCATCAACAACCCGGACAAGCAGGTTGCCATCCTCGACAACCCGTTCGTGCTGCTGTTCGACAAGAAGATTTCCAACATCCGTGACCTGTTGCCGGTCCTGGAGCAAGTCGCCAAGGCTGGCCGTCCGCTGCTGATCATCGCCGAAGACGTCGAAGGCGAAGCGCTGGCCACCCTGGTGGTGAACAACATCCGCGGCATCCTGAAGACCTGCGCCGTCAAGGCCCCGGGCTTCGGCGACCGTCGCAAGGCCATGCTCGAAGACATCGCCATCCTGACCGGCGGCCAGGTCATCGCCGAGGAAGTCGGCCTGACGCTGGAGAAGGCCACGCTGAACGACCTCGGCCAGGCCAAGCGCATCGAGATCGGCAAGGAAAACACCATCATCATCGACGGCGCCGGCGAACCCGACCGCATCGAGGCGCGCGTCAAGCAGATCCGCGTGCAGATCGAGGAAGCCACCTCCGACTACGACCGCGAGAAGCTGCAGGAACGCGTGGCCAAGCTGGCCGGCGGCGTGGCGGTGATCAAGGTCGGTGCCGCGACCGAAGTCGAGATGACCGAAAAGAAGGCTCGTGTTGAAGACGCCCTGCACGCCACCCGCGCT
>JAFEFM010000248.1 GCA_018240585.1 Pseudomonadota bacterium
ACCAGCCAGTCCTGAAGGCGCTCGGCGTTTTCGGACGAGAGGCCGGCAAAGCGACAGCCGAAGGCGGACCCGGAAGGCCCGGGCGCCTCGTTGACCACGAGCGCCGTGCAGCGGATCTCGTCGGGCACGCCCTCGCGTTGCAGCACGACGTCGAATTCGCCGCGTGGCGGCAGCGTCATCGGGGCGGAAAACCCCTCGAGCGACAGATCGTCGAGCGCGACACGCTCGCCCCCCGTTCGCAGCCAGAAGCAGGGCTGTCCATGGCGGCGCGCGATGAAACGCTGGCGTACGCGACGATCCAGGTCGGCCGCCTCGACCGCGCCCACGCCGCTGTCCGCCTTGCCCCCGTCACCCATGAAGCTCCCCCGTCCTTGTTACGCCGTCGTCACGACATCCGGTGCCCCTGAGGCCTCGCCTTACTTTGCGCGCTCCCGGCGTGCGCGGGCGATCAGCTCGTCGGCCTTCTTCAGCGCCGCCTCGTGGCTGCCAGCCATCGACGCCGAAGTCAGGAACTTGCCATCGATCGCCAGCGTCGGCACGCCCTGGATCTTCATGTCGCGCGCGCGCTGGTCGGCGCGCTGCAGCATCGAATTCACGCCGAAGGACTTGTAGGCGTCCATGAACTTCTTCGGGTCGGCCACCTTGCCCTGGATCCACTCGCTGACGCCGGCCTCGGTGTGCAGCGGACGCTTCTCGTCCTGCACCGCGGCGAAAACCTTGCCGTGCAGCGCATGCAGGTCGCCACTGACCTCGGCGGCGTAATACAGCCGCGCCAGGCCTGCAAGCTGCTGGTTGTTCCAGATCGCCGGGATGCGGCGGAAGGCGACATCCTGCGGCAGCTTCTTCAGCCAGGACTCGAGCAGCGGATCGAAGTTGCGGCAATGCGGGCAGCCGTAGTGGAAGAACTCCACCACCTCGATCTTCGACGGGTCGTCCGTTGCCTGCGGCGGATTCAGCACCTGGAAGGTTTCCTCCGCGGCCCACGCGCCGGCGACGGGCGAAGCGAGGGCGGCAAGCGCGGCGAGCTGTTTCAGGGCGTCACGACGATTCATGCGGTACTCCTTGGGTGTTGGGAACTGCGCGGAAACGGCCGTCAGACGTGCTTCATGCCACAGACGTTCCCGCGCGGCGGGTAAGGAATCATTGCGCGGTTCCCGCGCGGCTCACCGTCGCGTTGAAGCCGGACTCGGCCAGTCGCGCGCGCGCCGGGTTCATCTCTTCCGGGCTGGAGAACGGGCCGATGCGCACACGATGCACCGTGCGGCCATCGGCAAGCTGTACCCGCTGTCCGCTCGCCTCGATGCCGGCCAGCGCGAGGCGCGCCTTCAGGTTGTCCGCTTCGGCAGGATTCTCGAACGAGCCGATCTGCAGGTAGAGGCGCTCGACCGGCTTCGGCGGAGCTTCCTTCACCGCCACCGGCGCCTTGTCGGCCACCTGCTTATCGGCCGCCTGCTTCTCGACCTGCGGCTTCTCGGCGGTCTTTTCCGGCGCCTTCTCGACCGATGCGGGCCGCGGCGCGGTGCTCTGCGTGCCATCGCCTTGCGGCAGGATCTTGTAGAACTCGAAGTCCTGCTTCACCACCGGGCGGTCGCCGGGTTTGCCGGGCAGCGCCGCAGGCGGCTGGGCCGCCGGCGACGGGCGCGGCGAGGCGCTGGGCACCGACTGGAAGGGGTTCGCACGTGTGAAATACCAGGCGGCACCAGCGGCGATCAGCGCACCAAAGATCAGGCCGATGAAGATGCCCATCAGGGTGCCGCCGCCGCTGCGCGCGGGCGGGCGGGCGGGTTTGCGGACGGGCTTGCGATCACGACTCACGGGACTCTCCGCTGCTCACATCGATTCGGGCGCCGACACGCCCAGCATCGCCAGGCCGCTGACGAGCACCTGGCGCACCGCGGCGGCCAGCGCCAGGCGGGCGAGCTTTACCGCCTCGTCGTCAACCAGCATGCGCTCGGCGTTGTACCAGCCGTGGAAGTCGGCGGCGAGGTCCTTCAGATAGAAGGCGATCTGATGCGGCGCATAGTCGGCGGCGGCGTTCTGCACCAGCTCGGGGAATGTCCCCAGGCGGGCGCACAGCGCAAGTTCGCGCTCGTTCTGCAGCAAACCGAGATTCGCGGTCGCGAGCTCGGCGGCCTCGCCGCCCCACTGGTTGAGCACCGAGCACACGCGGGCATGCGCGTACTGCACGTAGTACACCGGGTTCTCGTTGCTCTGGCTCTTGGCGAGGTCGAGGTCGAAATCCAGGTGCTGGTCGGACTTGCGCAGCACGTAGAAGAAACGGCAGGCGTCGTTGCCGACCTCCTTGCGCAGCTCGCGCAGGGTGACGAACTCCCCCGAGCGGGTAGACATCGAGGTCTTCTGGCCGTTGCGGTACAGCACCGCGAACTGCACCAGGGCGACTTCCAGCTTCGCCGGGTCGAGCCCGAGCGCGGCGATCGCGCCTTTCACACGCGGGATGTAGCCGTGATGGTCGGCACCCCAGATGTCGATGATGCGGTCGAAGCCACGCTCGTACTTGTTGAGGTGGTAGGCGATGTCGGATGCGAAGTAGGTGTACAGGCCGTTCTCGCGCTGCACGACGCGGTCCTTCTCGTCGCCGAAGGCGGTCGAGCGGAACCACCGGGCGCCGTCCTGCAGGTAGAGGTGACCCTGCTTCTCGAGCTGAGCGACCGCGCGCTCGACCAGGCCGGTGTCGAACAGGCTCTGTTCGGAGAACCACTTGTCGAAGCGCACGCCGAACTCGCCCAGGTCGTCGCGGCCGTCGCCGAGCTGTTCGTTGAGCGCGAAGCCATGCACCCAGGCGTAGTCGTCGCCGAGCAGCGTCTTGGCGTTGGCGATCAGCGCGTCGAGATGTTCCTCGCGCTGCTGCTTTGCCTCGTCGTCCTTGCGATCAGAAGGCGGCAGGCCGGGCGTGCCGGCGAGGATCCGATCCGCAGTGACCTTGGCAAAACGGTCCTGATGGGCGTCGCGCATGTCGCGACCCATGTCGATGACATAGTCGCCCTGGTAGGCATTGGGCGGGAAGGGAATCTCGATGCCGAAGAAGGCGAGATAGCGCAACCAGGTGGACAGCGCCAGGATGTCCATCTGGCGGCCGGCGTCGTTGACGTAGTACTCGCGCGTGACGTCATAGCCGGCGAAGGCCAGCACGTCCGACAGCGAGGCGCCATAGGCCGCGCCGCGGCCGTGGCCGACGTGCAGCGGACCGGTCGGGTTGGCGGACACGAACTCCACCTGCACCTTGACGCCCTTGCCGGCGCCGCGGCCGAAGTCGGCACCCCGCGCCAGCACCTCGCGCACCACCGCCGTCTTGGCGTCGGACGCAAGCGTGAAATTGATGAAGCCGGCGCCGGCGACTTCGGCCCTGGCGATCAGCTTCGAGGGCGGCAGTTCGGCCAGCAGCAGGCCGGCCAGCTCGCGCGGATTGCGCTTCAGCGGCTTGGCCAGTTGCAGCGCCAGGTTGGTGGCGAAGTCGCCGTGGCTCGCCTGTTTCGGGCGCTCCAGCAGGATGACGGTGTCGGCGTGATCCGGCGCCACGCTCTTCAGCGCAGCCTGCAGCAGATCGGTCAGCAATACTTTGGGGTCGGCGCTCATGGCACTCGGCAGGGAATCTAAACGCGCGATTATAACGGATAGACTACCGGCCTCCTCTTTGCCCGCGCGCAGCTTTCCGGCTAAAGTCCGCGCTTTCCCCGCAGCCGAACTCCCTCCGCCGTGCGCCTCCTCCGCCTCGCCAAGATCGCCTCCGTCGGCCTGCGCTTCGGTCTCGACCGCATGATTCTCGACGCCGATTCGAGCGGGCGCCTGGCGCGCGTGTGGCATGCGGTGTTCTTCTGGCGCAGCTTCTCGGAGCCGCGCGGCGTGCGGCTGCGCCGCGCGCTGGAGTCGCTGGGCCCGATCTTCGTCAAGTTCGGCCAGATGCTGTCTACGCGGCGCGATCTGCTGCCGCCCGACCTTGCCGACGAACTCGCGCTGCTGCAGGACCGCGTGCCGCCCTTCCCCACCGAGCAGGCGCTGGCGCTGCTGGAGAACTTCTACGGCAAGCCGGTCGATGCGGTGTTCAACAACTTCGAGCGCACGCCGGTCGCGTCCGCCTCGGTGGCGCAGGTGCATTTCGCCGAACTGCCCGATGGTACCGAAGTGGCCGTGAAGGTGCTGCGCCCCGGCATCGAGCGCGTCATCGAGCACGACCTCGCGCTGCTGGAAGTCGCCGCGATGCTGCTGGAAAGGATCTGGCCCGAAGGCCGCCGGTTGAAGCCGCGCGAAGTGGTGGCCGAATTCAGCAAGTATCTGCACGACGAACTCGACCTGATGCGCGAGGCGTCGAACTGCTCTCAGTTGCGGCGGAACTTCACCGACTCGACGCTGCTGATCGTCCCGGAAGTGTATTGGGACTGGTGCGGCAGCAAGGTGATGGTGATGGAGCGCATGTACGGCGTGCCGATCTCGCAGACCGGCGTGCTGCGCGCGCAGGGCACCGACCTCGCGGCGCTGTCGCGCGCCGGGGTCGAGATCTTCTTCACCCAGGTGTTCCGCGACGGCTTCTTCCACGCCGACATGCACCCGGGCAACATCTTCGTGCATGGCGACGGGCGCTACATCGCGCTGGACTTCGGCATCATGGGCACGCTCGACGAGGTGGACAAGAACTACCTCGCGCAGAACTTCCTCGCCTTCTTCAAGCGCGACTACAAGCGCGTGGCGATGGCGCACATCGAGGCCGGTTGGGTGCCGCCGCACACCCGCGTCGACGAGTTCGAGGCGGCGATCCGCACCGTGTGCGAACCGATCTTCGACCGTCCGCTGAAGGAGATCTCCTTCGGCAAGACGCTGCTGCGCCTGTTCCAGACCGCGCGCCGCTTCGAGATGGAAGTGCAGCCGCAGCTCGTGCTGCTGCAGAAGACGCTGCTCAACATCGAGGGCCTGGGCCGCCAGCTCGACCCCGACCTCGACCTTTGGAAGACCGCCAAGCCTTTCCTCGAGCGCTGGATGGACGAGCGCATGGGCTGGCGCGCGCTGGTGCGCGGCGTGCGCGAGGAGGCGCCGAACTGGGCCGGCACGTTGCCGCAGTTGCCGCGGCTGACGCATCAGGCGCTGGTCGAGGCCACCCGGCATCGCGCCGAACAGAAGGACAGGATGGCCGAGCTGGCGACCCTGCAGCGGCGCCAGGGCTGGCTGTTGCTGCTGGTGGGGCTGCTCGCCGCCAGCGTGCTGGCGCTCGAAGTGCACCGCCTGATGGGCTGAGCCCGCCCGGCCGACGCGCTCAGTCCGCCATGTAGCGGGCAAGCAGCGTCGCCATCGGCTTGGCCGAACTGGACAGCGGGATGCCGCGCAGGCGCAGCAGGCCGAGCGGCATCGGCGGAGGAAAGGGTTCGACCTCGATGCACTGGATGCCGTGCCCCACGAGTTCGTCGCGGAACAGCGCCGCCGGGCCGAGGCCAATGTAGTCGGTGCGCTGCATCAATTCCAGCATCAGCATCGACGACGCACAGCGAATCAGGTGCGTCGGTCGCGTCAGGCCCTGCTGCTCCATCCACTCTTCCAGCGCGCTCCCCAGGCTGCCCTGGCTGAGGTTCATGATCCACTTCGCCTTGGCCAGCTCCGCCCAGGTGGTGCGGGTGCCGAGCGGATGCCCGGCTCTCCCGGCGAGTGTGATCTCCACACTGCCGATCGGCTCGAACGCAACTTCGTAGGGAAGGTTGTCGGGATTGGCCACCGCGATGGCGAAATCCAGCCGGCCTTCCACCAGGTCCGGCAGGATCTGCGTCAGCAGGCCTTCGGTCAGTTGCACTTCGGCATCGGGGCGCAGGCGCTCGTATTCGCGCAGCACGCGCGGCAGCACGCGCGCGGCCACCATGGGCGTCACGGCGAGGACGACGCGCGAGCGGGCACTGCCGCTCAGCAGCCTCACCTCCTCCGCGCCCTTGTCCAGGATGGAGAGGGCCAGCCGCGCATGCGTCAGCAGGGCGGCGCCGGCAGGGGTGAATTCGATGCCCTTGTAGCTTCGCGTCAGCAGCTCGGCCCCCACGTCTTCCTCCAGCTCGTGCAAGGCCTTGGTCAGGGCGCTCTGGCTCAGGTTCATCGCCCGCGCCGCGGCACGGATCGATCCGCACTCCGCAACCCGCAGCAGCGCCCTCAACTGATTGTCTTTCATCGCGGCAGTCCAAGAATGCGCGGAGCACCGTGCCCCGCCGCCAAACCCTCGTGCGGCGCGGATTCACGCCGCCGGGCGCGCGCAAGCGCAGCGCCGATCGGCAGTGTGCCCAGTTCGGGGCACGGCGCCAAGCATAACCATGTCGCGGAAGAGGGCTTGTGATTCCGATTGGTTGTCACCCCCGTCAATGCGGCGTCATTTGGAATTCACCAGAAAGCATAGGATGCGCCCCGTAGCCCCCATTCAACCGGTTTTCTTCAGGAGATAACCATGAGCACAACCGCCGTTCAGGCCCCGGCATACCAGGGCACGGACAAGCTGCTCTACGGCATCATCATGGGCGTCATCGCCTTCTGGATGTTTGCCCAGACCACGCTCAACATCGCCCCCGACATGCAGCGCGAGCTCGGCCTGGATTCGAGCATGATGAACATCGCCGTGGCGATCACGGCGCTGTTCTCGGGCATCTTCATCGTCGTCGTCGGCGGTCTCGCCGACCGTGTCGGCCGCGTCAAGGTCGTCAATATCGGCTTCTTCCTCAACATGGCCGGCTCGCTGCTGATCGGCCTCGCGCCGACCGGCGATCTCGCCGCGCCCTTCCTGCTCGTCGGGCGTGCGCTGCAGGGCCTGTCGGCGGCGTGCATCATGCCGGCCAGCCTCGCCCTGGTGAAGACCTACTGGGATGGTCCGGCGCGCCAGCGTGCGGTCAGCCTGTGGTCCATCGGTTCGTGGGGCGGTTCGGGCGTGTGCTCGCTGTTCGGCGGTCTGGTGACGGCGAACTTCGGCTGGCGCTACATCTTCTTCGCCTCCATCGTCGTGTCGGTGATCGGCCTGCTGATGATCAAGGGCACGCCCGAGAGCAAGGTCGAATCCAAAGGTGACTACAAGTTCGACTTCGCCGGCGTGGTGACTTTCATGATCGCCATGGTCGCGCTGCAGATCGTCGTCACGCAGGGCAACAAGCTGGGCTGGATGAGCCCGCTGATCCTCAGCCTGATCGCGGTCACCGTCGTCTTCGGTTCGCTGTTCTTCCGCATCGAAAGCACGGCTGCGCAGGGCTTCGTCGATTTCAAGCTGTTCCGCAACTCGACCTACACCGGCGCCACGATCTCCAACTTCCTGCTCAACGGCGTTGCCGGCACCCTGCTCGTCTCGCTGCAACTCGTGCAACTCGGCGGCAACATGTCGGCTCAGGATGCAGGCGCGCTGACCCTCGGCTATGCAATCGCGATTATCGCGTTCATCCGTGTCGGCGAGAAGCTGCTGCAGCGCTTCGGTGCCCGCAAGCCGATGATCTGGGGCTGTCTGATCACCGGCCTGGCCATCCTGCTGCTTTCGCCCGCCAACCTGCTGCTCGCCGACTACAAGATCCTGGCCATGATCGGCTACACCCTGTTCGGCGTCGGCCTCGCCTTCTACGCCACGCCTTCCACCGACGCGGCCCTGTCCAGCCTCCCCGCCGCCCAGGCCGGCTCCGGTGCGGGCATCTACAAGATGGCCTCGTCGCTCGGCGCCGCATTCGGTGTCGCGATCTCGGCGGCGATCTTCACCGCGCTGGGCGCCAATCCGGAAAGCGTGTCGTGGCTGGAAGGCGTGATCACCTTCGTCGGCCGCCAGGACAACCTGGCAGTGCGCGAGGCCGCCATCATCGCCCTGATGTTCAACGTGTTCATGGTGGCCGTGGCGATCATGTCGATCATGCTGACGGTGCCGAAGGCAGGCCCGAAGAAGGCCTCGTAAGCCCGCCCGCCACAGACTCGACGCCAGGCCCGCACTCACGTCGCCACCGCCAGGGCCAGACCCCTGGCGGGACGCAGCAGACACACCCGGCGTACCGCACACCGATTTCACATTCCTGAGGATTCAAGATCATGAACACCCTGCTCACCGCACTGACTGAAGACCAGCCGAAAATCGAAGCGTGGCGGCATCACATGCACCGTCACCCGGAAATCGCCTTCGACGAGCACAACACGGCCAGCTACATCGCCGGACTGCTGCGCGGCTGGGGCTACGAAGTCACCGAAGGCGTCGGCAAGACCGGCGTAGTGGCGACGCTGCGCGCCGGCAATGGCACCAAGGCGATCGGCCTGCGCGCCGACACCGATGCGCTGGCCGTGCAGGAGATCAACGACACCGACCACAGGAGCACGATCGAAGGCAAGTCGCACACCTGCGGCCACGACGGCCACAGCGCGATGCTGCTGGGCGCCGCCCAGTACCTGGCGCGCACCCGCAACTTCAACGGCACGGTGCACCTGATCTTCCAGCCCGCCGAGGAGATCATGGGCGGCGCGCCGGCCATGATCCGCGACGGCCTCTTCGAGCGCTTTCCGATGGACGCGGTGTTCGGCATGCACAACATGCCGGCGCTGGAACGCGGCAAACTGTATTTCACCGCCGGCCCGATCATGGCCGCAGTGGATAACTGGGAAATCGTGCTGACCGGCAAGGGCAGCCACGGCTCGATGCCCGAGAAGAGCATCGACCCCGTGGTGGCCGGGGCCTCGCTGGTGATGGCGCTGCAGACCATCGTGTCGCGCAACGTCGCCGCCAAGGATTCCGCCGTGGTGTCGGTCGGCGCCTTCCTCGCTGGCGACGCGGGCAACGTCATCCCGCAGACCGCGACCCTGCGCCTGAGCATCCGCAGCAGCGCGCCCGAGACCCGCAAGCTCGTGCTCGACAAGGTGCGTTCGATCACCGCGGCGCAAGCCATGTCGTTCGGCGTGAGCTTCGAGATCCGCGAAGGCGCCCCCGGTGCGGTCCTCGTCAACGACCCGCAGCAGACCGCCGAAGCCGCCGAGGTCGCGCGTGCCCTGCTCGGGGAAGACCAGGTGGTGATGCCCGGACCGACCTTCATGGGCAGCGAGGACTTCGCTTACTATGCGCAGCACAAACCCGGAACCTACTGCTTCATCGGCAACGGCGACACGCCGATGGTGCATCATCCGGAATACGATTTCGACGATCGCAACCTGCCCATCGGCGCGGCCTACTGGGTTGCCGTGACTGAGCATTTCCTCAAGTAACAGAAGCAAGCGTCGCCGACGACGGACGCTGGACCTGCGCACATGAAACTTTCCGCCCTGTTCATCGCCATCGAAGTCGGCGGCACCCTGGCCTTCGCGATGTCCGGCCTGCTCGAAGCCACGCGCAAGCGCATGGACATCGTGGGGGTGTTCTCGGTCGCCTTCGTCAGCGCGTTCGGCGGCGGCACGGTGCGGGATGTCCTGCTCGACCGCCGGCCGCTGTTCTGGATCCAGCACGAGGTCTACCTGTGGCTGGTGCTGCTGCTGGTGCTGTCGGCGCCGCTGTGGCTGATGACCCTGCGGCACAAGCTGGGCGGCTGGCTGATGGAACTGGCCGATGCCTTCGGCCTGGGGCTGTTCGCGATATCCGGAACCTCGATCGCCACCGCCGCCGACATGCCGCCGCTCGTCGCCATCCTGATGGGCGCGATCACCGCCGTCTTCGGCGGCGTGTCGCGCGACGTGCTGTGCAACGAGATCCCCAAGGTGTATCGCGACCATCAGCCCTACACGCTGTGCGCGCTGGCCGGCTGTGGCGCCTTCCTCGCCATGCATTCCGTGGGCATGAGCGCCGAGAGCGCCAGCCTCATCGGCATCGCCACCGCGACGGGGTCACGGCTGCTGTCCGTGGCCTTCGATTTGCGTCTGCCGTCCTGGCTGTCGACGTCCAACTGAAGCAGCACCCGGCGGGCGGGCGCACCGTGGCCGCACCGGGCCCCCGGCTCCTATCGCCGGACACGGCCGAACGCGGCGCCAATCACGGATGAATTTCCCCGTTCCCAGAACACCTTAGGACGCGTTGCGCACCTTTCGCAGCGCTGCGCGATGGGGCAATATTCGCGCCCTGCGGCTGTGCAGCAAAGCAGCCGCCAACCCGGTGGGCGGCAAACGAGGCCGCCCTTCTTGCCCCTGCGTCTGCCCGAGGACTGCCCGCGCCATGCTGATCGGCTTCGTCATCGCCTATCTTCTCGTTTCCATCGGTGTCGGCCTGTACGCGGCCACGCGGGTGAAGAACTCCACCGACTACGTCGCCGCCGGCCGCCACCTGCCTCTGTACATCGTCACCGCGACCGTGTTCGCGACCTGGTTCGGCTCCGAGACCGTGCTCGGCATCTCGGCCACCTTCATCGACAAGGGCTTGCGCGGGCTGTGGTCCGACCCCTTCGGCGCCTCGCTGTGCCTGATCCTGGTCGGCCTGTTCTTCGCCCGGCCGCTGTACCGCATGAACCTGCTGACGCTGGGAGACTACTACCGCATCCGCTACGGCCGCACGGTGGAAGTGCTGTGCTCGATCGCCATCGTGATCTCCTACCTCGGCTGGGTGTCGGCGCAGATCACCGCGCTGGGGCTGGTGTTCAACATCCTGTCCGACGGCGCCATCTCGAACAACGCCGGCATGCTGATCGGCGCCGGCATCGTGCTCGTGTACACCCTGTTCGGCGGCATGTGGTCGGTGGCGCTCACCGACTTCATGCAGATGACGATCATCATCATCGGTCTGTTCTACATCGCCTGGCTCATCGGCGACATGGCGGGCGGCGTGGGCATGGTGGTGAATCATGCGAACGAGGCGGGCAAGCTCAACTTCCTGCCGGCGCTGGACGCGAAGGACATCGTCGCCTTCCTCGCCGGCATCCTGACCATGGGCTTCGGCTCGATTCCGCAGCAGGACGTGTTTCAGCGCGTGAACTCGGCGCGCAACGAGCGCACCGCGGTCGCCGGCACGCTGCTGGGCGGCTCGGGCTATTTCCTGTTCGCCTTCGTGCCGCTGTTCATCGCCTATTCAGCCACGCTGATCGACCCGGAGCTCGTCGCGACATACCAGCAGAGCGACAGCCAGCAGATCCTGCCGCAGCTGATCCTGCAGCACACGCCGCTGTTCGCGCAGGTGATGTTCTTCGGCGCGCTGCTGTCGGCGATCATGAGCACCGCCTCGGGCACGCTGCTGGCGCCGTCGGTGACATTCTCCGAGAACATCCTGCGCAGCACCTTCCGCCGCATGAGCGACCACCAGTTCCTGTGGCTGACGCGCTTCGTGGTGGTCGGCTTCTCGCTGCTGGTGACCTGGTACGCCACCCACACCGTCGAAAGCATCCACGGCATGGTGGAGAACGCCTACAAGGTGACGCTCGCCACCGCCTTCGTGCCGCTCGCCTTCGGCCTCTACTGGAAGCGCGCCACCACCCAGGGCGCGCTGGCATCGATCTTCGTCGGCCTGGTGGCGTGGGTGGTCCTCGAGATCCTCGCACCCGAGGCGGACGTGCCGCCGCACTTCGCCGGCATGCTGGCGGGCGTCGCGGCGATGGTGCTGGGCTCGCTGCTGCCGCAGAAGCTCGCCCGCCCGAGCCACGGCCACACCGCCCACCTGCAGATCCAGCCGGAGCACCACGGCCACTGAGTTTCCATGCCTGCCCGCGCCGGCTTTGACACCTGTCAAAGCCGGCGCGAGGCCGCTCGATTATTCTCGCCGGCTTGTACCGAAAGCGGCGGGAAGCCATGCAACGGATCGAACTCGTCTGCCCCGCGGGTAGTCTGCCCGCTCTCAAGACGGCCGTGGACCACGGCGCCGACTGCGTCTATCTCGGCTTCAAGGACGCGACCAACGCGCGCAATTTCAGCGGCCTCAACTTCGACCCGGCGCAGGTGCGCGAAGGCATCGCCTACGCCCATGCACGCGGACGCAAGGTGCTGCTGGCGCTCAACACCTATCCGCAGGCCTCGAACTGGCCATCGTGGACCGCGGCCATCGACCACGCCGCGGAATTCGGCGTCGACGCGGTGATCCTCGCCGACCCCGGGCTGATGGCCTACGCGGCGCGGAACCATCCGCAACTGCGCCTGCATCTGTCGGTGCAGGGCTCGGCCACCAGCTACGAAGCGATCAACTTCTACCGCGAGCGCTTCGGCATCCAGCGCGCGGTGCTGCCGCGGGTGCTGTCGATGGCGCAGGTCGAGCAGGTCATCGCCAACACGCAGGTGGAGATCGAAGTGTTCGGCTTCGGCGGCCTGTGCGTGATGGTCGAAGGCCGCTGCGCGCTGTCAGCCTACGCCACCGGCGAATCGCCCAACTGCAACGGCGCCTGCTCGCCGGGCAAGCATGTGCGCTGGGAAGACACGCCGCGCGGCATGGAGACGCGCCTGAACGGCATCCTGATCGACCGCTTCGCCGACGGCGAGCGCGCCGGCTATCCGACGCTGTGCAAGGGCCGCTTCGAGGTCAACGACGAAACCTACTACGCCCTGGAAGAGCCGACCAGCCTCAACACGCTGGAGCTGCTGCCCGAGCTTGCGCGCATCGGCATCCGCGCGATCAAGATCGAAGGCCGCCAGCGCAGCCCGGCCTATGTCGCCCAGGTCACCAGGGTATGGCGCGCCGCGCTCGACAGGCTACAGGCCGCGCCCGACGCCTTCCAGGTGACGCCGGCCTGGATGGCCGAGCTGAACAAGGTCTCGGAAGGCCAGAGCCACACGCTGGGCGCCTACTACCGGCCGTGGAAATGACCCCGTCACCGGCCGGCGCTCCGTCAATTTCTCGTGAGAACCTCTGCATGAAACTCGCCCTCGGCCCCCTGCTCTACTACTGGCCGCGCCAGAGCGTGCTCGACTTCTACGCCGACATCGCCGACAGCCCCATCGACAGCGTGTATCTGGGCGAAACCGTGTGTTCCCGCCGCCACGAGCTGCGGCTGGAAGACTGGCTCGAGGTGGGCAAGGTGCTCGCCGCCGCCGGCAAGGAAGTGGTGATGAGCTGCCAGGGCCTGGTCGAATCGGAATCCGATCTCAAGACGCTGCGCCGCATCGTGCGCCAGTGCGTCCACGGCGAGCCGGGGTTCCGCGTCGAGGCCAACGACATGGGCGCGGTGCGCCTGCTCGGCGAGGCCGGCGCGCGCGACTGGGTCGCCGGGCCGACGCTGAACATCTTCAACCCGACGACGCTGCAGATGATGATCGACGCCGGCGCGACGCGCTGGGCGGTGGCGCCGGAGATCTCCGGCGCGGCGCTGGCGGAGGTGCGCGCCGCGCTCGCCGCGCCGATCGAGACCGAAGTGTTCGCCTACGGCCGGCTGCCGCTGGCGCACTCGGCGCGCTGCTTCACCGCGCGCCACTTCAACCTGCAGAAGGACACCTGCGAGTTCCGCTGCCTCGCGATCAACGACGGCATCACGCTGCGCACGCGCGAGGGCGAGCCTTTCCTGACGCTGAACGGCGTGCAGACCCAGTCGGCACGGGTGCACAACCTACTCGGCGACCTCGCCGGCGTGCGGGGCAAGGCCGAGCTGCTGCGCATCAGCCCGCAAGGCTCGCATACGCGCGACATCGTCGAGCTGTTCCGCGCTGCGCTCGACGGCGCTCGCACCCCGGCCGCAGCGCTGGACGACTGTCGCCCGCTGATGGTGGAAGCGCCGTGCAACGGCTTCTGGCACGGCCGCGCCGGCGTGGAGCAATTCGTCGCCGCCTGATGGAACCGAGAACGAACATGTCTGCCCTGCCTGCCTTGCCCCGCCTGCCCGCCCTGGCCGACCTGCTGCCCGGCAGCCTGCGCCAGCGCGTGGCCGGTCGCCTGCAGAACGCCCACATTCCCGCATTCACCGTGCCGCGTCCGGTCGCCTGCCTGGTCGCCCGCCTGCCGCAGCAGCCGCCCACCCAGGCGCTGACGCTGGCGCTCAACTTGGCGCTGGACCGCATCCTGCCGCGCGAGACTCTGTCGCCGCTCACCGGACGCCATCTGCAGATGCGCGTACTCGACGCCGGCCTGACGCTGGACTTCACCCTCACCGACAGTTGCTTCCGCCGCGTCAAGGCGGTTGCGGGCGTGCGCCCGGACCTGATCATCTCGGCCACCACACGCGACTACCTCGCGCTGGCGCTGCGCGAGGAAGATCCCGACACCCTGTTCTTCAGCCGCCGCCTGCGCATGGAAGGCGACACCGACCTTGGGCTGCTGGTGAAAAACACGCTGGATGCGGTCGACTGGGATGCGCTGAAGGCGAAGCTGATCGGCCGGCCCGGGGGCTGAGCCGGCGCGCCTGCGCCGCCGTGCCCTTGGCACGACACTGCGGTAAGCTGTCGCCCCCAACTCCGGCCTGCCGCCTGCCATGCCTTCGGAATTCGACCTGATCCGGCGCCACTTCGACCGCACGGCCACGCACTGCGACCTCGCCGTCGGCGACGATGCCGCGCTGATGCGGGCCAGCCCCGGCATGCAACTGGCGGTGTCCACAGACATGCTGGTCGCCGGCACGCACTTCTTCGCCGATGCCGATGCCGCCCTGCTCGGCTGGAAGGCACTCGCCGTCAATGTGTCGGACATCGCGGCGATGGGTGCCGAACCGCGCTGGGCCCTGCTGGCGATCGCGCTGCCGGCGGCCGACGAAGCCTGGATCGCCGCCTTCGCCGGCGGGCTGTTCGATTGCGCACGCGCTTACGGGGTGGACCTGGTCGGCGGCGACACCACGCGCGGCCCCTTGAACATGACGGTGACCATCATCGGCGAAGTGCCGGCCGGACAGGCGATCACCCGTAGCGGCGGCCGTGCCGGCGACGACCTGTGGGTGTCGGGCCAGCCCGGCCTTGCAGCGCTCGGGCTGGCCACGCTGCGCGGCGAGGCGAGCCTGAACGACGAAGACCGCCGTCGCTGCCTCGACGCCCTGCACCGGCCGCAACCGCGCGTCGCGCTCGGCCTCGCGCTGCGCGGCGTCGCGGGCGCGATGCTGGACGTCTCCGACGGGCTGCTCGGCGACCTCGGCCACATCCTCGAGCGCTCGCACGTCGGCGCCATCGTCGACATCGCGGCGCTGCCGCTCGCCCCTCTGGTCGCCGCCGGCGCCGACGCCGCGCTGGCGCGACGCTGCCTGCTGTCGGGCGGCGACGACTACGAGCTGCTGTTCGCTGCGCCACCCGCGCGACGCGAAGTGATCGAGGAGACGGCACGCCGCCTCGCCCTGCCGCTGCACCGCATCGGCCGCCTCACCGGCGACACGGGCGTCCTGCTGCTGCGCGAGACCGACGGCACCCTTCACCCGGGCGCCGCCGCCGGCTACGATCACTTCGGCTGAGCGCCGCGCCCACCCCAACGTCCGCCCCGATCCTGCCCATGCGCCCCACCGCCCGCTTCATGCTGAGCCACCCGGCTCATTTCATCTCGCTCGGTTTCGGCTCGGGCCTGTCGCCGTGGGCACCCGGCACGATGGGCACGTTGCTGGCGTGGCTGCTGTATCCGCTGATCCGCACGCCGCTGTCCGAATTCGTGTTCCTGGCCCTGCTCGCCAGCCTGTTCGCCGCCGGCATCCTCGCCGCCGAGCGCACCGGCCGTGCGCTGGGCGTGCCGGACCACGGCGGCATCGTGTGGGACGAGATGGTCGCGACCTGGCTGGTGCTGGTGTTCGCACCCAAGACGCTGCTGTGGCAGGGCATTGCGGTCGCGCTGTTCCGCTTCTTCGACATCGTCAAGCCGCCGCCGGTGCGCTGGGCCGACCGCAGCTTCAAGGGCGGCTTCGGCGTGATGTTCGACGACCTCGTCGCCGCCGGCTACACACTGCTCGTGCTCGCCGTCCTCGTGTCGATCTTCCGCTGATGATGACGCCCACGCTCGACGCCCTGTCGGTCGCGCTCGGTGAGGCGCTGGCCGCGCGCGGCTGGATGCTCGCCACCGCGGAATCCTGCACCGGGGGCTGGATCGCCGAGGCGGTGACGGCGACGGCGGGCAGCTCCGGCTGGTTCGACCGCGGCTTCGTCACCTACTCGAACGCAGCCAAGATCGAGATGCTGGGCGTGTCGCCGGGCACGCTCGCGACGCACGGTGCGGTCAGCGAAGCGACGGTGTGCGAGATGGCGTCGGGCGCACTCGAGCACAGCCGCGCCGACGTATCAGTGGCAGTATCGGGCGTCGCCGGCCCGGCGGGCGGCAGCGCGCAGAAGCCGGTGGGCATGGTGTGCCTCGCCTGGGCACGACGCGGCCTGCCGCCGCGTGCGGTGACCTTGCAGCTCGACGGCGACCGCGAGGCGGTGCGCCGCCGGACGGTGGAGCATGCGCTGGACGAGCTGATCCGGCTTGCGCGCTGACGCCCCTCCACTCGTCGGACAGGATTGCTGTAAGAATTAACAGGTCTTACACTCCGCGCATCAGGGATCGGAGACAACATCCCTGCAATCTCTGTGCCATAATCCGGACATCACTCAGGAAAAACTCTCATGGACGACAACAAGGCCAAGGCTCTCGCCGCCGCGCTCACGCAGATCGAGAAACAGTTCGGCAAGGGCTCGATCATGCGCATGGGCGACGGCAACGTCGAACGCGACATCCAGACGGTTTCCACCGGCTCGCTCGGGCTCGACATCGCCCTCGGCCTCGGCGGCCTGCCACGCGGCCGCGTGATCGAGATCTACGGCCCGGAATCGTCCGGCAAGACGACACTGACGCTGCAGGTCATCGCCGAGATGCAGAAGCTCGGCGGCACCGCGGCCTTCATCGACGCCGAGCACGCGCTCGACGTCGGCTACGCCGAAAAGCTCGGCGTCAATATCGAGGACCTGCTCATCTCGCAACCCGACACCGGCGAACAGGCGCTCGAGATCGCCGACATGCTGGTGCGTTCGGGTGGGGTCGACATCGTGGTCATCGACTCGGTCGCGGCGCTCACCCCGAAGGCGGAAATCGAAGGCGAGATGGGCGACCAGTTGCCCGGCCTGCAAGCGCGCCTGATGTCGCAGGCGCTGCGCAAGCTCACCGCCAACATCAAGCGCACCAACACACTGGTGATCTTCATCAACCAGATCCGCATGAAGATCGGCGTGATGTTCGGCAGCCCCGAGACCACCACCGGCGGCAACGCCCTCAAGTTCTATGCGTCGGTGCGCATGGACATCCGCCGCACCGGCACGATCAAGAAGGGCGACGAAGTGATCGGCTCCGAGACCCGCGTGAAGGTCGTCAAGAACAAGGTGTCGCCGCCGTTCAAGGAGGCGCACTTCGACATCCTCTACGGCGAGGGCATCTCGCGCGAAGGCGAGATCATCGACCTGGGCGTCGAACACAAGATCGTCGACAAGTCGGGCGCCTGGTACGCCTACAACGGCGACAAGATCGGCCAAGGCAAGGACAACTCGCGCGAATTCCTGCGTGCCAACCCGGCGCTGGCGCGCGAGATCGAGAACAAGGTGCGCGTCGCGGTCGGCCTGCCCGAAATGCCGCCGGCTGCCACCCAGGCGCCGGCTGCGTCAGCCGCCGCCTGAAGCCTGCATTTGCCGAGGCCGGCATGGGCGACTCCAGCCTGCGCGAACGCGCCCTGCGTTGCCTGGCGCAACGTGAGCACTCGCGCGCCGAGCTGGCGCGCAAGCTGGCCGGCCACGGCAGTGACGCGGAGATCGCGGAGATCATCGACCGCATGGGCGAACTCGGGCTGCAGTCCGACAGGCGTTTTGCCGAAGCCTGGGTGCGTAGCAAGGCCGGCCGCTTCGGGGCCGCGCGCATGCGCAATGAACTGGCACGACGTGGCATCGACCGCGAACTGGTCGACGAGGCGCTCTCCGGCGAGTGCGTAGAATCTGAACTCGAACGCGCGCGCGCCGTATGGCGCTCCAGGTTCGGCGCGTCGCCCGCCGACCCTCGTGAGTGGGCCCGGCAGGCCCGCTTCCTGCAAACCCGCGGCTTTGCGCCCGACGTGATCCGCAAGCTGCTGAAAGAGCAACCCGATGAGTCTGCTTAAGGTCACCGGCCTGCAAAAGCGCTACAAGGCGCGCACCGTGGTGCACGACGTCGGCTTCGAGGTGGACGCCGGCGAGGTCGTCGGCCTGCTCGGCCCCAACGGCGCGGGCAAGACCACCTGTTTCTACATGATCGTCGGTCTGGTGCGCGCAGACGGCGGCGAGATCCTGCTCGACGACAGCGTCCTGACCCATCGCCCGATCCACGCCCGCGCGCGCCTGGGCCTGTCCTACCTGCCCCAGGAAATGAGCGTGTTCCGCAAGCTCACCGTGGCGGAGAACATCCGCGCCGTGCTCGAGCTGCAGGGGCTGACGCGCGACCAGATCGAGGAACGGCTCGACGAACTGCTCGAGGAGCTGGGCATCGCCCACTTGCGCGACAACACCGCGGTGTCGCTGTCGGGCGGCGAACGGCGACGCTGCGAGATTGCGCGCGCGCTGGCCACCAGCCCGCGGCTGATCCTGCTCGACGAGCCTTTCGCCGGCGTCGACCCGATCGCGGTGCTCGACATCCAGAAGATCATCCGCTTCCTGAAGGAGCGCGGCATCGGCGTGCTGATCACCGATCACAATGTCCGCGAGACGCTGGGCATCTGCGATCGCGCCTACATCATCAGCGAAGGTCGTGTGCTCGCCAGCGGCCGTCCGGCCGAGATCATCGAGAACGAACAGGTTCGCCAGGTCTATCTGGGCGAGCATTTCCGCCTCTGATTCCCGCCCGCCCATGAAACCCAGCCTCCAGCTCAAGCTCTCCCAGCACCTGACGCTCACGCCCCAGTTGCAACAGTCGATCAAGCTGCTGCAACTGTCCACGCTCGAGCTCAACCAGGAGATCGAGCGCTTCCTGCTCGAGAACCCGATGCTCGAGCGCGAGGACGGCGACGGTAGCGACTTCGCCCCGGCCGCACCCGGGCAGGCCGCGACGGCATCGACGACCGAGCGCAGTAGCGATGCGGCCGACGCCAGGAACGCATCGGAAGGCGGCGGCGACAGCGAGGCCGCCCCGGCCATGGACGAGGGCATGGACTGGTCCAGCGTCGGCAGCGGCAGTTCGTCCACCCGCGACGATGACGACGACGTCGATTACCAGGAATTCCAGGCCGCCGGCATTTCGCTGCGCGACCATCTCGACCTGCAGGTCGCCCTGTCTCCGCTCACCGACCGCGACCGCGCACTGGTACGGTTCGTCATCGAGGCGCTGGATGACGATGGCTATCTGCACCAGTCGCTCGAAGAATTGCTCGAGCTGCTGCCACCCGAGCTCGACGTCGAGCTCGACGAGCTCGCCATCGCCCTGCACCATGTGCAGAACCTCGAGCCCGCCGGCATCGGCGCGCGTACGCCGCAGGAATGCCTGTCGCTGCAGTTGCGCGCGCTGCCGGCATCGCCCGAGCGCAAGCTCGCGCTCGAAATCGTCGACAAGCACCTCGAACTGCTCGCCGAGCGCAATTTCACCCGACTCAAGCGCCTCACCGGTTGCGACGACGACGCCCTGCGCGCCGCCCAGGTGCTGATCAGCCGGCTCGACCCTCATCCCGGTTCGCAGCACTCGACCGAGGAAACACGTTACGTCCTGCCGGACGTGGTGGTGCGCAAGGTCCGCAACCGGTGGACGGCGGCACTCAATCCGGAAGCGATGCCACGCCTGCGCATCAACCAGCTTTACGCCAGCATCCTGCAGCAGAATCGCGGCCAGGGCGGCGGCCTGACGGGCCAATTGCAGGAAGCGCGCTGGCTGATCAAGAACGTGCAGCAGCGCTTCGACACCATCCTGCGGGTGTCACAGGCCATCGTTGACCAGCAGCGGCAGTTCTTCGATCATGGGGAGGTGGCGATGCGGCCACTCACCCTCCGGGAGATCGCAGACCAGCTCGAACTGCACGAATCCACCGTTTCGCGCGTGACCACGCAAAAGTACATGGCGACGCCGCGCGGTGTGTTCGAACTCAAGTATTTCTTCGGCAGTCACGTCTCCACCGATACCGGCGGAGCGGCATCCTCGACAGCGATTCGCGCGCTGATTCGCCAGTTGGTCGATGCCGAAGACAGGAAAAAGCCCCTGTCTGACGCGAAGATTGCCGAGCTATTGGGCCAGCAGGGTATCGTGGTCGCAAGGCGGACCATCGCCAAATATCGCGAATCCCTCAATATCCCGCCGGTCAGTCTGCGCAAAACGCTTTGACAACAAGAGGAGTTGCCATGAATCTCAACATCACCGGACGTCACGTCGAAGTCACCCCGGCCATCCGCGACTACGTGTCCTCCAAGCTGGACCGCGTCGTCCGCCACTTCGACAACGTCACCAGCGTGAGCGTGATCCTGTCGATCGAGAAGCTGAAGCAGAAGGCGGAAGTCACCGTGCACGTGCGCGGCAAGGACATCTTCGTGGAGAGCGAGGACAACGACCTGTATGCCGCAATCGACGCCATGGCCGACAAGCTCGACCGCCAGGTCCAGAAATACAAGCAGAAGCAGAACGACCATCATCACGACTCGCTGAAGCATCAGAGCCCCGAGGCCTGAAGCCCGGCGCTTCCGTCGTCCTTCCGGGGTGAGCGTATAATGGGCGCGTGCTTCGCACGCGCCTCACCCCGAACCGCCACCTCCCCTGCGCGGCCCCCGTTCCTGCACAACGGTGCGCGCCCCCCGACATGAGCCTCATTTCCCGACTTCTGCCACTGTCCAACGTGGTCGCCGATCTCGACGCGAGCAGCAAGAAGCGCGTTTTCGAGCAGGCGGGACTTCTGTTCGAGAACAATCAGGGTATTGCCCGCAGTACGGTGTTCGACAGCCTGTTCGCACGCGAGCGGCTCGGTTCCACCGGCCTCGGCCAGGGCGTCGCGATCCCGCACGGCCGCATCAAGGGCCTGAAGGAAGCCGCCGGCGCCTTTCTCCGACTCTCCGCCCCCGTCCAGTTCGACGCGCCCGACGGCAAGCCGGTCAGGCTCATCTTCGTCTTGCTGGTGCCGGAGCAAGCCAACGAGACGCACCTGCAGTTGCTGTCCGAACTCGCGCAGATGTTCAGCGATCGCTCCTTCCGGGAGAGCCTGACGGACGCGCCGGATGCAGCCGCGCTGCACGCGTTGTTCGCCAACTGGGGCTCCGATGCGCCGGATCAGCGTAGCGCAACTGTTTGACGCCCAGCGCGACAAACTTCAGCTCAGCCACGTCAGTGGCCGCCTCGACGCCCAGCTCGCCGTCAGCGACGAGGCGATCTGGGGCGCCGACCTCGTCGGCCACCTGAACCTGATTCACCCTACCCGCCTGCAGATCCTCGGCACGGCGGAACTGGCCTGGGCGCGCCGTCAGCCCGACGACAAGGTCTCCCATCACCTCAACGAGATCCTGGCGGCATGCCCACCAGCGATCATCGTTGCAGACGGCTGCGAGCCCCCACCCTCGGTGCTCGTCACCTGCCAGTCGCGCGACGTCGCCCTGCTCACCACGCCGCAGGCGTCGGCCAGCGTCATCGACCATCTGCGCCTCTTCCTGTCGCGCCAGCTCGCCGAGCGCATTTCGCTGCACGGCGTGTTCATGGACGTCCTCGGCGTCGGCGTGCTCATCACCGGCGATTCGGGCGCAGGCAAATCCGAGCTCGCGCTCGAACTGATCTCGCGTGGCCACGGCCTGGTGGCCGACGACGTGGTGGAGTTCGCCCGCATCGGCCCGACCGTGCTGGAAGGCCGCTGCCCGGAGATGCTGCAGGATTTCATCGAAGTGCGGGGCCTCGGCATCCTCAACATCCGCACCGTGTTCGGCGAGACGGCCTGCCGGCGCAAGATGCGGCTGCGCCTGGTCGCCCACCTCGAGCGACGGCGGCCGGGCACCAATGACCCGCTGCGGCTGCCGATGCAGCACGAGCGCCAGAGCATCCTCGGCGTGCCGGTGCAGCGCGTGGTGCTGCCGGTGGCCGCGGGACGCAACCTCGCCGTGCTGCTCGAGACCGCGGTGCGCGCCGCCATCCTGCAGTTGCGCGGCATCGATTCGACCCAGGACTTCATCGAGCGGCAGACACGGGCGCTCGAGCACGGCGCCGATCGTGGCGACGGCGACGTCGGCGACTGATCGCGGCCTTGCCGCAGTGCGGTATCGGCTGATACCCTCGGAATCTTTACCGCAGAGCAGCAGCCGCCATGACCGCCACACCGGACTACCTGGAGCGCATCCTCAACGCCCAGGTGTATGACGTGGCCGAGGAGACGCCCCTCGACCTCGCAGCGAACCTTTCCGCCCGCATCCACAACCGCCTCTACCTGAAGCGGGAAGACATGCAGCCGGTGTTCAGCTTCAAGATCCGCGGCGCATACAACAAGATGGCCAAGCTGTCGCCGCAGGCGCTCAAGCGCGGCGTGATCTGCGCTTCCGCGGGCAACCATGCCCAGGGCGTGGCGCTGTCGGCGCAGAAACTGGGCGTGCGTGCGGTGATCGTGATGCCGAGCACCACGCCGCAGATCAAGATCGACGCCGTGGCGGCGCGCGGCGGCGAGGTGGTGCTGGCGGGCGAGTCCTACTCGGACGCCTATGCCCACGCCCGGGAACTCGAAAAGGCCGAGAAGCTGACTTTCGTGCACCCGTTCGACGACCCCGACGTAATCGCCGGCCAGGGCACCATCGGCATGGAGATCCTGCGGGCCCATTCTCAGCCCATCCACGCCGTGTTCTGCGCCGTGGGCGGCGGTGGGCTGATTGCCGGCGTGGCGGCCTACATCAAGCGCCTGCGCCCCGAGACGAAGATCATCGGCGTCGAGACGGTCGATGCCAACGCGATGGCGCTCTCCCTCGCCGAGGGGCGGCCGGTGGAGCTCGACCAGGTCGGCATCTTTGCCGACGGCACCGCAGTGAAGCAGGTCGGCAACGAGACTTTCCGCCTGTGCCAGCAATACGTCGATGACGTGATCCTGGTCGATAACGATGCGATCTGCGCGGCGATCAAGGACGTGTTCGAGGACACCCGGACGATCCTCGAACCGTCTGGCGCGCTCGCCATCGCCGGCGCCAAGGAATACGCCAAGCGCCACAAGCTGCGCGACAAGCACCTGGTGGCCGTCGCCTCCGGCGCCAACATGAACTTCGACCGCCTGCGCTTCGTCGCCGAGCGCGCCGAGCTGGGCGAGCAGCGCGAAGCCGTACTGGCGGTGACGATCCCGGAGAAACCTGGCTCCTTCCGCAAGTTCATCGGCGTGCTGGGCAACCGCAACATCACCGAGTTCAACTACCGTTACGCGAACGCGCAGCAGGCACACATCTTCGTCGGCGTCACGGTGCACAACCGCAACGAGGCCACCAAGCTGGTCGACATGCTCGGCCGCCATGAGCTGCCGGCCATCGACCTCACCGACGACGAAGTGGCCAAGTCGCATGTGCGCTACATGGTCGGCGGCCATGCGCCGCAGGTCGAGCACGAGCAGGTGTTCCGCTTCGTTTTCCCGGAGCGGCCGGGTGCGCTGATGCACTTCCTGACGCGGCTGCGTTCGGACTGGAACATCTCGATGTTCCACTACCGCAACCACGGCTCCGATTTCGGTCGCGTGCTCGTTGGCATGCAGGTGCCGCCCGAGGACGCGGGCGCTTTCGACGACTTCCTGAAACAGCTCGGCTACGACTACGTCGCCGAGACCGACAATCCGGCCTACCGGCTGTTCCTGGGCTGATCGACCCGCGCGTGGCGCGGCTGGGGCCGTGCCGTGCCCGCCTCGGTGACGATCCAGTCCATGGCGATGTCGTGTGGCTGGGGGAGCACCGACGCCACGCGACCGAGCTCGAAACCGACGCCGACGGCGAGCGGCCGCATGCGCGCCAGCGTGCGGTCGAAGTAGCCGCCGCCGTAGCCGAGGCGAAAGCCCTCCGCGTCGAAGGCGTTGAGCGGCACCAGCACCACGTCCGGAACGACGAACTCGCCGGCGACCGGATGCGGGATGCCGTGGCGATCGGGTTGCATCGCGCAATCCGGTGCCCAGGACCGGAACGCCATGGCCTGCCCCTTGTCGATCACCACCGGCAGGGCTGCACAGCGCGTGCGATCCTGCGCGAGCCAGCGCGTGACGCAATCGCGCAGGTCGGGCTCGGCGCGGTAGGGCCAGCAGAAGCCGAGCACCGCCGGCGCCAGGCGGCCAAGCAGGCCGTCGAGGTGGCCGACGAGGCGCTCGTTCAGGACTTTGCGCGCCTCGCCACTGAGCGCGAGGCGCGCCTTCAGGGCCGCCTCGCGCATCGCGCGGCGGGCGGCATCAGCGTTGGCGCAGGCATCGGCGGCCGGAGCCGGGGCGGGAAATGACATGGCTGCTGTGATATGGTTGGTTGCTGTTCGAAAGGATCTTAAGGCATGAAGAAGAGGCTGTGGGCGGCGGTCGTGGCGGCAGGGCTGCTACTGTCCGGCAGCGCCATCGGACAGGTCGGCGATGCGCGCATCCTGGCCGCGCGCGACGCGCTGCGCAGCGGCGACCGCAACACCCTGGAGCGGCTTGCCGCCACGCAGGACGGCCACGTGCTCGACCCCTACGTGCGCTACTGGCTGCTGACGAACAAACTGGCGCGACCGGAATCGCCTCCCGCCGCCGAGTTCGCCGAGTTCCTCGTCAATGAGGCGGGCAGCCAGCTCGCCGAGCGCCTGCGCGGCGACTGGCTGCGCCGCTTGGCCAAGGACGGTGACTGGGCCGGCTTCCTGCAGCTCTACCCCGACCTTCAGGTGCCGGACGCCGAGTTGCGCTGCCACGCGCGCACTGCCCGGCTGATGAGCGGCGATCGCGGCGTGTTGACCGAAGTTGCAGCGCAATGGACGGAGCTGATCGACAGCCCGCCGGCCTGCGAGCCGACCTTGCGCGCCGCAGTAGAGCTCGGGCTGGTGGGTGAAGACGACGTGTGGTGGCGTGCCCGCCGCCAGGTGGAGGGGCGCACGCCGGCGGCCGCGCGAACGACGCTGACCTGGCTGCCCTCGGGCATGCCGGCCATGGGTGAATTCGATCAGGCGGTGCGTTCGCCCGCCCAGTACCTCGACCGCCTCCCGGCCAACTTCGCCGTGACACGGGCAGGACGCGAACTCGCCCTTGCGGCGCTGGCGCGCATGGCGCGCGAC
>JAFEFM010000249.1 GCA_018240585.1 Pseudomonadota bacterium
CGCTCACGGTGAAGGCGATCAACCGCTACAGCAAGACCACGCTGCGCGAGTCGCCGATGCTGTTCTTCGAGTTCCACGGGTCGCCGGCCGGTGTGCAGGAACAGGCACAGACGGTACAGGAGATCGCGCGCGAACACGGCGGACTCGACTTCGAATGGGCCAGCCGCCCCGAGGACCGTAGCCGACTCTGGGCGGCACGCCACGACGTGCTGTTCGCCAGCCTCAACCTGAGGCCGGGCAGCCGCGGCATCTCCACCGACGTGTGCGTGCCGATCTCGCGTCTGGCCGAATGCGTGGATGGCGTGCGCGCCGAGATCGATGCCAGCGGCCTGATCGCGCCCATCGTCGGCCACGTCGGCGACGGCAATTTCCACTGCGTGATCCTGGTCGATCCCGACGATCGGGCAGAGATCGCCCATGCCGAGGATCTGAACCGGCGCATCGTCGAGCGCGCGCTCGCGATGGGCGGCACCTGCACCGGAGAGCACGGTATCGGCATCGGCAAGCAGGACTTCCTGCTGCGCGAGCATGGCGGTGAAGCCATCGACACGATGCGGCTGATCAAACAGGCGCTCGACCCCGACAACCTGATGAATCCGGGCAAGGTGCTGCCGCCCGCCTGATCTGCCCTCGCCGACCTGTCAGCGCAAACCTTCTGCCGATCAGGGTATCCAATGATTGAGGCGGCCTCGCCCGAGGGCTAGGCTGGAGTCAGTCGCTGCCGGCCCTGCCCACGAGGCGGCGCCGGCGAGCGGGATGCGCAGCACGCCAAAGATACGGACTTTGGAAGGAGGCGGCGAAATGGCGGAAGCTGATCCGCGGGCGGATGCGGATGCGAATGCACCCGGTACCGACGTACGCAGTTCTCATGCCCCGAGTCTCGACGACAAGTACTCCCAGGTCGGCGGGCGCGTCTATCTGACCGGCTACCAGGCCCTTGTGCGCCTGCTGCTCATCCAGAAGGCACGCGACGAGGCTGCCGGGCTCGACACCGCCGGCTTCGTGTCGGGCTACCGCGGCTCGCCGCTCGGCGGTCTTGATCAGACGCTGTGGAAGGCCAAGGGCCACCTGCAGCGCGCCGGCATCGTGTTCCAGCCGGGCATCAATGAAGACCTGGCGGCAACCGCGGTGTGGGGCAGCCAGCAGGTCAACCTGTCGCCGCAGGCGAAGCACGACGGCGTGTTCGCGATGTGGTACGGCAAGGGACCGGGCGTCGACCGCTGCGGCGACGTCTTCCGCCACGGCAACGCGGCCGGCAGTTCCCGGCACGGCGGCGTGCTGGTGATCGCCGGCGACGACCATGCGGCCAAGTCCTCCACGCTGCCACACCAGACCGACCACTTCTTCAAGTCGATGATGATGCCGGTGCTGACGCCGGCCGGCGTGCAGGAATACATCGACTTCGGCGTGCACGGCTACGCGCTGTCGCGCTATTCGGGTTGCTGGGTCGCGTTCAAGGCACTGGCGGACACGGTGGAGACGTCGGCCTCGGTCGATGTCGATCCGCAACGGGTGCAGGTGCGGCTTCCCGCCCAATTTGCGCTGCCGCCGGACGGACTCAACATCCGCTGGCCGGATCCGCCGCTGGTGCAGGAGAAACGCCTGCTGCACTATAAGCTTTATGCGGCGCTGGCCTACTGCCGCAGCAACGGCCTGAACCGCACGGTCATCGACTCGCCCGCGCCGCGGCTGGGCATCATCACCTCGGGCAAGAGCTACCTCGACGTGCGCCAGGCTTTCGATGACCTCGGCATCGACGAGGCGCTGGCGGCCGAGATCGGCATCCGCCTTTACAAGGTCGGCATGGTGTGGCCGCTCGAGGCGGACGGTGTGCGCGCCTTCGCCGAAGGGTTGGACGAGATTCTGGTGGTGGAGGAAAAACGCCAGTTGCTCGAGTACCAGTTGAAGGAGGAACTCTACAACTGGCGCGAAGACGTGCGCCCGCGGGTCATCGGCAAGTTCGACGAAAAAGGCGAATGGGCCCACGAACTGCGGCCCGACGGCACCATCGACCACGGCGACTGGCTGTTGCCCGCCGCCGGCGAGCTGACGCCGGCGATGATCGCGCGCGCCATCGCCTCGCGCATCGAACGCTTCTTCACTTCGGAGCGCATCCGCTCGCGGCTGGCCTTCCTCGAGGCCAAGGAACGCACCCTGGCGGCACGCGACTTCGCCATCGACCGCGTCCCCACCTTCTGCTCGGGCTGCCCGCACAACACCTCCACCCACGTGCCCGAGGGCAGCCGCGCGCTGGCCGGCATCGGCTGCCACTACATGGTCACCTGGATGCCCGAGCGGCGCACCGGCACCTTCACCCAGATGGGCGGCGAGGGCGTGCCCTGGGTCGGCCAGGCACCCTTCACCCACGAGAAGCACATCTTCGCCAACCTCGGCGACGGCACCTACTTCCACTCCGGCCTGCTGGCCATCCGCCAGGCGGTGGCCGCGAAGGTGAACATCACCTACAAGATCCTCTACAACGACGCCGTAGCGATGACCGGCGGCCAACCGGTGGACGGCAGCCTGTCCGTGCCCCAGATCGTGCAGCAGTTGCGTGCCGAAGGCGTGCACAACATCGTCGTCGTCACCGACGGCACCGAACGCGCGTACGGCCCGGCCGACATCCCGCACGTACCGCTGCGTCACCGCGACGAACTCGACGCCATCCAGCGCGAGCTGCGCGAATCGGGCGGAGTCACCGCGCTGATCTACGACCAGACCTGCGCTGCCGAGAAGCGGCGCCGGCGCAAGCGCGGCACCTACCCCGACCCGGCGCGGCGGGTGTTCATCAACGAGGCGGTATGCGAAGGGTGCGGCGACTGCGGCGTCAAGTCGAACTGCATGTCCATCCTGCCGGTGGAGACCGAGTTCGGGCGCAAGCGGCAGATCGACCAGTCGTCGTGCAACAAGGACTATTCCTGCCTGAACGGCTTCTGCCCGAGCTTCATCACGATCGAAGGCGGCCGCGTCCGCAAGGGCCAGGCGGTGCAGGCCGATGAATCCGTGTTCGCCCATCTGCCCGAGCCGCAGGTCCCCGCCACCGCGCGGCCGTTCGGACTGCTGGTGACCGGCGTCGGCGGTACCGGGGTGGTGACCATCGGCGCGCTGGTCGGCATGGCCGCCCACCTGGACGGCAAGGGTGTCACCGTGCTCGACATGACCGGTCTGGCGCAGAAGGGCGGCTCGGTGTACAGCCACGTGCGCATCGCCGACCGGCCCGAGGCCCTGCACGCCGTGCGCATTGCCGCCGGCGAAGCCGACGCGGTGATCGGCGGCGACGCGATCGTCACGGCCAGCGTCGAAGCGCTGGCGAAGATGTCGGCCAGCCGCACGCGCGCACTGGTCAATGTCGCGGAGACCCCGACTTCGGCCTTCGCGCGCGATCCGGACTGGCAGTTCCCGCTCGAGCGCATGCAGGCCGCGATAAGCGATGCCACCGGCGGCAATGCGCTGTTCCTCGATGCCAGCTCGCTCGCCGCCAAGCTGACGGGCGATGCGATCGCGACCAACCTGTTCCTGCTCGGCCATGCCTGGCAGCAGGGCCTGGTGCCGGTGTCGCACGCGTCGCTGATGCAGGCGATCGAGCTCAACGCCACTGCGGTCGGCATGAACAAACGCGCCTTCCTGTGGGGGCGTCGCGCTGCGCACGATCTCGACGCGGTGATGCGCTGCGCGCAGCCGCAGGCGTCGGCCCCGGCTCCGGCCAAGACGCTGCCCGAACTCGTGGCGCGCCGCGTCGAGGTGCTCACCGAGTACCAGGATGCCGCCTATGCCGAGCGCTACCGCAAGCTGGTGGAACGCGTGCGCACCATCGAGGCACAAAGGGCCGGCTCGTCCAGCACCCGGCTGGCCGAGGCGGTGGCTCACGCGTATTTCAGGCTCCTCGCCTACAAGGACGAATACGAGGTCGCCCGCCTGTATGCCGACCCCGCGTTCTGGGACCGGGTGCAGGCGAGTTTCGAGGGCGATTTCGAGGTGCGCTTCCACCTCGCCGCGCCGCTGCTCGCGCGACCGGACCCCAACACCGGGCGCATCGCCAAGCGCAGTTTCGGCCCCGGGATGATGCGCGTCTTCCGCCTGCTCGCACGGATGAAAGGGCTGCGCGGAACGCGCTGGGACGTGTTCGGCTACACCGCAGAGCGCCGCGCCGAGCGCGAACTCATCGTGCAATACGAGCGCGACGTCGCGGAACTGCTCGAGACGCTGAGCCGGGACCGGCTCGACCATGCGGTGGCGATCGCCCGCCTTCCCGAGCAGATTCGCGGCTACGGCCATGTCAAGGCGCAAAGCATGGCAGCGGCGGCGCAACAGCGTGAACGGCTGCTGACCGCATGGCGCCAGGCACGTGGGCCAACGGCCACGGTCCGCAGCGCGGCGTGACTGATCGGCTGGGGCTATGATCGTGGCCATCCCGTTCGCTGCGCCGCGCCATGCCCCCTGCCCTCAAAGCCCTGGTTGCCCAGCTCGCTGGCTGGCTGGCCGCCTTCCTGCTGGCGCGCGGCGGCCTGCTCCCGGGCGGCATCTGGCCGATGGTGGCGGCGCAGGCGGCCGGCGCCGCGGGCGCTGCCCTGGCCCTGCGCAGCGCGCGCTGGTGGCTGCCGATCCATCTCGCCTTCATGCCGCTGGTCGTCGCCGCGCGCGCGCTGGAGCTCGCGCCGGCCTGGTACCTCGGCGCCTTCGTCGGGCTGCTGCTGATCTACTGGACGAGCTTTCGCACCCAGGTTCCGCTCTACCTCAGCAACCGCGCCACCGCCGAAGCGCTCGCGCGCCTGCTGCCGCAAGGCCCGGCCGACGTGCTCGACGTCGGCGCCGGCACCGGTTCGCTGCTGCGCCGGCTCGCCGCGATGCGTCCCGACTGCCGCTTCGAGGGCGTCGAGCTCGCTCCAGGCCCCTGGATCATTGGCAAGCTGCTGCTCCCTCGCCGAGGCCGACAGGTCGCGTGGCGGCGTGCCGATCTGTTTTCCGTTCCGTGGGCCGGCTACGATCTGGTGTATGCCTTCCTTTCGCCGGTGCCGATGGCCGCGGTGTGGCGCAAGGCCGGCATGGAGATGCGGCCCGGCAGCCTGCTGGTCAGCAACACTTTCGAAATCCCCGGGCGCAGCCCGGATTTCGTCGTCGAGGTCGGCGACCGTCGCGGCACCCGCCTGCTCGCGTGGCGTATCCCGGCATCGCGTGCCCCAAATTGACGGTGTGAATCGGCGTTATTTCGCCTCATGAAGTGCGGACTTGCTGCCGATAATCTCCCATGCGGCGGATCGGCCGCGAGCTGAGAAAGGAAGTTCATGGCTGAGATCATCTGCGTGATCGGCAACAAGGGCGGCACTGGCAAGACCACTCTCTCGCACATGTTGTGCCAGGGCCTGGGGCTGCTGGGGCAGCGCTCGGCCTGCGTGCTGACCGACACGTCGCGCGAACCGCTGCAGCCGGCTGGCCGCCGCTACATCACCGCCGACGCCCGCACGCGCGACGCCCTGACCAAGGTGGTGGACAAGCTGCGCACGCTGGACGACTGGATCGGCGTGATCGACGGCGGCGGCAATCGCACCGAGATGGACCGCAAGCTCTACGCCCTGTCCGATATCGTCCTGCTGCCGTTCCGGGAATCGCACGAGGACATCCGTACCGTCATCCGCGACCTCGAGATGTTTCCGCGCGCCTACGCCGTACCGTCGCAGTGGCCGAGCAACACCTGGCAACGCGAAGCGGCCGACCGTAACGTCGCGCACCTGATGGGCGCTTACCGCCACCGCATTCTCAGACCCGTAGGTGCCCTGTCGTCATCCAAGCTGCTGCTCCAGAAACAGGTTCCCGAGCAGTTGCCGACGCCGCTCGCCAACGCGTGCCGCGCAATTGCGCGGCAAGTCCTGCAGGTGCTGGAAGTCGATTTCGCCGAACCCGCCATCGACGTGGAGGATATCGAGGAGGTCGAACGCCTGCCTGCCGCGGAAATGCCGATGCGCTTCTCCGCGACGGCGCGCAGGCCGCACTGAGAGCATTCCGCGCCCGAAGCAGTGTTTCAGAGACGGGTGCCGCTGCGCGCAATCACGATCAGCGCCTGCGCCCGGCTGGACACGCCGAGCGCACGGAATATCGCCGACATGTGCACCTTCACCGTGCCTTCGGACAGGCCCAGCGCGTCAGCGATCTCACGATTGCTCTTGCCCAGCGCCAGCAGTTCCATGACACGGCCCTGAGCGGCGGTCAGACCGAAACGATCGCTCGCCGGCCCCGCCGGACGCCGTCCGGCAGCAGGCCCCGGCGACGGCGAATCGGGAACATGCACACCGCCCTCCAGGACGATGCGCACCGCACGCAACATCTCCTCGCCTGAACTCGCCTTGGATACGAAGCCGGATGCGCCGCCCTTGATCGCCCGCTTCACCGAGGCCTCGTCGTCCATCGCCGACACCACGATCGCCGGCACGTCGGGAAAACGCTTGCCGAGCACCCCCAGCAAAGCGAAACCGTTCATGTCCGGGAGCATCAGATCGACGATGGCGAGATCGATGTCGCCGCCCTCCAGCTTCTGCAGGGCACCCTCCGCAGTGCTCGCCTCCACGCAGTCGATGTTCGCATCCAGACGCGCAAGCGTCTGCGCCATGGCCTCGCGGACAAGGGCGTGATCTTCCACGACGAGGATCTTCAAGACGTCGGCGCCCACCCGGGCCACTCCATGATTCGGCTTCGATGCGTGAAGCATAGCATGCCGATCCCCGGCCTCCCCCTTTCGGCACGGCGCGAAAGGGGCGAGAATCTCGCCGTCGATCCACAAGGCCGATACCGTCTGCATGCAGCCGGCGCCCTGCCCTCGCGACATGCCACGGCACGCCGGGAGCGGTCGCACGCGGCGCGCACGGGCCGGCCATGGCGCCTGCAAGGCCCACCTTCCCGATGTCCTTTCGCCACCTGGTTCTCCTGCTGCTGTGGTGCGTTCTGCCGTGCGCATGGAACGGGGTCGCCGCGCACGCCGCAAATCCCGCGACCAACCTGAGTGTCGCCGTCGTCACCAGTTCGATCGACGGGCCGTATCGGGAAACCCTGCAGGCCTTGCGCAGAGGCCTGCTCGCGGCCGAGCCCGACGCCACCGTGGACGAGCTTGCCACCTCGACGGTCACCGCTGCAGACCTGGCGCATCGCCGGCTCGTCATCACGGTCGGCACCCAGGCCGCACAACGTGTTGCCGAACTGGGGCCGACCCGCCCCGTGCTGCATACGCTGCTGCCGGCCAGCGCATTCGAGCGGCTGCCGCGCACGACGGCGGGCAATCCGCGCACCGCAATCTTCCTCGACCAGCCAGCGGAGCGCCAGATCGCGCTGCTGCGCATCGCCCTGCCCGACTGGCCTCGCGTGGCGCTGATTTCGGGCGGCAACAGCGAACCGCTCGCTGGCCGACTGCGGGAAGCGGCACTCGCCCACCATCTGCTGGTGCGCGAAGCATCGATCGAAAGCGACGGCGACCTCTATGCCGCCTTGCGGCAGGTGCTGGCCGAGCCGGCGGTGCTCGTCGCGCTGCCCGACGCCGGCATCTTCAATGGCAACACGGTGCAGAACGTGCTGCTCACCGCCTACCGCTACCGCTCTCCGGTACTCGGCTTTTCGGCAGCCTATGTCCGCGCCGGCGCCCTGCTGGGCCTGTATTCGACGCCAGCCCAGATCGGCGCACAGACGGCTGCGGTCGCGGCGCGCGTGCTGCGCGGCGAGCGACTCCCCGCCCCGGCTGCGCCGAACCAGTTCGAAGTGGGCGTCAACATGAACGTCGCCCGCTCCATGGGCATCACACTGAGGACCGCGCAGGAGCTCGGCACAGAACTCCAGCGCCGCGAACGGAGCCAGCCATGACCCGCAACTGGGGGGTCCGTGACCGCGTGATGCTCGTCGCCGTGCTGCCCATGCTCGTGCTCGCGATGCTGATGACCGCGCTATACACCTCGCTGCGCATCACCGACCTCGATCAGGCGCTCACCGATCGCGGCCGCGCTTTTGCACGCCAGCTTGCGGCCGCAAGTGAATACGCCGTGTTTTCCGGCGACCGTGAAGCCCTGCAGCAACTGGCGTCCACCGTGATGGGCGAGGAAGACGTCGTCGGCGTCAGGATCGTCGGCCACGATGGCAGCACGCTGGTGAACATCGGCGTGTTCGACGCCCGCCTGCCGGCACTCGCCGTAACCGGCGATGTTCAACCCGCAATCGTCAAGCAGGGCCGCACGCTGCGCCTCGTCGAGCCCATCCGGGCGACAAAGCTGCAGCTCGATGACCTGCTCAGCGCTGCCGCGTCGCAGCGTGGCAAGTCCGCTCCGCGGAGCGGCGCGCTGGGCCTGGTGACGCTGGACCTGTCGCTCGATCGTCTGCAGCGCCGCCGTGGCGAACTGCTGTGGACGGGCATCCTTTCGCTGCTGTTCGTCCTTACCGGCAGCCTGCTGCTGGCCGGATACATGAGCCGTGGGGTCAGCGGACCGATACGCCGCGTGGCCGACACCGCACTGCGGCTCGGCCAGGGGCGGCTTCACGAGCGCGTACCGATCACCGGCGGAGGCAGCCTGCGCAAGCTGGCCGAGGGCATCAACGAAATGGCCGAGCGCCTGGCCGAGGTGCACGAGCACATGGCACGCAAGATCGAGGAAGCCACCGCGGAGCTGCGCACGCGCAAGGATGAGGCCGAACATGCCAACCTCGCCAAGTCGCGCTTCCTGGCCGCCGCCAGCCATGACTTGCGCCAGCCTATGCATGCACTCGGCCTGTTCATCGCCGAGCTCGACCAGCAGCCGCTGGCGCCCCGCGCGCACGAACTGGCGCGGCACATCGCCGCGGCCGCGGAGGCAATGGAAAACCTGCTCGACAGCCTGCTCGACATCTCGCGACTGGACGCCGGCGTGCTGCGACCAGCCCCGCGAACCTTCAGCCTGCAGCCGCTGCTCGAGCGCATCGTCACCGGACAGCGCCCGGCCGCCACGGATCGGGGGCTCACCCTGATCCTGCGTCCCGGCGAATTCTGGGCGCATAGCGATCCGGTGCTGCTGGAACGCATCGTCCTGAACCTGCTCAGCAACGCCGTCCGTTACACGCCGCAGGGCACCATTCTCGTCGCCTGCCGGCGCAGAGGCGATCGCGTGCGCATCGAAGTGCGAGACAGCGGCGTCGGCATACCGCCCGCCGCACAGGGCATCGTGTTCCAGGAGTTCGTCCAGCTCGACAACGCCGAACGCTCGCGCGACAAGGGGCTCGGGCTCGGGCTGGCGATCGTCCGCCGTCTGGCCGACCTGCTGGATCACCGCCTCGAGCTGCGTTCGGCGCCAGGCCGGGGCTCGGTGTTCGCGGTCGAACTTCCGCTGGCCGAGCCGGAGGCGAAGCCCGTCGAGAGCGGGGACGAGCGCGCGCCCGGCGACCTTGGCGGAGTACGCATCGCCCTGCTCGACGACGATCCGCTTGCCCGCGACGGCACGCGGGGGCTGCTCGAATCCTGGGGGTGCGATGTGCTGTCGGCCGAGACGGTCGAGGACCTCCACGCGGGCCTCGCATCGGGCGCCTGGCGGCCGGCCCTGCTGATCAGCGATTTCCGCCTGCGCGGCCCCCTCACCGGGATCGACGTGATCCACCAGCTTCGCAGCCCGGAGCGCTTCCCTGAGCTGCCGGCGATCCTGCTGAGCGGAGACACCGGGCCCGAGACCCTGGCGGCAGCGCAGCGGGCCGGCATCGTGCTGCTGCACAAGCCGGTGCGTCCTGCACGGCTGCGGGCATTGCTGCACCGCCTGTCGAACACTGCAGATTGAGCGTCGTGCCGGCTGCGCTCGGTCGCCCTGCTTTGCTGCCCCGCAAAATGCTTCGACCTGCGGGCATCGGTTATCATGCCCTTGTCAGACACCAGCCGGGAGCACTTGAATGTCTCAGGACCAGAACGCCCAGGACCCGCTCGAGTTCGTACGCGGGATGTGGCAGAACATGGGCTTTTCGCTGCCGGGCATGGTGACGCCCACGCTGGACGTCGACGAGCTCGACAAGCGTATCGCCGACATGAAGGCGGTCGAGGGCTGGTTGAAGATGAACCTCAACATGCTGCAGATGAGCATCCAGGGGCTGGAGATGCAGCGCGCCGCCATGGCCGCGGTCAAGGCAATGAGCCAGCATGCCCAGGAAGGCGAGGCGGCCGACAAGGCGCAGAACCCCTTCGCTGCGGCCGCCGCGATGTGGCCGTGGAACCTGATGTCGGGTCAGTCGGCGGCGGCGCAGCCGGCCGCTGCAGGTGACGACAAGACGCCGCCGCGCAGCGCGTCGCGGCGCAAGTCCGCGACGGAGAAGTAAGCCCCTCTCCCCTCAGACGACGCCAGCCGCGCGCAGGCGGGCGATGTCGGCATCGCCCAGCCCCAGCGCCCGCAGGATCTCGTCACTGTGCTCGCCGGCGCGAGAAGGGGCGGCGACCGCCGCAGTTTCCAGTTCGGACATGCGCACCGGAGGCGAGAACTGGCGCACGCCGGCCACTTCCCGGATCGCTCCGCGCGCAAGCATCTGCCGATCCTCCATCGCCTCCTCCAGGCGCAGCACCGGCGTCACGCAGCAATCCACCGCGTCGAACACTTCCACCCACTGCGCCTGAGTGCGCGAGCGAAAGATCGCCGCAAGCTCGTCTCGCGCGTGCGCGCCCTCCTCGCCCGTCGCCAGATGGGCGGCCTTGAGGTCGGGACGGCCGAGGGTGTCGCAGGTGAGATGCCAGAACTTCTCCTCCAGCGACCCGACCGCCATGTGGCGTCCGTCTGCCGTCTCGTAGACGCCGTAGCACGGCACGCCGCCGGTCAGCAGATCCTCGCCGCGCGCGCGCACGCCACCGTGGGCGAGCACCTCGGCGAGCGGGAAGATCGCATGCGCCATGGCGGCATCGGTCATCGAAACGTCCACATGGCGGCCGCGCCCGCTGGTGCGCGCGTCGATCAGCGCGACGAGCATGCCCATCACCGCCGCCATCGTGCCGCCCAGCAGGTCGCCTATCTGCAGGTTGGACAGTGCCGGTGCGCCGCCGGCGGTACCGATCTGATCGAGCACTCCCGCGTAGCCGATGTAGTTGATGTCATGCCCCGCCCGCAGGGCATACGGGCCGGTCTGCCCATAGCCGGTGATGCTGCAGTAGACGATGCGCGGGTTCGCCGCGGCCACGGCCTCGTAGCCGAGGCCGAGCTTGTCCATCACGCCGGGCCGGAAGCCTTCCACCAGCGCATCGGCCTCCTGCACCAGGCGCAGGAACAGCGCCTTGCCGTCGGGGTGCTTCAGGTCCACGCGCAGGCTCTTCTTGTTGCGATTCACCACCTGGTAGAAGTAGCTGGTATCGCCGCCCATCGCCCCCATCGTGCGCGCGTAGTCACCGGCGCCGGTGTCTTCCACCTTGATCACCTCGGCGCCGTAGTCGGCGAGGTGCTGGGTGGCGAGCGGGCCGGGCAGCAGGCGGGTGAGGTCGAGGATGCGCAGGCCCTGCAGCGGTGGCGGTCGATGGCTGGAAGCGGTCATGTCTGGTCGGTGACGAAGAAAGGAAGACGGCAAAAAAGGGGGCCGCGAGCAGGCGGGCGGACCAGGTCCGCCCCTGCCACGCGGCCCGAATCGCTCAGTCGTATTTGCGCAGGTCGTCGATGACCTTGCCGTCGTTGGCAAGCGAGCCTGCGGGCAGGAAGGCCACCTCGCCGCGCAGCTTGGTCAGCTCGCGGATGCTCGCCGCGACGGCCTCGGCCAGCGCCTCGCTGCCGCCGCCAGCGGCCTCGCACATCAGCGTCATGCGGTCGCTGAGGCCGGGATTGTCCACCACCAGGCGCACGCGCAGCAACTCCGGATGCCTCCGCGCCACCTGGGCGACCTGCCCGGGATGCACGAACATCCCCTTGACCTTGGTGGTCTGGTCCGCCCGTCCCATCCAGCCGCGGATGCGCAGGTTCGTCCTGCCGCAGGGCGAGGCGCCGGCCATCAGCGCCGACAGGTCGCCGGTGCCGAAGCGGATCAGCGGGTAGTCCGGGTTGAAGGTGGTGACGACCACCTCGCCCACTTCACCGGAAGCCACCGGGTCTCCGGTGCCGGGGCGCACGATCTCGAGCACGATGTCCTCGTCGACGACCATGCCGTCGCGCGCGGGCGTCTCGTAGGCGATGAGGCCGATGTCGGCCGTCGCATAGGCCTGGAAGGCGGTGATGCCGCGTGCGGCGAAGGCCTCGCGCAGGCTGGGCGGGAAGGCCTCGCCGGACACGAAGGCCTTGGTGAAGGCCGGCTTCACGCCCAGCTCGTCGGCCTTGTCGAGCAGGATGCGCAGGAAGGAAGGCGTGCCGACGTAGGCATTGGGTTGCAGGTCGGCGATGGCCGCCACCTGCTGCTCCGTCTGCCCCACGCCGGCCGGAAACACCGTGCAGCCGAGCGCGTGCGCCGCCGTCTCCATCATCGAGCCGGCCGGCGTGAAGTGGTACGAGAAAGTGTTGTGCACCAGGTCGCCGGCACGGAAGCCCGCGGCATGCAGCGCGCGCGCCAGCCGATAGTAGTCGGGCCGGGCACCTTCGGGCTCGTACAGCGGGCCGGGGGACGAGAACACACGCCGACAACCCGCGCCCCAGCCCACCGCGGCGAAGCCGCCGAAAGGTCGTGCCAGTTTCTGGCGCTCGACGAGTTCGGACTTGCGGACGACGGGTAGTGCGGCGAGCGCCTCGCGTGTGGTCACAGCGGCCGGGTCGACGTCGGCGAGCAGCGCGGCGAAGGCTGGCGCGTGCGCCCGGGCGTGGGCGATCTGTGCCGGCAGGCGGGCGAGCAGCTCGCGCTCGCGCTCGGCCGGGTTGCGGGTTTCGCGCGCATCGAAGAATTCGGCAGGGTTCATGGCAGCATCCGTCGGATCGGTGGGCAGGCTTCCAGGCAGCACTCAGCTCAGCCAGCGCTTGCGCCGGCGGTAGTGCTTCACGTCGCGGAAGCTCTTGCGGCCTTCGCCCGACAGGCCGAGGTAGAACTCCTTCACGTCCTCGTTGGAGGCCAGTTCATTGGCCTCGCCTTCCATCACGATGCGGCCGTTCTCGACGATGTAGCCGAAGTCGGAATAGCGCAGCGCCACCATGGTGTTCTGCTCGGCGAGCAGGAAGCTCACCTTTTCCTTGACGTTGAGGTCCTTGACGATCTCGAACACCTCCTCGACGATCTGCGGCGCCAGGCCCATCGACGGCTCGTCCAGCAGCACCATGCGCGGGTTCGACATCAGCGCACGGCCGATCGCGCACATCTGCTGCTCGCCGCCCGAGGTGTAGGCCGCCTGGCTGGTGCGGCGCGTCTTCAGGCGCGGAAAGTACGTATAGACCTTGTCGAGGTTCGCGGCGATCTCGCCCTTGTCCTTGCGCGTGTAGGCGCCGGCGAGCAGGTTTTCCTCGATGGTCAGGTGGGCGAAACAGTGCCGCCCCTCCATGACCTGCACCACGCCGCGGCGCACGAGGTCCGAAGGCGACAAGGCCTCGACGCGCTCGCCCTGCAACTCGATCTGCCCCTTGGTCACCTCGCCGCGTTCCCCCCTGAGCAGGTTGGAGATCGCCCTCAGCGTCGTCGTCTTGCCGGCACCGTTGCCGCCGAGCAGCGCGACGATGCGGCCTTCGGGGACCTGCAGCGAGACGCCCTTGAGCACCAGCGCCACATGGTTGTAGATGACCTCGATGCCATTCACATTGAGGAGGAGATTGGATGCATTCATCGCTTCATCCGGTCGGTCGGGCCCCGTCTGGGGCCGCTGTCG
Organism: Pseudomonadota bacterium; assembly: GCA_018240585.1. Classification (GTDB taxonomy): domain Bacteria; phylum Pseudomonadota; class Gammaproteobacteria; order Burkholderiales; family Rhodocyclaceae; genus Thauera. The sequence goes on from JAFEFM010000249.1 coordinate 13,724, forward strand.
GTATCCGGAACCGCGCCGCGGCCGCCGAAGCGGACGCGGCACAGGCCCCGATCAGGCGTTGCAGTCGCTCGGGTCGCGGCGCTTGATCTGCTTCTCGGCCGCGTAGCGGTCGGCCGCCTCCTTGACCATCGGGTCGATGACCTTCTTGTCGGCCTCGTACCAGTCGGGCTGCATCTTCCACTGGCTGCCATCCCAGGAGTGGATGCGGACCGACGTCGAACCCATGTGGTCGTTGCAGCTCGTCTTCAGCGGACGGATCAGGCCGGCCAGGCCCAATTCACCGATGCGCTTCTCGTCGATGTTCAGGTTCTCCAGGCCCCAGCGCACCTGCTCGCCGGTCATCACCTTGCCCTGGCCGAACTTGGCCTGCGCGGTGCGCACCGCCTCGACGGCGAACATCTGGATCAGCAGGCCGCGCATGTACAGCACCGAACCGACTTCCTCGCGCGGACCGGAACCCTGGCCGGCGTCATGCACCTTCTTCAGGATGTCCTTCACCAGCGGCGAATCGGTGCCGTGCGGGTTGAGCGCCAGCGCGCTGTAGCCCTTGGCGTTGGCACCGACGTCCTTCACGTCAGGCTCGGCGCCCGACCACCACACGCCGAACAGCTTCTCGCGCGGGTAACCGGTGGCGACGGCTTCCTTCAGCGCGGTGGAGTTCATCACACCCCAGCCCCACAGCAGGGTGTAGTCCGGGCGTTGCTGGCGCACCTGCAGCCAGGTCGCCTTCTGCTCCACGCCGGGGGCGGTCACCGGCAGCAGCACGAGTTCGAAGCCATGCATCTGCGCGCGCTTCTGCAGCAGCGGGATCGGCTCCTTGCCGAACGGCGAGTCGTGATAGACAAGCGCAATCTTCTTGCCCTTGAGCTTGTCGAGGCCGCCTTCCTTCTTGCCCAGGTGCTGGATCAGCGCGTCAGCCGCCGTCCAGTAGCTGCCCATCAGCGGGAAGTTCCACTTGAACACGCCGCCGTCCTGCGATGCCGCGAGGCCGTAGCCCAGCGTGATGAGCGGAATCTTGTCGACCGGGGCCTTGTCGGTCAGCGCGAAGGTGATGCCGGTGGCCTGCGGGTCGATCAGCGTCGCCTTCTTGCCCTTCAGGCGCTCGTAGCACTCCACGCCCTTGTCGGTCGCGTAGCCGGTCTCGCATTCCTCGTAGGCGATCTTCACGCCGTTGATGCCGCCGGTGGCGTTGATGTACTTGACGTAGTCCTGCTTGCCGTTGGCCCAGGGCGTGCCGTTGGGGGCGTAGGCTCCGGTGCGGTAGACCAGCAACGGGAAGAACTGCTCGTTCGCCTGCTGCGCCACGGCCGGCGTCGTCAGGGTGGCGGCGCCGACGGTCGCCAGCGCCATGGCAAGGGCAAAGGGTCTGAGCTTCATGGTGTCTCCTCTTGTGTAATGGTCGGTGGCAACTCACGCGTGCCGGACGTCGTGCTGGCTGGAATGCATCCGGATCAGGCCCGCTTTCAGTGCGGGAAAGGCCACAGCCTCAGCTTCTGCTTGCCGATGCTCCACAGCTTGGCCAGCCCGTGCGGCTCCACGATCAGGAAGAACACGATCAGCGCGCCGAAGATCATGTGCACCAGGTGCGAGGTCGTCGCGGTGGAGAGGGGGATGCCGAGCAGTTGCGGAATCTGGTCGAGCAGGATGGGCAGCACGATGATGAAGGCCGCGCCGAAGAAGGCGCCCATGATCGAGCCCAGGCCGCCGATGATGACCATGAACAGCAACTGGAAGGAGCGGTCGATGCTGAACGCCGCCGGTTCCCAGGCACCGAGGTGGATGAAGGCCCACAGCACGCCGGCCACGCCGACGATGAAGGAGCTCACCGCGAAGGCGGTCAGCTTGGCGTACATCGGCCGGATGCCGATCACCGCGGCCGCCACGTCCATGTCGCGGATCGCCATCCACTGGCGGCCGATGGCGCTGCGCGTGAGGTTCTTCGCCATCAGCGCGAACACGCAAACCACCACCAGGCAGAACAGGTACTTGGACACCGGCGACTCGATCGGCAGCCCCAACACGTTGAGGCCCGCGACGCTGACCGAACCGGAGCTCGAGTTGTTGGTGAACCAGCTGATGCGCAGGAAGGCCCAGTCGGTGAAGAACTGCGCCGCCAGCGTGGCCACCGCCAGGTACAGCCCCTTGATGCGCAGCGACGGGATGCCGAATAGCACGCCGATCACCGTCGCCGACAGGCCACCCAGCAACATCGCCGCGATCAGCGGCATACCGTCGATGCGCACGAGGAAGTTGTAGGCGCCGTAGGCCCCCACCGCCATGAAGGCGCCGGTGCCGAGCGAGATCTGGCCGCAGTAGCCAACCAGGATGTTGAGCCCGAGCGCGGCCAGCGCGAGGATCAGGAAGGGGATCAGGATGGCGCGGAAGAGGTATTCCGAGCCGAACAGCGGCAGCACGATGAAGGCGATGGCCAGCAGCGCGCCGATGGCGACGCGATCCTGCAGGATCGGAAAGATCTGCTGGTCGGCCGCATAGCTGGCCTTGAACTGGCCGTTTTCCCTGTAGAGCATGAAGGATCTCCTGTTGCGCTCAGACGCGGTCGATGATCTTTTCGCCGAACAGCCCTTGCGGCCGCAGCAGCAGGAAGGCAAGCGCCAGCACGTAGGCGAACCAGATCTCGATGCCGCCGCCGAAGAAGGGGCCAAGGTAGATTTCCGACAGCTTCTCGCCCACGCCGATGATCAGCCCGCCGAGGATGGCGCCCGGCACCGAGGTCAGGCCGCCGAGGATCACCACCGGCAGCGCCTTCAGCGCCACCAGCGACAGCGAGAACTGCACGCCCAGCTTGGAGCCCCAGATGATGCCGGCCACCAGCGCGGCGAAACCGGCCACCGACCACACGATGACCCAGATGCGGTTCAGCGGGATGCCGATCGACTGCGCCGCCTGGTGGTCGTCGGCCACCGCGCGCAACGCGCGGCCGGTGGCGGTCTTCTGGAAGAACAGCGCCAGCAGCGCGACCAGCGCCGCGGCGATGATGGCGGCGATGAGGTCTTCCTTGCTCAGCAGCAGGCCGCCTTCGAACAGGTTCTCGAGGATCATCGCCGGGTCCTTGGGCATGCCGACGTTGATGCTGTAGATGTCGTTGCCGAACATCGTCTGGCCGAGGCCATCGAGGAAGTAGCTGATGCCCAGCGTCGCCATCAACAGCGTGATGCCTTCCTGATTGACCAGCTTCGACAGGCACAGCCGCTCGATCGCCCACGCCAGCACGATCATCAGCGCCATCGCCGCGACGAAGGCAAGCAGGTTGGCGACGATCAGGTTGTCGAAGCCCAGCCACTTCGGGATCCACTCGGCGAAGCGCGCCATCGCCAGCGCGGCGAACAGCACCATCGCGCCCTGCGCGAAGTTGAACACGCCCGAGGCCTTGTAGATCAGCACGAAGCCCAGCGCGATCAGCGAATACAGCATCCCTGCCATCAGCCCGCCGAACAGGGTTTCCAGAAAAAAGCCCATGTCTCGTTCCCCCGCTCAGTGCGAAGTGCCCAGGTAGGCACGGATGACTTCTTCGTTGTTGCGCACCTCGTCCGGCGCGCCGTCGCCGATCTTCTTGCCGTAGTCGAGCACCACGACGCGGTCCGAGATGTCCATCACCACGCCCATGTCGTGCTCGATCAGCACGATCGTGGTGCCGAACTGGTCGTTCACGTCGAGGATGAAGCGGCACATGTCCTGCTTCTCTTCCACGTTCATGCCCGCCATCGGCTCGTCGAGCAGCAGCATCGTCGGCTCGGCGGCCAGCGCGCGGCCCAGCTCCACCCGCTTCTGCAGGCCGTAGGGCAATTGCCCCACCGGCGTCTTGCGCACGCTCTGGATCTCGAGGAAGTCGATGATCTCCTCCACCTTCTCGCGGTGGGCGATCTCCTCCTTCTGCACCGCGCCCCAGTACAGCGCCATCTGCAGCAGGTTGGATTTCATTTTCAGGTTGCGCCCGGTCATGATGTTGTCGAGCACGCTCATGCCCTTGAACAGCGCGATGTTCTGGAAGGTGCGGGCGATGCCCTGGGTGGCCGCCATGTGCGGCTCCATCTTCTTGCGCTCCTGCCCGTGGAACAGGATGCGCCCCTCCTGCGGGTGATAAACGCCGTTGATCACGTTCAGCATCGAACTCTTGCCGGCGCCGTTGGGGCCGATGATCGAGCGGATCTCGTGCTCGCGAACGTTGAAGCTGATGTCGGTGAGCGCCTTCACGCCGCCGAAGCGCAGCGAGATGTTCTGCAGGTCCAGGATCACCTCGCCGATGCGGCGACCACCGGCGGCGGACGCCTCGGCGGCGTTGGCGATGTCGTTCATCATCATGTCTTGCCTCCTCGCGGCGCCCGTCATGCCGCCTTGCGCGCGGCCTGCATCGGGAAGGTCTTCACCTCCTCGATGCGCAGGTCGGCGGCGACCTTGCCGCTGCGGCCGTCCTCGTAGCTCACCTGGGTCTCGATGTACTGGCTGTTGCGACCTTCGAACAGCGCCTCGATCAGCACCGCGTACTTTTCGGCGATGAAGTTGCGCCGCACCTTGCGCGTGCGCGTCAGCTCGCCGTCGTCGGCGTCCAGCTCCTTGTGCAGGATCAGGAAGCGGCGGATCTGCGAGCCGCCCATCTTCGGATCGGTCGCCAGGTCGGCGTTGACCTTCTCGACGCAGTCGCGGATCAGCTCGTACACCGCCGGCTGCGAAGCCAGGTCGGTGTAGCCGGAATACGGCATGCCGCGGCGCTCGGCCCAGTTGCCCACCGCTTCCAGGTCGATGTTGATGAAGGCGGTGACGAAGTCCTTGCCGGCGCCGAAGGTCACCGCCTCCTTGATGTGCTGGAAGAACTTCAGCTTGTTCTCGATGTAGTTGGGCGCGAACATCGATCCGTCGGACATCTTGCCCACGTCCTTGGCCCGATCGATGATCTTCAGGTGGCCGTCCTCGTCGAAGAAGCCGGCATCGCCGGTCATGAAGTAGCCCTCGGCATTGATCGACTCGGCGGTGGCGTCCGGGCGCTTGTAGTAGGCCTTCAGCAGCATCGGCCCCTTGACCAGGATCTCGCCGTTGTCGGCGAGCTTCACTTCGACGAAGGGCGCCGGCTTGCCGACGGAATCGAGCTTGATCTCGCCGTCGGGCTGCAGGCAGACGTAGGCGCAGGTCTCCGTCTGGCCGTAGAGCTGCTTCAGGTTGATGCCGATCGAGCGGTAGAAGCGAAACAGGTCCGGTCCGATCGCCGCGCCGGCGGTGTAGGCCACACGGATGCGGCTCATGCCCAGCACGTTCTTCAGCGGGCCATACACCAACAGGTTGCCGAGCCAGTACTGCAGGCGCGCGCCACCCGACACCGGCTTGCCGTCGAGGATGTCGGCACCGCAGCGGCGGGCGACTTCCATGAAGTGCTGGAACAGCTTGCGCTTGAGCGGGCTGGCGTCCTCCATGCGGATCATCACCTGGGTCAGCAGGTTCTCGAACACCCGCGGCGGCGCGAAGTAGTAGGTGGGGCCGATCTCGCGCAGGTCGATCATCACCGTCTCGGCCGACTCCGGGCAGTTGATCGTGAAGCCCGCCACCATCGCCTGCGCGAACGAGAACAGGTGGTCGCCCACCCAGGCCATCGGCAGGTAGGACAGGATGTCTTCCTGCTCGGTCAGCTTGTCGAACTGCATCGCGCCGGTGGCGGCGGCGATGAAGGCACCGTGCGTCTGGCACACGCCCTTGGGCTTGCCGGTGGTGCCGGAGGTGTAGAGCATCACCGAGATGTCGTCGCCCGCGCCCTTGGCGATCTCGCGCTCGAGGAAGTCCGGCTGGTTGCGGTCGTGGATGCGGCCCATCTCCTGCA
>JAFEFM010000024.1 GCA_018240585.1 Pseudomonadota bacterium
AAATGGACCTTGGCCTGACGCACCTGGAAGCCGCGCACGTAAATGCGATCCAGGCGGAAGAAGGGCAGCAGGCTCGGGAAGCTGCGTGCAGGCCGGCCGCGGTGGGCACCGAAGGCCTCGGTGAGGCCCAGACGCTCGCCGAGCAGTTCGTCGGCGTGGTTGCGCCAGTCATTGAAGTCGCCGGCGATGATCAGCGGCGCGCCGTCGGGGGCGAGCCGTTCCATGCGATCGGCCAGCGCCTGCATCTGCCGCCGCCGCCCGCCGGCAGTGAGGCCCAGATGCACGCACACGCAATGCACCGGCGCAGCGAACTCGGGCACCGAGATCTCGCAATGCAGCAGGCCACGGCTCTCGAAGCGGTGGGCCGAGACATCCTCGTTGGCGGTGGAGAGGATGTCGTGCCGGCTCAGGATGGCGTTGCCGTGGTGGCCGTGGTCGTAGACCGCATTGCGGCCGTAGGCGGTCTGGCCCCAGTTGTCCTCGGCGAGGAATTCGTGCTGCGGCTGCTGCGGCCAGTCGGCATGACGGGCCCGGTGCCGCACGTTGAGCCCCTGCACCTCCTGCAGGAAGACGAGATCCACCTCGAGGCTGCGCAGTCGCTCCCGCAGTTCATGCACCACCATGCGGCGGTTGAACTGCGAGAAGCCCTTGTGGATGTTGTAGGAGCAGATGCGCAGGACGCCCATCGCTTCTCCAGTGGCTCCCGTTCCCGGGTGCGCTCAGGACACCGCAAGCATCCGGTCCAGCGCGACGCGCGCGAGCTCGGCCTCGTGCTCGGGCACCTTGATCTGGTTCACCACGTTGCCGTCGGCGAGGTTCTCCAGCGTCCATGCCAGGTGCTGCGGATCGATGCGCTGCATCGTCGAGCACATGCACACCGTGGGCGCCATGAACTGCACGATCTTGCCCTGCGGCTTCATCTCCTCGGCCAGGCGGTTGACCAGGTTGAGCTCGGTTCCCACCAGCCAGCGCGAACCGGGCGCGCCCGCTTCGATGGTGCGGATGATGTATTCGGTCGAGCCGACATAGTCGGACTGGATGCAGACATCCAGGCTGCTCTCGGGGTGCGAGATCACCAGGCCATCCGGATGCTGCTTGCGCCAGCGTTCGATGTGGCCGGGCTGGAACATCTGATGCACCGAGCAGTGGCCCTTCCACAGCAGGATCCTGGCGTTGCGGATCTGCTCCGGCGTGAGGCCGCCGTATTCCAGGTCGGGGTCCCACACCACCATCTGGTCGAGCGGGATGCCTTTCTTGTAGCCCGTCCACCGCCCCAGGTGCTGGTCGGGGAAGAACAGCACCTTCTCGCGCCGGGAGAATGCCCAGTCGAGGATGGTGGGCGCATTGGTCGAGGTGCACACGATGCCGCCGTGCTCGCCGCAGAAGGCCTTCAGGTCGGCTGCCGAGTTGATGTAGGTGACCGGCGTGATCAGCTCATCGGGCTTGTCCAGCACCTCGGCCAGCTCGCGCCAGCAGCGCTCGACCTTGGCCAGGCTCGCCATGTCGGCCATCGAGCAACCGGCCGCGAGGTCGGGCAGGATGGCGACCTGGCTGGGCTTGGACAGGATGTCGGCCACTTCGGCCATGAAATGCACGCCGCAGAACACGATGTACTGGGCATCGGTCTGGGAGGCGAGCCGCGCCAGCTTGAGCGAATCGCCGGTGAGGTCGGCATGCTGATAGACGTCGGCGCGCTGGTAGTGGTGGCATAGCAGCACCGCCTTGTCACCGAGGCGTGCCCGTGCGGCGCGGATGCGCGCCTGCGCGTCTTCGTCGGCAAGCACGTTGAAGCGGTCGAAGCTGATGGTGGCGACTTGCATGATGCGGATTCGTGAAAGTTTGTCTGGAAATATCGGTGCCGGACTGCCCGCGCCTTCCGCGGTTCCGGCTCGCGCGGGCGGCTCAGCCCTGGTGCCAGGGCAGGCCGGCATGACGCCAGCCGCCGACGCGGTTGCGCTGGCCGTTGGCGTCCTTGTCTCCCTCGAAACCTTCGAGGACGTTATAGCAGTTGCTGTAGCCGGCCGCACAGGCGGCACGCGCGGCAGCGTCCGAGCGCGCGCCCGAGCGGCACAGGAACAGCACCAGCGCTTCCGGGTCGACCTGATGCCTGAGCTGGGCGACGAAGTTGGCGTTGGGCTGGCTGCCGGGGTAGCTCACCCACTCGATCTCGATCGAGTCGGGGACGCGTCCGACCCAGTCCCACTCGGCCCGGGTGCGCACGTCGACCAGGCGGGCGCCGGGCGCAAGCTGCAGCACCTGCCAGGCCTCGGCCGGCGTCAGCGCGCCCTGGTAAGGCAGGTCGAGGCTGCTCGCACGCTGGTGCGCAAGCGTCAGCAGGTCTGAGAGGGTACCCATCGGTGCATCCGGCTAGAATGATCAGGAACTTCCGAAGTATAGCGCCTCATCCTCAACCCTCGACATGCCCGCCTCAGCTCCACGCTCGCCCGGCAACCCGAAACCGCCCTCGAGGCCGGACGATCCCGTCGCGCGCAGCGCCGGCATCCAGAAGGTGGCGTTCGTCGCGCTGGTCATCAACGCCCTGCTGACCGTCGGTCAGATCGTGATCGGCCTTTTCGCCGGCGCGTTCAGCCTGGTCGCGGATGCGGCGCACACCCTGTCCGACCTCGTCACCGACGCCCTGGTGCTGATCGCTGGCCGCCGCAGCGCCAGCCCGGCCGACCTGCGACACCCCTATGGCCATGCCCGCATCGAGACCGTCACCTCGATGCTGCTCGGCCTGGTGCTGGCGGGCGTGGGATTCGGCTTCCTGTGGAGCTCGGGCGTGCGCCTGCAGCACATGGGCAACCTGCCGGCGCTGCATCCGGCTGCGCTGGCGATGGCCGTGTTCACGCTGGCGGCGAAGGAAGGAATGTTCCGCTACATCCTGGCGTCGTCGCGCCGGCTGAAGGCGCCGATGCTCGAAACCAACGCCTGGCATGCGCGCTCGGACGCCGCCTCGTCGCTGGTCGTGGCCGCGGGCATCGGCGGCAGCCTCGCCGGCTATCCGTTCCTCGAGCCGCTGGCGGCCGCCATCGTCGGCTTTCTGATCCTGCACATGGGCTTCCGCTTCGCCCTGAAGGCGGTGCGCGAACTGATCGACACCGGTCTGCCGGAGGAAGAGCTGGCGCGACTGCGGCGCACCATCCTGGACACACCCGGCGTCGTCAGCCTGCACGACATGCGTACCCGCCGCATGGCCCACCGCGTGCTGTGCGACGCGCACGTGCAGGTCGAGCCGAGGCTGACGGTCTCGGAAGGGCATCGCGTGTCGGATTCCGTCTACGCCCGCGTGCGCGCCGCGCACCCGGA
>JAFEFM010000250.1 GCA_018240585.1 Pseudomonadota bacterium
AACGTGACGATCGAAGGCCTGATCATCGCCAACTCCGGCGGCGACACGCTGCAGCAGCATGCCGGGGTGTACATCTACCCCGGTTCGCACCACGCGGTGGTGCGCAACTGCGACTTCTCCTACACGCTGTTCGGGTTGTGGATCGAAGGCGCCAACGACGTGCTGGTGGAGAACAACCTCATCACCGGCAAGCGCGACTTCGATTCGCCCAAGCGCGGCAACGGCATCCAGCTGTACAACACGCGCCGCGCCCGCATCATCGGCAACAACATCAGCTTCGTGCGCGACGCGATCTACGTGGACGTCTCCCACGACGCCATCTTCCGCGGCAACAAGCTGCACCACAGCCGCTACGGCACGCACTACATGACGTCCTACCGCAATGTGTGGGAGGACAACGAGACCTGGTACAACCGCGGTGGATTGGCGCTGATGGAAGTGCGCGACCAGGTCGTGCGCAATAACCGCGCGTGGGGCAATTCCGACCACGGCATCATGTTGCGCTCGATCCAGGATTCGGTGATCGAGAACAACGTGGTCGCCGGCAACCAGCGCGGCTTCTTCATCTACGACGCCGAATACAACGTGATCCGCGGCAACGCCGTGATCGACAACCACGTCGGCATCCACCTATGGGCGGGATCGAAGAACAACGAGGTCGAAGGCAACGACTTCATCGCCAACCGCGAACAGATCCGCTACGTCGCCGCGCGCGACATGATCTGGGGCGCGAAGGAAGGCAACTACTGGAGCAACTACCTCGGCTGGGACCGCAACGGCGACGGCATCGGCGACGTGCAGTACGAGGCCAACGACATGGTGGACCGCCTGTCCTGGCGCCACCCGATGATGAAGCTGCTGCTGGCGAGCCCGGCGGTGCAGACGCTGCGGCTGGTGGGCCAGCAGTTCCCGCTGCTGCGCGCACCCAGCATCGTCGACCCCAAGCCGCACATGCAGCCTTTCCACCCCGACTGGAGCCAATGGCGTGGCAGATATTTCCCCCGCTCCGAGTGACGACGAATCGCCCACGGGCGCAGCGGTGATCGTCGCCCGCGATGTCCGCAAGCATTACGGCGCGATCCATGCCGTCGATGGCGTCGACCTGGACGTCCGCGCCGGCGAGTTGTTCGGTCTCATCGGCCACAACGGCGCCGGCAAGAGCACCATGTTCAAGATGATGCTGGGCCTCATCCCCGTCACCGCCGGCGAGATCCGCATCGACGGCGCGATGGTCGCTGGCCACGGCGGTGCCAACGGCGATTTCCGCGCCGTGCGGCGCAAGATCGGCTACCTGCCGGAAAACGTCGTGCTGTACGACAACCTTACCGGCCTCGAGACGCTGCAGTTCTTCGCCAAACTCAAGGGCGTGTCGCCGGCGAACAACCTGGAGTTGCTCGAACGCGTCGGCCTTACCCATGCAGCCCGGCGCCGCGTGCGGGAATACTCGAAGGGCATGCGCCAGCGCCTCGGCTTCGCGCAGGCGCTGCTGGGCAAGCCACGCATCCTGTTCCTCGACGAGCCCACCACCGGCCTGGATCCCGAGGCCATCCGCGGCTTCTACGCCATCCTGCGCCAACTCAAGGGCGACGGCGTGACGATGGTGATCACCTCGCACATCCTGGCCGAAATCCAGGAACGGGTGGACCGCCTGGCGATCATGGCCGCCGGCAAGGTGCAGGCCTGCGGCACGGTGCAGGCGCTGCGCGAGCAGATGGACCTGCCGCTGTGGTTCTCGGTGCGGGTGGCGCCGGAAGATTTCGAAGCGGTGCGCGCCGCGCTCGGCCATCTGCCCGTCGGCGCGATCGAGGCGCGCGACGACCATATCGCGGTGCAGTGCCGGCGCGAAGCCAAGATGGCAGTGATCGCCGCACTGGCGACGCTGGACGGCAAGGTGCGCGACCTCGGCGTGCACGAACCTTCGCTCGAAGACGTGTTCTTCGGCTTTTCCGACTGAGGGGCGGGACATGGAATTCGCACAGATCGCCACCGTCGCCGGCAAGGAGTTCTGGGACCGCATCCGCAACCGCTGGGTGCTGGCGGTGGCGCTGGTGTTCACCGCCTTCGCGCTGTCGATCGCCTATTTCGGCGCGGCGCAGCAGGGTACGGTGGGCTTCCGCTCGATCGAGGTCACCATCGCCAGCCTGGTGAGCCTGGTCATCTACCTGATCCCGCTGATCGCGCTGGTGCTGGGTTTCGACGCCATCGTCGGCGAGCGCGAGCGCGGCTCGCTCGACCTGCTGCTGTCGATGCCGATCACCCGCGTCGAACTGCTGCTGGGCAAGTACCTCGGCCTCGCCGGCGCGCTCGCCTTCTCCACCGTCGCAGGCTTTGGCCTGGTGGGCCTCGTGCTGTCCGCGCAACTCGACCTCGCCGCGCTGTTCCACTATTTCGGCTTCATGCTCAGCTCGGTGCTGCTGGGCTGCGCCTTCCTGAGCCTGGCGGTGATGCTGTCGGTGTTCGCAGCCGACCGCACGCGCGCCTCCGGGCTGGCGATCGCGATGTGGTTCTTCTTCGTGCTGATCTTCGACCTGCTGCTGCTGGGCGCGCTGGTCTTGTCCGGCGGGCAGTGGGGCGGCGACGTGATGCCCTACCTGCTGCTGCTGAACCCGGCCGACGTGTTCCGCATCCTCAACATCTTCGCGCTCGAGGACGTGCGCACGCTCTATGGCCTCGCCACGGTGTTCCCGCCCGCGCTGGCGCGCAGCGACCTGCTCGGCCTCGTGATGGCGGCGTGGATCGCACTGCCGCTGGTCATCGCCGCCTGGCGCTTCCGAAAATAGAAGGGGCGCCTGCCAGCCCCTGCCCTGGAGGACCCATTCCCATGAACGACATGCCCGTTTCCTTTCTGCGCTGCCGCCACCTGCTCGCCTGCGCCACGGTGGTGCTGCTGGCGGCCTGCGGCGGCGAATCCGGCGGCGGCAAGGCCAGCGTGGTGGCGCTCGAGATCGACCGCAGCACCAGTTGCGCGCTCGACGGCATGCTGCTTGCCGACTACCCCGGACCCAAGGCGCAGATCCACTACAGCGGCGTTGCGCGGCCGGACTGGTTCTGCGACACGATCGAGATGTTCAACGTCTATCTGAACCCCGAGCAGGCGCGCCGCGTCATCGCCATGTTCGTGCAGGACATGGGCAAGACCGACTGGGACAAGCCGGTCGACCACTGGATCGACGCGAAGACGGCCTTCTACGTGTTCGGCTCGAAGCGGCTCGGCTCGATGGGCCCGAGCGCCGCCTCTTTCGCCAGCGAAGCCGACGCGAAGGCGTTCGCCGCGCAATACGGCGGCAAGGTGCTGCGCTTCGACGAAGTGAAGCCCGACATGGTGCTGCTCGACGGCGGCGCGCTGCACGACCAGTCGATGTGAGGAAACCGACACGATGAACCCGATCTACGATTCGCTGCCGCCCGAACGGGCGCTTGAAGTCGAACAGATCGCCCGCCTCATGTACGAGACGCGCGAAAACCGGCGCAAGGTGCTGGAAGCGCTTGGCGCCGCCGACGAAGCGGGCCTGCTGGCCCGCATCGCAACCGGGGAGATTCCCGAGCACCCTGCCTACGAGCATTACCTGGCGGCCCGCATCCTGGCCGACACGCATCAGGCGGCGCGCGAAACCATCAGCCAACACCTGAAGGAGGCGAACCGCTGATGAGCCTCCATCCCGAACTCGCCGAGCACATCGAGCAGGCCTTTCCCGACCGCCTCGCCGCCCCGCCGCAACTGGCCCAGGACGCGCTCACCCTGATCCTCGACAACGGCGTGATGCTCACCGTGCACTACGCCGCGGACGACGCCTATTCCCTGCGCTGGCGTACAGGACTGGGTGCGGACGCGGTCGAGATGGGCATCGACACCGCGCCGACACACCCCGAACTGGCCACCGCGCCGAACCACCTGCACCTGGGCGACGGCCGCACGGTGCCGGATCCGGTCACGCGAGTGGGCGCGAATCCGGCAGCCAATCTCACCGCCCTCGTCGAAGCGCTGCTGCAGGACCCGCAACTGCAGGGCAAGACGCCATGACCCATCCGGCCGCCGCCCGCCGCATGCTGCTCGGCGCGTCCGCGCTCTGCGTGGCGGCTGCCGCCGGTCTCTTCTGGCAATACGCCCACCGCCCGGCGGCCGCCTTCGCGCCGCCGGCCGAAGACGTGTGCATCGTGCCGCCGTCGCGACAGTCCGCGGCGCACCCCTACGATCCCGCCTCGGGGCTGGAGATCTTCGCCGCGCGGCCCGTTCCGGCCGACGCGCGCTGCCCGGTGTGCGGCATGTATCCGGCAAGATTCGCGAAGTGGGCAGCGCAGGTCATCTTCGACGATGGCTCGGCCCACTTCTTCGACTCGCCGGTCGACCTGTTCATGTTCCTCGCCGAGCCGGCGCGGTTCGACGCCAGCCACTCGCCTGGCCAGGCGGCGGCATTGTATGTGAGCGATTTCAACGGCAGTGGCTGGACCGACGCGCGCGCTGCGGCCTACGTGCTCGGCTCGAGCGCACGTGGCCCGATGCGTGGCCCCGACCTCCCCGCCTTCGCCGACGAGGCAGCCGCCCGCCGCTTCGCCACCGAGCGCGGCGGGCACGTGCTGCGGTTCGCCGACATCCGCGGCGACACGCTGGCCGGCCTGCGCGACGCCACCCATTCCAGCCACATGCACTGAGGCGCACCGGGCCCGTCAGCGGCGGTGCCGGTAAACGCAAATGGAGGCCGCCAGGGCCTCCATTTGCGCGGAAGATCGGGAGCGGATCAGCTCGCTTTCGACACCATGTAATCGACGGCAGCCTTCACCTCGTCGTCGGACAGCGACGAGCCGCCACCACGCGGAGGCATCATGCCCTTGGCGCCGGTGAAGCCTTCCAGCGCGTGCTTGTAAAGCGTGTCCTTGCCCTGGGCGATGCGCGGACCCCAGTCGTCCTTGTTGCCCACCATCGGCGCGCCAGCCACGCCGGTCGCATGACACAGCGCGCAGGTCTTCTTGAAAACACTCTCGCCCCCCGCGCCGGCAGCCGGCGCGGCGGCGACCTGGGCCGCCGGAGCTGCGGCAGGCGCGGCCGCGGGTGCTGCGCTTTCGGCCGCAGCGCTGGGCGCAGGCGCCGCGGGCGCAGCGGCAGGCGCCGCCGGTGCTGCAGGAGCGGCCGGTGCTGCAGCCTGCTTGCCGGAATCCTGGCCGCCACAGGCCGAAAGAAGGGCGGCAAGCGCCGCAGCGAGAACCAGATTGGTCTTTTTCATTGGAAATCTCCGTCGGGAATCCAAGCAGAAAACATTTGTGGAAAAACGAAACAATGTTAACGGTTCGTGCGCGCCAGGTTCTTGATACGCGTCAATTCCCTCTGGCAGCATCCGGCCACCCTCACTCCCCCGCCGGTCGTTCGCGATGACGGAAAGTCCACACCGCATTGCCAGCGTAGTGCCACAACAGCAGCAACGCGGTCGTGGTGAGCTGCGCAAGCAGGTAGTGCAGCCCGAGGACATCGACGAACAGCTTCATCAGCGCGGCGGTCCAGGCAAGCCCGATTGTGGCCACGGCGAAAAAGCGTGGCAAGGCCTCGACGTGCGTGCGGTCCGAATCGAACACCAGCAGGCGCGCAAGCGCGTAATTCACCACCGCGCCAAGCACGAAGCCGGCGGTCGCACCAACCAGCGGACTGGCGCCGAAACCTTCCACCAGCGTCAGCAGCAGGGCGTAATGCGCCAGCGTGCCGACCGCGCCGACAGCGGCGAAGCGGATGAAACGGCGGATGTTCATCGTGGCCGGCGCTCCTCGCCCACCAGCATGCGGCGATCCTTGACCACGGCCAGCGTGACGCCGTCGCGCTCCACCTTACCGATGATCTTGCCCTTCTCCGCCGTATCGCAGTCCATGTGGGTCGGCGACAGGAAGAAGTCGGCGATCCACCAGTCGCGCGTGACGATCAGCTGCGGAGCGAGCCATACGCTGCCCTGCAGCGACTCGGCGCAGACCGCCACGGTGTAGGTCTTGTCGGGATGCCCTTCCCTGGCGACGAAGGCGTTCAGTTGCCCGGCCGCATCACGCAGGCTGTCCGCCCAGTAGTCCTGTTCCCAGCGGTCGGTGGTGCCGCGCAGCCCGCCGACGAAGCCGTTGTAGGCGACGTATTCGTAGGGATGCAGCCGCGCCAGCATGACCACATGCCCTGCCACCAGCAGCATGCAGCCGGCCAGCGCTGCCCAGCGGCCACGCGGCCAGCGCGCCGCGCGCCGCCAGGCCGAGTACAGGCCGGCACCCGCCAGCACCGCGAGCGGCGGCAGCAGGAAGGTGAAGTGGCGGATGCCGTTGTACAGCGGCGGCGCGGCCAGCAGCGTGTAGGCAAGCGGAAACAGCGCGGCCAGCACGACCGGCAGCCAGGGCAATGCCGCGCGCCGACCGGCCGGGCTCGCCAGCATCGGCAGGGCGCGCAACCCGCCGAGCACTGCCAGCGCGAGGCCGAGCAGGAAGATCTCTGGCAGGCGCACGAGCAGGTAGGCGAGCAGGTAAGTGCCCGGCACTTCGCCATTGGGCATCACCTTGCCGGCGAGGATGGTGTGCAGCAGGAAGGAGAAGTGCGAGAAGGTGGTCATCGCCTTCCACAGGTTGCCCGCCGACATCACCGCCCACGGCCAGAACAGCCCCATCAGCGCGAAGGCGATCAGCGCCGCCGGCAGCAGAGCGACGACGGCGCGGCCGAAGACCGCGGCGCGCGCACCCGCCGATTCACCCTCGCGCCATGCGGCCGCCGCCAGCACCGCCATGCCGAGGTAGAACACCGCGAACACTGCGCCGATGCGCAGGCCGAAGGCGCAACCCAGCGCGATGCCGAGCCCGATCACATCGCCACGTGCAGGCCGCGGCAGGCTGGGCGCGACGCGCACGATGTAGTACAGCGCCCACACCATCGCGGTGCCGAAGGGCACGTCCTTGGTGTGGGTGAACATCGCGCCCGACCATGCGCCGGTGACCAGCAGCACGACCAGCGCCGCCAGCGCCGCCCATTCGCCGGCGAGGCGGCGCGCCAGCAGCCAGGTGCCTGCCAAGCCGGCCAGCCCGAAGCCGGCCGACAAAAGGTGGCGCATCTCCCACACCCCGGGCCCGGCGGAACCGACCACGCCGCTGCGCTCGATCAGGGCGGCGACGAGGTCGAACAGGCCGCCGTAGAGGTAGAGGTTCTTGTACTCGAAGGCACGCAGGTCGCTCAGGCCGGAGGCGTAGAAATCCACCAGCAGCCGGCCATAGACGTGCTGCACTTCCTCATCGTTGCTGAGCCCGTGCTGGTCGAAGGTCAGCAGGATGAAGGCGGCCGTTGCGACGAAGAGCAGCATCGACAGACCGAAGGCCCATCTGCCACTTCCTGCGCCCGCGCCGTCATCCGCTTCGTCATGCCCTGCAGCGACAGCCGCGGCACGCGCCGGAGCGCTCATCGACGCGACTCCCGGCCGTCGCCGAACCCGATGCGCTCGGACACCAGGAACAGCGGCCGCCCCTTCACCTCGGTGAAGATGCGGCCGATGTACTCGCCCAGCACACCCAGGCTGATCAACTGGATGCCGGACAGGAACAGCACCGACACCATGATCGACGCGTAGCCGGGGAGGTCGATACCGAAGATGATGGTGCGCACCACCAGCCAAGCGCCGTAAAGGGCCGACAGCCCCGCCATCACCAGGCCGATCACCGACCACACCCGCAGCGGCAATGTGCTGAAGGCCGACAGGCCGTCGATGGCGTAGCGCAGCAGGCGCAGCATGGACCACGCGGACGCGCCCGCGGCGCGCTCCTCAGGCTCGAAGTCGACTTCTTCCTGGCGGAAGCCCACCCAACTGGTGATGCCCTTCATGAAGCGTGTGCGCTCGGGCAGGCTGTTGATGGCATCCACCACCGCGCGGTCGAAGATGCGGAAGTCGCCGCCGCCTTCGGCCAGCGCGACTTCCGACACCTTGCTGAAGAAGGCGTAGAAGGCGCGCGACAACTGCCGTCGCAGCCAGGGATCCGTGTCGCGCGAGCGGCGCACCGCGGTGACCATCATCGCCCCGCCGCGCCAGCGTTCGAGCATCTCGGGAATCAGCTCGGGCGGATGTTGCAGGTCACCGTCCATCAGCACGACGACGTCGCCGCCGGCGGCACGCAGGCCGGCCGCCATCGCCGCTTCCTTGCCGAAATTGCGCGCGAAGCGGATCGCCTTCAGCGCCGGGTCGATCGCACACAGCTCCGCCACTTCGGCGTAGGTGCTGTCGCGGCTGCCGTCATCGACGAAGACGACTTCGTAAGAGGCCAGCGGCATTCCCCGGAGCACCGCGGTAAGCCGCTGGTGCAGCAGGCCGAGCGAGCCGCTCTCGTTGTAGAGGGGAATGACCACCGACAGGCGGGGCTGCGCGGAGGAAGACGATGCCGCATGGGCATGGGCATCGAGTGAGTCGAGGTTCGACACGGCAGGACGATCCGGAAAAACGCTCCCGATGGGGGCGAGGCAGTGAACGATAAACCATTCCGTCAGGCACGGAATGAAGCGGCACGGTTACAACATTTTGCACCGCACCAGAAGCCGCCGTCAGCAGGGCAAGGCCCCGTTCCTGGCACCTTCTCACGCGCGCCGAGCGGTGACATTGAGCGATACTGCCGGCCTCTGAACTTTGCGCCCGCACGCATGACCGCAGCTCCGTCCGCCCCTGCCCGCCCCGCCGTCATCTGCGCTGACGACTACGGCCTCGCCCCGGGCGTCAGCGATGCCATCGCCGAACTGATCGGCGCCGGCCGTCTGTCGGCCACGAGCTGCATGACGACCATGGCCGACTGGCGCCGCGCCGCCGCGCCCTTGCGCGAGCTTGTCCGCCGCGCGCCGGCCGACGTCGGCCTGCACCTCACGCTCACCGACCAGGCGCCGCTGGGACGTGCCGATGGCCTCGCCATCGACGGCCGCCTGCCGCCGCTCGGCCGCCTTCTGCCCCGCGCGCTGGCACACGCCCTGCCCGCCGCCGCCCTCGTCGACGAGCTGCGCGCGCAGCTCGACGCTTTCGAAGACGCCTGGGGCGCGCCGCCCGACTATGTGGATGGCCACCAGCATGTGCATGTGCTGCCCGGCGTGCGCGAGGCGCTGGTCGCGGAGCTGCTGCGCCGCTACCCGGTCGGCCGCGTGTGGGTGCGAGACTGCGTCGAACCA
>JAFEFM010000251.1 GCA_018240585.1 Pseudomonadota bacterium
CCAGATCGAACCGCACGACGCCATGGCCGAGCTCTTCGACGCCATCGCACGCGGCAATACGATGCTGATCGACGCCTGCCGCGACATCTGGATGTACATCTCGTTCGGCTACTTCAAGCAGAAGCTGAAGGAAGGCGAAGTCGGCTCCTCGACGATGCCGCACAAGGTCAACCCGATCGACTTCGAGAACGCGGAAGGCAACTTCGGCCTCGCCAATGCGGTGCTCAAGCACTTCTCGGAAAAGCTCCCGATCTCGCGCATGCAGCGCGACCTGACCGACTCGACCGTGCTGCGCAACATGGGCGTGGGCTTCGGCCACACCGTGCTCGCGCTCGACAGCTGCCTGCGCGGCCTGGGCAAGCTGCAAGCCGATCCGGCGCGTCTCGCCGCCGACCTCGACGAGTGCTGGGAAGTGCTGGCCGAGCCGGTGCAGACGGTGATGCGCCGCTTCGGCATCGAGAGCCCGTACGAGCAACTGAAGGCGATGACGCGCGGCAAGGGCATCACCCGCGAGGCGCTGCAGGACTTCATCCGCACGCTGGCGATTCCCGCCGAGGCGCGCGACCACCTGCTGGCGATGACGCCGGCGAGCTACGTCGGCAAGGCGGCGGAGCTGGCGCGCAGGATTTGACGTTCTTGTCGCGGTCAAGCCCGCTTGACCGCGATTGGCAGTTCCGAACGATGCAGGCTCGCTGCTGACGGAATTGCTCATTCGACTTTTCGGGACTTCACATGGCTTTTTCAGACAATCTCAAGACCCTTCCCGGCATCTCGCACCTCGCCGCGCTGAACCTGATCGACGCCGCCGACGCCGTCGTCGGAACGATCGAGAACAAACTCGGCCAGGCGGGCTCGCTCGCCGTTTACAACCACCTCGCCCAGCTCTACGGCGCGATCACGCCCGAGGCGGCGAAAAAGGGAATCGAGCTGTATGCGGAGCACAGTGAGGACGCACGCCTGAACCCCGGCAAGCACCCCAACATCGACCGCCTGATCGGCTTGACCGAGCGTGGCGAGACGTTGCGCGTGAAGCAGGTGTTCGCGGTATAGGCACATCCCGATTTTTTCGATCGCTAGGGAAACCAGCAACGCGAGGTCGCGGGGCGGGCGCAGCGGTCGCCAACTTCATGAGCGCCGAGGTGGAGGGCGTCGCGGGGGAAACAAGGCGACGCATGTCTGAGAAGCGCAGCGACGAGTTTGCGTCGCCGCCCCCGCGGCGTTCTCCGCCGAGGGCAGCCGCAGGCCGCGAATGCAGGCGGCGAACGCCGCGCCCGCCCCGCGACCGGACCGAAGGCACGATCACGCAGGCACGAGCCCCGACCCAAGAAGAAAGGCGCCGCAAGGGCGCCTTTCGCACATCCGGAAAACCGCGAGGCCTCAGACCACCGCCTCTTCCTTTTCCTTCTTCGGCTTCACGAACTGCTCGCGCGACGCGCCCAGCCACATCACCAACGGGCTCGCCACCAGCACCGACGAATAGATGCCGAAGCAGATGCCGA
>JAFEFM010000252.1 GCA_018240585.1 Pseudomonadota bacterium
ACCTTGGGCGCAGGGCGAAACGCCCCCGGCGGCACATCGAAGAGCCGTCCCATGCGGAAGCGGTACTGCAGCATCACCGACAGGCGTCCGTATTCCTCGGTCCCCGGTTCGGCCACCATGCGCATCACGACCTCCTTCTGCAGCATGAAGGTCATGTCCTTGACCCGCTCCGCGAATTCGGCGAGGTGGAACAGGATGGGGGTCGAGATGTTGTAGGGCAGGTTGCCGACGATGCGCAGTCCGGGAGGCGCTTCGTCGCCGCCCCCGGCAACGAGGGTGCCGAAATCGAATTTCAGCGCATCGCCTTCGTGGATCGTGATCTGCTCCGGCGTCCAGGTTTCACGCAGGCGCGCGATCAGGTCGCGGTCGATCTCGACCACATGGAGGTGGCCGAGGCGTTCGATCAAGGGCGCGGTCATCGCCCCCAGCCCCGGGCCGATCTCCACCATGCACTCACCCGGTTGCGGCCGGATGGCGTCGATGATGCGCCGGATGATGTTCGGGTCCGACAGGAAGTTCTGGCCAAAGCGCTTGCGCGCGCGGTGACCGTCGGTGTTTCTGTCCTGCATGCCGATCCTCAATGTGCCGCAGCACTTGCACCGCCGGCCGCCGACATGGCCAGCGCGAGCTCGACCGCAGCGTACAGGCTGCCGGGGTCGGCCCGCCCCGTTCCGGCAAGATCGAAGGCCGTACCGTGGTCCACCGACGTGCGGATGATCGGCAGGCCGAGCGTCACATTGACCCCGCCGCCGAAGCTGGCGTGCTTGAGCACCGGCAGGCCCTGATCGTGGTACATCGCCAGGACCGCATCGCCGGTCGACAGCGTGTGCGGCACGAAAAGCGTGTCCGCAGGCAGCGGCCCGACGAGCTGCATGCCCTCGGCACGCAAGCGCTCGAGCACCGGGGTGATGACTTCGATCTCCTCGTGCCCCAGGTGCCCGCCCTCGCCCGCGTGCGGATTGAGTCCGGCCACCAGGATGCGGGGCGCGACGAGTCCGAAGCGGGCGACCAGATCAGCATGCAGGATGCGCAGCGTCTGTTCCACCGCGTCCTGCGTGATCGCCGCCGGGACTGCCGACAGGGGAAGATGGGTCGTGACCAGCGCGACACGCAGGCCGCCGCCGACCAGCATCATCACCACGCGTGGCGTGAGGGTGTGGTCGGCGAGATACTCGGTATGGCCGGAGAACGGCACGCCGGCATCGCAGATCACGCCCTTGTGCACCGGCGCGGTGATCATGCCGGCAAATTCACCGCTGGCACAGCCGGCCAGCGCACGGTCCAGCAGATCGAGCACGTAGCGTGCGTTGGCGGGGTCAGGCACCCCCAGCTTCGACGCCACGGCCAGCGGCACATGCAGGACCTCGAGCTGGCCTGCCCTCGCGCTCCCCCCGCCTTCATAAGGCTGCACCTCGACCGACCGGCCCGTCAGCACGGCGCGTTCCCGGATCAGGTCGATGTCGCCCAGCACGACGAGCCGCGCAGGCCAGTCCTTCTCCGCGAGGCGCGCGCAGAGTTCCGGACCGACACCGGCGGGCTCGCCGCTGGTGACGGCCAGCACCGGCAGCATGGCATCGGCACTCACTCGCGGCCCAGGCGATTATCGACGTAGGTGCTGTCGCGCAATTGACGCAGCCAGTCCTCGTAAGCCTGCTCCGCCTTGCGTTCGCGCAGGGCGGCGCGCGCAAGGCCGCGCTTGCGCTCGTCGGTGACATCCTGCACGCGGCGCCCCAGCACCTGGATCAGGTGCCAGCCGAAAGGCGAGCGCACCGGCTGGCTCACTTCGCCGGGCTTCAGGGCGTTCATCGCGCGCTCGAACTCCGGCACCGTATCGCCCGGATTGACCCAGCCCAGATCGCCACCCTTCGCAGCCGAAAGGTCCGCCGAACTCGCCTTCGCCAGCTCGCCGAAATCCGCCCCGTTGACGATGCGCTCGCGCAAGCCGCGCAGCCTCGACTCGGCTTCGGCATCCGACAGCACTTCGGAAGTCTTGATCAGGATATGACGCGCGTGGGTCTGCTCCAGCGTCAGCGCTGCGGCACCCTCGCCGCCACGCCGATCCATCAGCTTGACGATGTGGATGCCAGCGGCGCTGCGCATCGGCTCGGAGACCTCGCCTGGCTTGAGATTGCGCGTCACCTCGGCAAACAGCGCCGGTACGCGGTCCAGACGACGCCAGCCGAGGCTGCCGCCGTTGATGCCGTCGGGCGCATCGGAGGTCGCAGCAGCGACGCGCGAGAAATCCTCGCCGGCACGCAGACGCGCCATCACCGCGTCGGCCCGCGCGCGCAGCCGCTCGATCTGCTCGGGCGTGGGACGTTCGGGTGCGCCGATCAGGATGTGGGACAGCAGGTACTCCTGATTGGAGAAGGCATCGGGGTTGCTGGCAAGGAAGTTGTCGACTTCCGCCTCGGTGACGACCACCTTGTTGTCCACCTCGCGCTCGCGCAGCCGGGTGAGCAGGATTTCGGTGCGAATCTGGTCGCGGAACTGGTTCCACGAGACGCCGTCCTTCTCCAGCGTCGCGCGCAATTGGTCGATGCCGATCTTGTTGTTCTCGGCGATGCGGGCGATCGCGCGTTCGAGCGTCGCGTCGTCGACCCGCAGAGACGTGTCACGCGCAAGCTGCAACTGCGCACGCTCGAGGATCAGGCGCTCGAGCACCTGACGTTCGAGCACGTCGGCCGGCGGCAACTCGACGTTCTGACGCTTCAACTGGCGCGTCGCCTGGTCGACACGCACGCGCAGCTCCTGGCGCGTGATCACTTCGTTATTGACCACGGCAGCGATGCGGTCCACATCCACTGCACGTGGTGCCGCGGCGAGCGGCATGGCGAGCATCGCGCAGGAAAAGCCGATGGCGAGGGCAGCGCAGCTACGTGAAAAGAGTCGGTTCATGTTCGATGGTTAGGTTTGCTGGGGCGAATCGCGCGGGATGTCCGGTCAATAGCCGAATACGCGGTTGGCCGTCGGGTCGTTGATCTTGCCATAGCCCGGCACGCTGCGCTTGATCAGGGTCAGCGGACTCGAGCCGATGCTCGTGAGGTCGTTGAATTCGAGCTGGAAGAAAAGCGCCTTGTTCGACTTTTCGGCGGTGAGCGCATAGCGGTGCACGGCCGCGCGGAACACCCAGCAGCCGCCATTGAATTCCAGCCCGCCGATGGCCTCGGTGACACGATCCTCCTTGAGCGAATGCGTGACCCGTCCGACCCCATACCAGTTGCTCCACAAGGGCCACTGCCCCGACACGTCCACATCGCGCAGCCCGAGCGTGCCATCGGTGCTGCGCAGGTCGCGCGCATAACGGTAGCTGACGTTGAGCGCCTTGGCGAACTCGGGCTGGTAGCGCAGCGCGGCATTGAAGCGCTCGATCTGGCTGTCGTTGGGGTTGTATTGCAGCAGGGAGTCGACGGACGTCGTGCGCGTCAGGCGGCCATTGAGGCCGCCGAGAATGTCGGCCCGGCGGCTGGTGCGCGCGACCTCGCCGGCGGTGACGCGTTGGTCCTCGAAGTAGTAGCGCTGGCCGACGAGGGCTCGGATGCGCTCGGCACCGGTGGTCGGATCGATCAGTCGCGAGGTCACCGCGGCGGTGAGGTCGTTGGCATCGCCGATGCGGTCGCCGCCGGTATAGCGATTCTCCGAGAAGATCTGCGCGAAGCCGAAATCGTAGCGGCTGGAGTCGAACAGCGGGATGTCGTCCTGCCGGCGATAGGGAACGTTCAAGTAATAGAGTCGCGGTTCGAGCGTCTG
>JAFEFM010000253.1 GCA_018240585.1 Pseudomonadota bacterium
CCGATCGCGACGTCGGCACCGAATTCGCCCGGCGGCTTCAGCAGCGTGAGCGCCAGCAGGTCGGCGGCGACCACCACCAGCGCCTTCTTCGCATGCGCGGCGTCGACGATGGCGGCGCAGTCGATCACCTCGCCGGTCGTCGCCGGGTACTGCAGCAGCACGCCGAAGAACTCGTGCGAATCGAGATCGGTGGCCGGGTTACCGACGATCACCTCGAAGCCGAGCGGTTCGGCGCGAGTGCGCACCACCTCGATCGTCTGCGGATGGCAGTCGCGGGAAACGAAGAAGGCCTTCGCCGGGTTCTTCGACAGGCGCTGGCAGAAGGCCATCGCCTCCGCTGCGGCCGTCGCCTCGTCGAGCAGCGAGGCATTGGCGATCTCCATGCCGGTGAGATCCGTCACCATGGTCTGGAAATTCAGCAGCGCTTCCAGCCGACCCTGAGAGATTTCCGGCTGATACGGCGTGTAGGCGGTGTACCAGGCCGGATTCTCCAGCACGTTGCGCAGCACGACCGGCGGCGTGTGGCAATCGTAGTAGCCCGCGCCGATGAAGGAACGGAACACCCGGTTCTTCCCTGCGATCTCGCGCAGCATCGCGAGCGCATCCGCTTCGCTGCGGCTCTCTGGGAGGGAAAGGGGCGATGCCGACCGGATGGATGAGGGAATCACCCGGTCGACGAGTTGATCGAGCGAGTCGAGGCCGAGGGCGTGCAGCATCGCGCGCGTTTCGCTCTCGTCCGGGCCGATGTGGCGGCCGACGAAGTCGTCGCGCTGTTCGAGTTGCGCGAGCGTCGCGGAAAGGTGGGTGTCGTTCATGTTCATGGCGTGGGCAGCGGGCGGAAGAAGGACGATCAGGCAGTCAGCTTGTCGTAGGCAGCCTGCTCGAGGAGCCCGGCGACCGCGGCCGGATCATCGAGGCGGATGCGGATGAACCAGCCGGCGCCGAGCGGATCCTCGTTCACCGTTGCCGGCGCATCGGCCAGCGTAGTGTTCACTTCCATCACCGTGCCGGCAAGCGGCATCTTCAGTTCGCCGGCCGCCTTCACCGACTCGATCACGGCCGCCTCGTCGCCGGCTGCGAAGTGCGCATCGACTTCCGGCAGTTGCACCAAGACAATGTCGCCCAGCGCATTCTGCGCGTAGTCGGTGATGCCGACCGTTGCGACGTCGCCCTCGACGCGCAGCCATTCGTGGTCTTCGGTGAATTTCAGGGTGCTCATGCTCTCTCCTTGGGGCTCTACGGTTGACGGGGCTGACGTTCGATGTTGCGCGAGCATCCTAAGGCGATCATTCCATTTCTGGATTTGATAACTGAAATCAAATCATTAATATTTGAAATGTCACGAAGCCATGGCCAACATCCCGACCGATCTGCTGAGAACCTTCGTCAAGGCGGTGGACCTGGGCAACTTCACCCGTGCCGCCGACGCGGTGGGACGGACGCAGTCGGCGATCAGCCTGCAGGTGCGGCGCCTGGAGGAAATGCTGGATGTGCAGCTTTTCGTGCGCGGTACGCATCGGGTAAAGCTCACCGATGAAGGCGAGGTTCTCGCCGGCTATGCGCGACGCATCCTGGCCCTCAACGACGAGGCGGTGAGCAGCCTGCAGCGGCCCAAGGTGGCCGGCATCGTGCGACTGGGCGCGCCGCACGAGTACACCGCGTCGTTGTTGCCGGTGATTCTCGGCAAATTCGCCCAGTCGCACCCCGGGGTCATGCTCGAAGTGACATGCGACCTGAGCAAGAACCTGCTCGCGCGGCAGCAGAAGGGCGAGTTCGATCTTGTCATCGCGTTGCACGACGACCCCGGTGAAACCCGGGGGATCAAGGTCCTCACCGAGCCGCTGGTGTGGATCACCGATCTCGACCACACCCGCCACACGCAACGCCCGCTGCCGCTGGTGGTGGCCCCGCCCCCCTGCATCTATCGCAACCGCGTGCTGCAGACGCTCGGCCGGCTGTCCCTGCCCTGGCGCATCGTCTACACGAGTTCGAGTTACAGCGGCATCGTCGCGGCGGTCCGCACCGGCCTGGGCGTCACCCTGCTCGCTGCCAGCACCGCGCCGGAAGGCGTGCGAACGCTCGACGAGCGCGACGGTTTTCCGGCGATGGGCGAACTCGACGTGCGGCTGCACATGAGCGACGAGAACGCGACCGAGGCCGCGCGCTGCCTCGCGGACTACATCACAGCAAGCTTCGCTTGAGACCAGCGGCGGGGCTCCAGGAGCCGTTCCACCGCGCCCGCGGAAGATTGCTTGGTTGGCGGCCACGTGTGCCGCGCAATCGCTTCATTACTTCCCCCACCGCCGTTCACCCGGTGGCATTGGCTGCACCAACACGGCGCCGGCGGATGGAGACTCCCACGCTGTCGGCGACGTCGAAGATCCCCGGCTTCGACACGGTGACCGCGGCCGACGACAGGGCGAAGTCCTGCAGCAGCGTGTCGGCAACGTTCTGCGCGAATGCTTCGAGCAGTTCGCAGCGGTTCAGCAGCGCGTGGCGACGCACCGCCGCCACCACCGCACCGTAATCGACGGCGTCGTCCAGACAATCCGAGAAACAGGCGTGGGAATGCGCCAGCCCCAGTTCGAGATCGATCAGCAAGGGCTGCGGTGCGTGCTTCTCGTGTTCGTAGACGCCGATCAACGCATCCACTCGCAGGCCGCGCAGGAAGATCGTGTCGTCGCCGACGGTCGGTGCTGCGCGTGACGGACTGCTGCGCAGATGCGCCGTCCGTGCTTCGGCGACCGATGGTGCGGCGATGATGTCGCACGGTTCGCTCATGAAACCTCCTTTGATGAAAGGGCCGCGGCCCGAGCCGCGGCCACCTGCGGCCTCAGCTCGCCACGTACACACCGAACTCCTCGCTGGCGTCGAGCACCCAGCGATAGAGGTAATCGGCGAAGCTGCGACGGATCACCAGTTCCCAGCGATCCTCGGCCACCCGGCGAATGATCGCGCTGCTCTTGGCGAACACGCTGCTGACGGCCTTGCCCACCGGGAAGTTGCGCGGATGCACGTCATAGGGCGTGGACTTCATCAGCACGTCGCGAACGGCCGGGCCGCTGAGTTCCAGCACCGTCTGGCCACCACTGACGTTCATCACCGCGTAGTGGCCGGAAAGCACCTCGCGCAGCCGGTTCTCGGTCGCGAACTCGCGACCTGCCGGAACGATGACCAGCCACTCATCGGGCGACATCCACTGGATGCTGACGCCACGTGCCTCGTCGCGCGACAGCGGCCCCATCTTGAGCGGGAGCGGCACGCCGAGCGCCTGCTCGACGCCGGCACGGAATTGGTCGTCGGTCGCCCTGCCGCGCAGGATGAGGTGACCCTGGAAGGCGTGTTCGCGCACCACCACCCCGGCCTTGGCCGGCGAGGCGACGGTGGCGACGGTGACACGGGTCATCGCCAGCGGCGATTCGGATTTCGCACCCGCCGCCGGATTGACGTCGAAAATGGACAGATCAGACATGGTGACGCTCTCCGTTGGGATCGTAGAAAACGGGGCTGACGACTTCGGCGGCATGGACGCGGCCGTCGGCCATGGGCAGATAGACGGTCTGGCCGATGCGCTGGCTGCCGCCCTTGAGCAGCGCCAGGGCGAAGGAATGCCCCAGGGTCGGGCTGAAGTAGCTGGAAGTGACGTGGCCGACCATGGGCATCGGGATGGTCAGCGTCTTGTCGAGCACGATCTGCGCGCCTTCGTCGAGCACCATCTTGCTGTCGAGCGGCTTGAGACCCACGAGCTGCTTGCGGTCCGCGCGCTTGGTATCCGGACGCGTCAGCGCGCGCCGCCCGATCCACGAGTACGGCTTCTTGTACCCCACGCACCACTGCATGCCGAGATCCTCCGGCGTGACCGAGCCGTCGGTGTCCTGGCCGATGATGATGAAGCCCTTCTCGGCGCGCAGCACGTGCATGGTTTCGGTGCCGTAGGGGGTCAGGCCGTACTTCTCGCCCTTCTCGAACAACGCCTTCCACACTTGCATGGCATGGTTGGCCTGCACGTTGATCTCGTACGACAGCTCGCCGGTGAAGGAGATTCGGAACACCCGCGCCGGCACGCCCGCCACCGTCCCTTCACGCCAATCCATGAAGCCGAACTTCTCCCGCGAGAGGTCGATGTCGGTCAGCTCGGCGAGCAGCTTGCGCGCATTCGGGCCGTTCAACGCCATCGCCGCCCAGTGGTCGGTCACCGAGTTGAAATACACCTCAAGCTCGGGCCATTCGGTCTGGTGCCACATCTCCATCCAGTCCAGCACCGCCGCCGCGCCGCCGGTGGTGGTGGTCATGTGGAAGTGGTTCTCGCCCAGGCACGCGGTGACACCATCATCCATGACCATGCCGTCGTCCTTGCACATGAGGCCGTAGCGCGCCTTGCCGACGTCGAGCTTGGTCCAGGCGTTGGTGTAGAGGCGGTTGAGGAACTCGCGCGCATCCTTACCCTGGATCTCGATCTTGCCCAGCGTCGAGGCATCGAGGATGCCCACGTTCTCGCGCACCGCGCGGCACTCACGCTGCACCGCCTCGTGCATGGTTTCATTGCCGCGCGGGAAGTACCACGGCCGCATCCACTGGCCCACTTCCTCGAACTTGGCGCCGTGCTCCACATGCCAGGCGTGCAGCGCGGTGTAGCGCCGCGGATCGAAGAACTCGCGGCAATGGCGGCCGGCAATGGCACCGAAGGTGATCGGCGTGTAGTTCGGCCGGAACACGGTGGTGCCCGTCTCGGGAATGGTCTGGCCCAGGCAGCGAGCCGCGATCGCCATGCCGTTGATGTTGCCGAGCTTGCCCTGGTCCGTGCCGAAGCCCATGCCGGTGTAGCGCTTGACGTGCTCGATGGACTCGAAACCTTCGCGCGTGGCCAGCTCGATGCCGGCCGCGGTGACGTCATTCTGCTGGTCGACGAACTGCTTGGGCGCACGCATCGCCGGCTTGACATGCGGTACCTGGTAAAGCGCCGCCGCCTTGCCTTCGCGCACCTTGCGCACCTCGGGCAAGCGCACCGCCACCGCTTTGTAGCCGGTCTCCATCAGTGCGCGGCAGCCTGCCTCGACGCCGTCTGCGAGCACTTCGGCAAGTGCCATCACGCCATTGACGCCACCGGCTGGGATCATGCCCTTCACCTTGCCGGGCACGAAACCGAGGATGTCGGCGCGCCATTCGGGCCGCGCCCCGGTATGGGCGGCCAGGTGTACGACCGGGCTGTAACCGCCCGAGCTCGCGACGGTGTCACAGGCGAGTTCCTCGACTGAACCGCGCACCTTGAAGCCGACGACATCGATCTTGGCCACCAGCGCACTCGACACGCGCCGGCTCCCGCGCGTCTCGATCACCGCACTGCCGGTGATGATGCGAATGCCCCGCTTGCGCGCTTCGGCGACCAGGTCGCCATCCGGGTTCTCACGCGCATCGACGATGGCGACCACCTCGCGCCCGGCTTCGCGCCAGTCCAGCGCCGCGCGGTACGCGTGGTCGTTCGACGTCGACAGCACGAGGCGCTGGCCCGGCACCACCGCATAGCGGTGGATGTAGGTCGACACCGCCCCGGCGATCATGTTGCCCGGTACGTCGTTGTTGGCGTACACCAGCGGCCGCTCGTGCGTGCCGGTAGCGAGGATCACCTGCCCGGCGCGCACACGGTGCATGCGCGCACGCACGGCGCGGCGTCCGTCTTGCAGCGGGGCGATGTCGGCCAGGTGCTCGGTACGACGCTCGTGCAGGGTGACGAAGTTGTGGTCGTGATAGCCGTTGGCGGTCGTGCGCGGCAGCAGCCGCACCTCGGGCATGGCGGCGAGTTCGCGCAACACCGCGGCCACCCAGTCGGCGGCGGGATGTCCGTCGACCGGCTCACGCGAGTCCAGCAGCGAACCGCCCATCTCCTCCTGCTCGTCGCACACGATCACCCGTGCGCCGGCTCGACCGGCCACCAGCGCCGCCGCCAGGCCGGCCGGGCCAGCACCGATCACCAGCACGTCGCAATGGTGGTTGATGTGGTCGTAGATGTCGGGGTCGCGCTCCTTGGGGCTGCGGCCCAGGCCGGCAGCCTTGCGGATGTACTTCTCGTACTTCGGCCACATCGAGGCCGGCGACATGAAAGTCTTGTAGTAGAAGCCGGGCGGCATGAACTTGCCGCCGACCTTGCCGATGACGCCCATCAGGTCGCGGTCGACATTGGGCCAGCCATTGGTGCTGCCGGCCACCAGGCCGTCGTAGAGCGCCTGTTGCGTGGCGCGCACGTTGGGCACCTGCGAGGCTTCGGTGGCGCCGAGCTGGACGACCGCATTCGGTTCTTCAGCACCCGCGGCGACGATGCCGCGCACCCGCGCATACTTGAAGCTGCGATTGACGATGTCGACGCCGTTGGCGAGCAGCGCCGCGGCGAGCGTGTCGCCGGCAAAGCCCTGGTAGCCGACACCGTTGAAGGTGAAGCGCAGCGGGCGGCTGCGATCGATGCGCCCGCCCTTGTCGAGACGATTGCGTTGGCTCATTTTGCCACCCCCTTGCCGGCTGCCTGGGCCGCGCGCGCCGCGGCGGTCACC
Source organism: Pseudomonadota bacterium (assembly GCA_018240585.1). Taxonomy (GTDB): domain Bacteria; phylum Pseudomonadota; class Gammaproteobacteria; order Burkholderiales; family Rhodocyclaceae; genus Thauera. The sequence goes on from JAFEFM010000253.1 coordinate 6,543, forward strand.
GTGGGCTGCTGGCCGGCCTTGTAGGTTTCGAGAATCTGGTAGCTCACGGTGTCACGCGTGGCGTTGAAGAACTTGCGGCAGCCCGCGGCGTGGTACCACTGCTCGTGATGCAGGCCGCGCGGGTTCTTGCGGAAGAACAGGTAGTCGCCCCAGGCTTCGTCGCTGGTGGCTTCCGGCTCGGCCGGGCGCGCGATGTGCGCTTCGCCCTTGGGCCGGAACTCCTCTTCCTCGCGGTATTCCTCGCAGTAGGGACAGTAGATGTGCAGCATGATGTCCTCCTCCCTTCAGTGCGCGACGCCGGCCGCGCCGTGCTCGTCGATGAGTTTTCCGGAGATGAAGCGGTCGATGGAGAAAGGCGCGGCCAGCGGATGCGCCTTGCCCTCGGCCAGCGTCGCCGCGAACACGTGGCCCGAGCCGGGCGTCGCCTTGAAGCCGCCGGTGCCCCAGCCGCAGTTGAAGAACAGGCCGCCGACCGGCGTCGCCGAGATGATCGGGCACGCATCCGGGCAGGTATCGACGATGCCGCCCCACTGCCGGTTCATGCGCACACGCGAAAACATCGGGAACAGCTCGACGATCGCCTGAAGCGTGTGCTCGATGGTCGAGTAGCTGCCGCGCTGGCCGTAGCCGTTGTAGCCGTCGATGCCGGCGCCGATGACCAGATCGCCCTTGTCCGACTGGCTGACATAGCCATGCACATGGTTGGACATGACCACGGTGTCGAGGATGGGCTTCATCGGCTCGGACACCAGTGCCTGCAGCGGGTGCGATTCGAGCGGCAGCCTGAAGCCGGCCATCTTCGCCAGCACGCCGGAATTGCCCGCGGTGACCACGCCGATGGTCTTGCCGCCGATATAGCCGCGGTTGGTCTCGACGCCGAGCACCTTGCCGCCGCTGATGCGAAAGCCGGTGACTTCGGTCTGCTGCAGCAGATCGACGCCCAGCGCATCGGCGCCTCGGGCATAGCCCCACGCCACCGCGTCATGGCGCGCGACGCCGGCGCGTGGCTGCCACGATGCCCCCAGCACCGGGTAGCGGGTGTTGGGCGAGCAGTCCATGATCGGCACGATCTCCTGGACCTGCTTCACGTCGAGCACTTCGCCGTCGATGCCGTTGAGCCGGTTGGCGTTCACCCGGCGGTGGATGTCCCGCATGTCCTGCAGCGTGTGGCCCAGGTTCATCACGCCGCGCTGCGAGAACATCACGTTGTAGTTGAGATCCTGCGACAGCCCTTCCCACAGCTTCATCGCGTGCTCGTACAGCCAGGCCGCTTCGTCCCACAGGTAGTTGGAGCGGACGATGGTGGTGTTGCGCGCGGTGTTGCCGCCGCCCAGCCAGCCCTTCTCCACGACCGCGACGTTGGTGATGCCGTGCACCTTGGCCAGGTAATACGCGGTCGCCAGCCCGTGGCCGCCGCCGCCGACGACGATGACGTCGTACTGGCTCTTGGGCACCGGATTGCGCCACATGCGCTGCCAGTTCTCGTGATGGCTGAGCCCGTGCTTGACGAGCCCGAATCCTGAATAGTGTTGCATGACCTTGTCTCCTCGCTTTCAGCACTCGATGACATTCACCGCGAGGCCACCGCGGGACGTCTCCTTGTATTTGTCCTTCATGTCGCGGCCGGTGTCGCGCATGGTCTTGATGACCTTGTCGAGCGACACGCAGTGCTTGCCGTCGCCGCGCAGCGCCATGCGTGCGGCATTGATCGCCTTCACCGCGCCCATCGCGTTGCGTTCGATGCACGGCACCTGCACCAGCCCGCCCACCGGATCGCAGGTGAGTCCGAGGTTGTGCTCCATGCCGATCTCGGCCGCGTTCTCGACCTGCTCCGGCGTGCCGCCGAGGACCTCGGCCAGCGCCCCGGCCGCCATCGAGCAGGCGACGCCGACCTCACCCTGGCAGCCGACCTCGGCACCGGAGATCGAGGCGTTTTCCTTGAACAGGATGCCGATCGCGGCGGCGGTGAGCAGGAAGCGGACGACGCCGTCTTCGGTTGCTCCGGGGATGAAGCGGTAGTAGTAGTGCAGGACGGCCGGGATGATCCCCGCCGCACCGTTGGTCGGCGCGGTGACGATGCGCCCGCCGGCGGCGTTTTCCTCGTTGACCGCGAGCGCATACAGGTTCACCCAGTCGATCGTGGTCAGCGGATCGCGCAGCGAGGCCTCGGGCGCACCGGACAGCTTGCGGTACAGCTCGGCCGCGCGCCGGCGCACCTTCATGCCGCCAGGCAGCACGCCCTCGCTCTCGCAGCCGCGGCGCACGCAGGCCTGCATCACCTTCCAGATGTGCAGCAGGCCGTTGCGCGTTTCCGCCTCGCTACGCCACGCCTTCTCGTTCTCCAGCATCAACTGGCTGACGGAAAGGTCGTTGACCGCGCACTGCGTCAGCAACTGGTCGGCATTGCGGTAGGGGTAAGGCAGCTCGGTGCGGTCCTCGACGATGCGGTCGGCGCCCGCGGCTTCCTCATTGACGACGAAGCCGCCACCCACCGAGTAGTAGACCCGGCTGACGAGTTCCACATCGTCGTCGCCGAACGCCGTCAGCCGCATGCCGTTGGGATGGTAGGGCAGCGTCTGCCGGCGCAGGAAGACGAGGTCGACCTTGTCGTCGTAGCGCACCGGATGAATGCCAAGCAACATCAACCGCCTGCCGTCGCGGATGCGAGCGAGGCGGCCGTCCACCGTGTCGGGGTCGATCAGGTCGGGGGCCTCGCCCTCCAGCCCCAGCAGTACCGCCTTGTCGCTGCCGTGCCCCTTGCCGGTGGCGCCGAGCGAGCCGTACAGCTCGGCACGCACGCGCTTGACCCGTGACAGCAGCCCGCTGTCCTTGAGGCTGGACGCGAAGGTCAGGGCGGCACGCATCGGCCCCACGGTGTGGGAGCTGGACGGGCCGATCCCGACCTTGAACATCTCGAAAACACTGATAGCCATGGCGTGTCGCCCCCGTGGCTCAGCGGCTGGCCGGATAGACCGGGAAGCGCGCGCAGAGGGCCTTGGCCTTCTCGCGCACCGCGGCGATCACCGAAGCATCGTCGATGTTGTCCAGCACGTCGCAGATCCAGTGCGTGAGCTGCTTCGCCTCGGCCTCCTTGAAGCCGCGGCTCGTGATCGCCGGCGTGCCGATGCGGATGCCGCTGGTGACGAAGGGCGACTGCGGGTCGTTCGGCACCGCGTTCTTGTTGACCGTGATGTGCGCGGCACCGAGTGCGGCGTCGGCGGCCTTGCCGGTGAGCCCCTTGTCCACCAGATCGACGAGGAACAGGTGATCGTCGGTGCCGCCGGAGACGATCTTGTAACCGCGCTCGATGAACTCGCCCGCCATGGCGCGCGCATTCTTCAGCACCTGCTGCTGGTAGCTGCGGAACTCGGGCTGCAGCGCCTCCTTCAGCGCCACTGCCTTGGCCGCGATGACGTGCATCAGCGGGCCGCCCTGGATGCCGGGGAAGACGATAGCGTTGAGCTTCTTCTCCAGTTCGGCATTGGCGCGCGCCAGGATCAGTCCGCCGCGCGGGCCGCGCAGGGTCTTGTGCGTAGTGGTGGTGACCACGTCCGCATAGGGCAGCGGATTCGGGTAGAGGCCGGCGGCGACGAGGCCGGCGACGTGCGCCATGTCGACGAAGAGCCAGGCGCCCACCATGTCGGCGATTTCGCGGAAACGCTTCCAGTCCACCACGCGCGAATAGGCGGAGAAACCGGCCACGATCATCTTCGGCTTGTGCTCGCGCGCCAGCGCCTCGACCTGCGCGTAGTCGATCTCGCCGGTGGCTTCGTTCAGTCCGTACTGCACCGCGTTGTAGATGCGGCCGGAGAAGTTGACCTTGGCGCCGTGCGTCAGGTGGCCACCGTGCGCCAGGCTCATGCCCAGCACGGTGTCGTGCGGCTGGAGCAGCGCCATATACACCGCGGCGTTGGCCTGCGAGCCGGAATGCGGCTGCACGTTGGCGTAGTCCGCGCCGAAGAGCTGCTTCGCACGGTCGATGGCAAGCTGCTCGACCACGTCCACATGCTCGCAACCGCCGTAGTAGCGCTTGCCGGGATAGCCCTCGGCATACTTGTTGGTAAGCACGCTGCCCTGGGCCTCGAGCACGCGCGGGCTGGTGTAGTTTTCCGATGCGATGAGCTCGATGTGCGATTCCTGACGCTCGAATTCCGCGTCCATCGCGGCTTTCAGCTCATCGTCGAAACCAGCGATGCGGTCGGTCATGGCAAACATGTCGGTGTGTCTCCTTTCGATTATGGGTATTCCGCCTGCGGCGGCAGGTGCGCCGATTCGCGACCTGTTGGAACCGGATCTTAGGAATTTCGCCGAACGGCCTTTTGCCTGTATCCGTCACGCGTTTGTCCGGGATGGACGAACCGCATGAAGGGGAAGCCCATCCCGCGTCGGGCGGCGGGGAATGTAAACGCGTGTTGCCACAGGCATGCACAAGCTTGCACAACTTGGCGCAATGGCATTTACACCGGCCCCCTAGTCTCCGCATTGACCGACACAAGGTCACGCGATCACAAGGAGACAATTCATGAGTGCCAAAACCATAAAGCGGCCGACACTGGGTCTCGCGCTGCTTCCCATCGTCCTTACCCTTGGCGTGCTGGCGATCCAGCTCTTCCACTACAAGGACTTCACTCCCCACATACCGCTCGCCTGCGGCCTCGCGATCACCGCGACGCTGGGCTGGATGCAGGGCCATCGCTGGCAGGACATGGAAGCCGGCGCACTGCGCGTCGTCACCATCGGCCTGCAATCCGTGGCGATCCTGATGGTGGTCGGCATGATCATCGGCACCTGGATCGCGAGCGGCACCGTCCCGTACATGATCCATGCCGGGCTGCAACTGCTGACGCCAGCCTGGTTCCTTGCCGCCGGGATGCTGCTGTGCTCGGTCGTGTCGGTGTCCCTCGGCACGTCGTGGGGCACGACGGGCACGGTCGGCCTGGCGCTGATGGGCATCGGTGCGGGCTTCGATATCCCGATGTACTGGACGGCCGGCGCCGTCGTGTCGGGTGCCTTCTTCGGCGACAAGATCTCGCCGCTGTCCGACACGACCAACCTCGCCCCCGCGGTGACCGGCACCAATCTGTTCGATCACATCCGCAACATGATGCCGACGACGATTCCGTCGATGCTCATCGCGTTCTTCATCTACCTTGTCGTCGGTTACAGCATGATCGACGGCCGCCCGGTCGACTTCGCCAAGATCACCACCATCACCGCGGGCATCGAGAAGCACTTCGCGCTGTCGTGGGTCGTCCTGCTGCCGGCGGGGCTCGTTCTGGTGCTGGCCCTGATGAAGATGCCGGCGATTCCGTCACTTTTCGCCGGCGCGGTGGCCGGTGGCGCGGTTGCGATCAGCTTTCAGGGCGCGAGCCTGCACGACGTGTTCGCCTACATGCAGAGCGGCTTCACGGTCGACACCGGCGTCAAGGAGCTCGACAGCCTGCTCAATCGCGGTGGCATCCAGTCGATGACCTGGGTCATCACCCTGGTGCTGATCGCGCTGGGTTTCGGCGGCGCCCTCGAGCACACCGGCTGCCTCGAAGTCATCGTCGAGTCGCTGCTCAAGCGCACGCGCCGTTTCGGTTCGATGCAGGCGGCGGCCACCGGAACGGCGATCGTGACCAACCTGGTCGCGGGCGACCCCTACCTGTCGATCGCACTGCCTGGGCGCATGTTCTCCCCGGCCTATCGCGGCAAGGGTTATTCGACGCTGAACCTGTCGCGTGCCCTGGAGGAAGGCGGCACCCTGGTGTCACCGCTGGTTCCCTGGAACGCGGGCGGCGCGATCGTCATCACCGCGCTCGGCCTCGGCGTCTCGGACGGCCATTTCGAGAATCTGCTGTACATTCCGCTTTCCTTCGCCTGCTGGATTTCACCGGTGATCGGCATCGTTTATGCTTATCTCGGCTGGTTCTCTCCCAAGGCGACGGCGGCCGAGCGACAGCGCTGGCACGACTTGGGCGAGGCGATCCAGATCATCGAACCCGACTCCGGCGCAACGCTGCAGCCCGGCCTTGCGACCGCTTGATTCGCCGCTCCGCAGCCGCAGGCAAGCCGTCCTGATGCGGCTGCGGAGCGGCCGACAGCAATAGGCCCGTCATGAGCAACGGCGATCAGACGAAGACCGATCCATTGTCCGCGCGCAGGAACTTCGACAGCCGCCTGCGCCACAGCAACCAGGCTTATCTGCGCGCGCGGCAAAGTGGCAGCGATCACCCGCCGATCAGCCGGCGGATCGCCTTCGTGCTGCTCGAGCACTTCTCGATGATGGCGTTCACCGGAGCGGTGGACGCCATCGTCACCGCCAACCTGTTGAGCCGCAAGCCGCTGTACCGCTTTCAGTCGATTGGACTGGAGGGCGGCGCGGTGCTGAGCGACCTCGGCATCACCATCTCGACCGATGGCGAGTTGAAGACACTCGACGCCGCCGGCCTGGACCTGCTCATCGTCTGCGGCGGCTACCGCTCGGACCTGAGCCCGCCGCGAGCGGTCCTCGACCGTCTGCGCGCCATCGCCCGTCAGGGGGTGACGATGGGCGGACTGTGGAACGGCAGCTACATCCTCGCCCTGGCAGGCCTGCTCGACGGCTACACCTGTACCGTGCATCCGGAGAGCCGCGCGGGACTCGAGGAAAGTTGCCCGCGGGTGAAGCTGCTACCCACCCCATTCGTGATCGACCGCGACCGCATCTCTTCGGCCGGTGCCAACAGCGCGCTCGGCATGATGCTGGCGGTGATCCGCCACCAGCACGGCGACGACGTGGTGCACGGAATCGAGGAGATCCTCGCCTGCGATCGCAGCTCGGAGGAGATTCCCGACCGGCCGATGCCGGTGGTCGAGGGCAGTGCCACACTTCCCGACGCGCTGCGCGCCATCCTCAAGCTGATGGAAAGCAACATCGAAGAACCGCTGGCCATCGACGATCTCGCACACTACGCGCAGGTGTCGCGACGCCAGATCGACCGCCTGTTCCATCGCCACATGAAGACGACGCCATCGCGTTATTACCTCGAACTGCGTGTCACGCGTGCGCGACGCCTGCTGCTGCAGACCAATGCGCCGATCACCAGCATCGCCATCGCCTGCGGCTTTACCGGCGCACCGCACTTCAGCCGCTGCTATCGGGAGTTCTTCGGCATTTCGCCGTCGAAGGCGCGCTCCGCGCAGCGCCTCTGATCACGCGGGCGCGGCGGCACGCCCCTGCGCCAAAGACGTGGCGACCTCGCGCGCAGAATTCAGATCGTCTTCAAAGGGGGCGCCCAACTGCTCGAACAGAGCGCGGCAGGCGCCCAGGTCGTCGTCGGCGGCCCGCCGCTCCAGCTCGCGCAGACAGCGGCCGCTGCGCTCGAGACCGAGCAGTTCACAACTGCCTGCGAGCTTGTGCGCGATCGCCTCGGTTTCATACAGATCCTCGCGCGCGAGCGCCTCGGCGAGCTGTGTGCGGGCGCCGGCCGCTTGCACAGCGAACTGCGCGAGCAAGGCCTGCAACCGCCCCGATCCGAACACCGAGGCGTGCGTTCCCAGCAGGCGCGCGTCGACCGCATCGGTCCGTGTCCCATCGGCCGCGCCGCGTGCGCATGCGAGCGGCACGACGGGCGTGCGCAGCACTTCGGCCAGGGTTCGGCGCAGCACTTCGAGCCGGATGGGCTTGGCAACCACGCCATCCATGCCGCACTCGAGATAGTGGCGGATGTCCTCGGGGGCGATGCTCGCGGTCAACGCCACGATCGGCGCAGCCGCATTCAGGTTGCCGGCATCGCTGCGGATGCGGCGCGCGACCTCGGCACCGCTGAGGCCGGGCAGATGCATGTCCATCAGGATCGCATCGAAGCCTTGCTGCCGGCACATCGCGAGCGCGGACGGACCGTCCTCGGCGGTGAACACAAGATGTCCGGCGTTCTCCAGCAGGCCGACGAGTACCTGGCGGTTGATGGCCACATCCTCGACCAGCAGCAGGCTCAGGCTGGGCAAGTCGCTCTCCTCGCCCGCGCCAGCAGCGCTCGGCGTGGCGAGGATCTCCGTCGCCTCCCGATCCGCGGCCGGCACCTCGGGCGCCCGTTGCAGCGGAACTTCGAACCAGAAACGGCTGCCGACGCCGACCGTGCTCGACACGTCGAGCACGCCTCCCATGCCTTCGACCAGCTTGCGGCAGATTGCAAGACCGAGACCGGTGCCGCCGAAGCGGCGGGTGATGCTTTCGTCGGCCTGGGTGAAGCGCTCGAAGATGCGTCCAAGCTGCGCCGCCTCGATGCCAATGCCCTGATCCTCGACTTCGAAGCGCAGGCGCCCGACCTCCGCCGTCGCCGCCGCCCGAACACGCAGCGTCACGCGTCCGCTACTGGTGAATTTGATCGCGTTCGCCAACAGGTTGGCGAGCACCTGTCGCAGGCCGCCGACGCTGCCGCAGTATCCGTCGGGCAGCGTGTGGTCGACTTCGGCCAGCAGTTCGAGACCCTTCTGCCGTGCGGCGGCATTGACCAACTGAAGCTGGTCGTCGACCAGTTTGCGCAGCGAGAATGCGACCGACTCGGGCAGGTGGGCCCCCTCCTCCAGACGCGCGTAATCGAGCACGTGGTTGAGGGTCGCCAGCAGCGACTCGCCCGAGCGATGCAGCACCTCTAGTTCGGCGCCGATCGCATCGGGCAGCGGACGCTGACGCAGCAGCTGGATCATGCCGAGCATGCCGTTCATCGGCGTGCGGATCTCGTGGCTCATGGTGGCGAGAAACTGAGACTTGGCCCGATTCGCCGCCTCAGCCGTCTCCTTGGCCGCGCGCAGGCTGCGGGTGCGCTTCTCGACCCTGTCCCTGAGCTGATCGCGACTGGAGGCAAGCTGTTCGTGGGCGCGCTGCCGTCGGCCGATTTCCGTCCGGATCGCCACGCGCATGTCGTTCAGCGCGGCAACGACCGCATCGAGCTCGTCGGCCGTCGCCGAGGGCGTCCGCGCCAATGTCAGCGGCGCATCCAGATGCCCCGCGCCCAACTGGCGGGCATACCGCGCCATGCTTTCGAGGTGGCGGGTGACCAGCCACTGGAACACGACGGCGAGCACTGCTGCGATCAGCAGCAGGGTCACGCTCTGACTGACGAAGATGGTCGCGCCGCTCCACGCCAGCCGACCGAGAACCGCGTCGACATCGACCTCGACGACGAGCCGGCCGAGGTCGCGCATGCCGTCGGGGGCCGCGTGAGCAAGCGCGAACACGTGCTCGCGCACCGGTATGCGAGGTGTCCGTGGCTGCACGCGCATGACGATCGTGCTGCCGGATTCGGCGCGCTCGAGGCGCAGGCCACTGACGTCGGGAAAGTAGAGGATGCCCTGCAACTGCAGACGCAACTGGTCGTCATCGACGTCCCACAGGCTGCGCGCGAGGCTACCCAGGTAGCCACTGCGGATCAACTCCAGGCGCTGATCGATGAGGCGCATCTCGCGCCGGTATTCGATGGCCAGTTGCAGCGCGGTCGATACGACGGCAAATCCCAGGCTGCACGCAAGAACGTACCGCGTTAGGCGATGGGCGAGCGGATGCTCCTGGCGGTAGCCCGGGAGGCGCTGTGCGAAGCGCTCAATCCAGCGCCGCATCGATCCCGTCCGCATCCGCCGCCTCGGCCAGATAGAGATCAGCCTGCTCCTGCAGCCGGCGTGCGATGCTGCCATCGGCGTGCAGTTCCGCCAGGCGGCGGTCGATCTCGGGCAACACCGCCTCGAGGGCGGAGCCCTTGCGCACCGCCACGTGGTAGTACTCGGTCACCAGGGTCTGCGGCAACTGCACGAGCACCTGCTCCTGCCCCTGGCGGCGGCTCTGCAGGTGTCCGCTATGCATGCCGACCGGCATGAAATCGATACGCCCAAGGACGAGCTTGCCAAGGTTCTGACGGCCGCTGGAGACGCGCTCGATCCTGAGGTTCGCTGCGGCGAAGCGGTCGAAGCGTTCGCCGAAGCTGTCGCCCAGCAGCAGGCCGACGGTACGCCCGCGCAGATCCTCCCAGTCGTCGAAGGCGAACTGGCGGTCTCGACGCACGAAGAGCACGATCGGATCGGCGACGACATGCTGCAGGGAGAACGCGAACTGCCGTTCCCGCTCACGGTTGCGGTAGGCGGCGACAACGATGTCCGCCCTGCCCTCGCGCACTTCGAGCAGGCAGCGCTTCCAGTTGCCGAAGGCCTCGAGCCGCACGCTCAGCCCCAGCTCGGCAAACAGTTCGCGCACCAACGTGGGGGCAAGACCGCGGAGTTCGCCGTTCGCCACCCACGACACCGGCGGATAGGCGGGGTGGCCGCACGCGATCAACTCGCGTGCCTGGCCCGGCAGCGCACAGACGCCCAGCACCAGCGCAAACAGAAACCGCATCATGCGCGCAGGCGTGCCGTCGGGCTGAAACGGTAACCCGCTCCGTGCACGGTCAGGATGATCTTCGGATTGGCCGCATCGTCGCGCAGTTTTCGCCGCAGCCGGCCGACGAGCACATCGACCGTGCGATCGCTGGGCACCCATTCGCGGTTGCGGATCTGGTCGAGCAGCGCATCGCGGCTCATTGTCTGCCCGGGATGCGAGAGGAAGGCGCGTAGAAGCTGGAACTCTCCTTCGGTCAGCGCCGTGACCTCGCCGTCGGCATGGCCGAGCTGGCGCCTGTCCTCGTACAGCGCGCAGCCCTCGCACACCGGCACCGCGGCAGGCCCGGCGGCGGGGCTGGCTGCGCCGGCCTGGCGCACGCGGCGGATCAGGTTCTTCGCCCGTGCGAGGATTTCTCGCGTGTTGAAGGGCTTGCTGACATAGTCGTCCGCGCCGCACTCGAGACCGATGATGCGCTCGACTTCATCCTGCCGCCCCGACACCAGGATGATGCCGATGTCCGAGCGCGCACGGAGTTCCCGTGTCAGCGTCAACCCGTCCTTGCGCGGCAGGCGGATGTCGAGCAGCAAGAGCTCGAACTCCTCGCCGTCCAGCAGGCGTTCGGCCTCCTCGGCCGTTGCCGCCTCGCGAACGTCGTAGTTCTCGGCGACGAGATAATTCAACAGACAGCCGCGGGTCACCGCATCGTCATCGACAACGAGAACTTTCGCAGAATCGGACATGCGCATTCACTCAGTCACGAAGGGGTCGGTCAGCCGCTGTCGCAGCGACCGACCACGATCGAGCCGCTCCACCTCCCGGCGATGGCGGCACGGGCTTAACCTAGCACGCGCGCAATCCCAAAACTTGCTTGATGGAGACATGAAATTGACTGATGCAGACCTCCCGGCTGAGCCCTGGACCACTCGGATCGGCGAGGGGCATCGGCGCGGCGGGAGAGCCCGGTGCCCACCACGGACCTGCCGGCACGGTGTCGGACTCAGCCGTGCGTGCTATCGAACGTCGCGCCGTCGCGGGCCCGGGCGAACATCAGGGCCACCAGCGCGATGACCGCCGCGGCGATCAGATACCACGCGGGGGCGAACGAGTTCCCCGTCTGCTTGATCAGCCAGGTGCACATGAAGGGTGCCGTGCCGCCGAAGATCGTGTTGGCGAGGTTGAAGCTGAAGGCGAAGCCGCTGTAGCGGATGCGCGTCGGGAACATCTCCGCCAGGAAGCACGCCAGCGTGCCGTCATTCATCGCCAGAAGCGCGCCAAAAGCGATCTGCACCAGCACCAGGGTGCCAAAACTCGCCCCCGGCAGCAGCTTGAACAACGGCAGGCTGGCGCCGATGAATACCACCGAGGCGAGGATCAGCATTGCCTTGCGCCCGATGCGGTCCGACAGCGAGCCCATCGTAAAGATGAAGCCGATGTAGGTCACCAGGGAAATCGTGGCGGCGAAGAACGAGCGCGATTCGGACAACCCCTGCTCGGTGCTCAGGTAGGTCGGCATGTAGGACAGCAGCACATAGAAGCCGACCGCGTTCAGGCAGGCCACGCCCAGGGACACGAGCACCGCACGGCGATGGGAACCGAAGAGTTGCCGGATCGGTGCCGCCTCGTGCCCGCTATGGGCCTTCTGCTCCATCTTGCGGAAGGCCGGCGTGTCCTCCAGGTTGTGCCGGATGTAGCGCCCGATCAGGCCGAACGGTGCCGCCAGCAGGAAGGGCAGTCGCCAGCCCCAGTCGTGCAGTTGCTCGGTCGTCAGCACCGAGTGCATGCCCGCCACCAGCAGGGAGCCGAAGAGCAGGCCGGCAGCCGTGCTCGCCGGCACCAGGCTGGTGTAGAAGCCGCGGCGCTCTGGAGGCGCGTACTCGGCGATGAAGGCCGATGCCCCGGCATATTCTCCGGACGCCGAGAAGCCCTGCACCATCCGCACCGCCAGCAAGGCGACCGGCGCCCAGATGCCAGCCGTCTCGTAGCCTGGCAGGAAGGCGATGGCGAAAGTCGAGGCCGACATGATCAGGATCGACAGCGACAGCGCCTCGCGGCGACCGAACCGGTCGCCGATGTGGCCCCAGACGATGCCCCCAAGCGGTCGGATGAAGAACGAGATGGCAAAGACGGCAAAGGTGGACAACAGCGCAGTCGTACGATCCTCGGACGGAAAGAAGACCGCTGCGATGATGGTGGCGAGATAGCCGTAGGCCGCATAGTCGAACCATTCGACGAAGTTGCCGATGAAGCTGCCGGCCGCAGCCCGCCGCAGGACGCGTTGCTCCTCCGGGATGCCGCGGTAGTTGGCCTGCAGCGTCGCTTGTTGCGTGATCATGGGTGTCTCCTCCTTTTGCATGCAGCATGGCGCGGGCCGCTTCGATGTGGCCTCTACCGCCGGCTGCAACTCTCTTGGGGATGCGCGGACAGCCCGTCCGCCGTGCGGCAGGCGCACCGAGTCCCCGAGAGTTCCATGCGACCGTCTCAATCCATCTCCCGATACCGACTGCGTCACCGGGTGGAGCGGCGCACGCCGTTGCGATGCGCACGACGACACCTCCCGATACGGGAAAAGGCCTGGCCAGCCGCCTTATGCGAGGCCCCTTGGCGGGACTCGCGCGCGACCGGGCACTACGTGACGACGTGGCGGATGTGGCGTTGCATGATCTGTCTCCAATTGATGTTTTATTTTAGTTCCCTCGCCGGGGAACGGGCGGCGCAGCCTGGCAGCTGCGCCGCGTATCAAGCTACGATCGACGATCAGCGCTTGATGATGTTGTGCTGGGGGCCGTACGGGAAGCCGGTGATGTTTTCGGCGCCGTTCTCGGTCACGACCAGGATGTCGTGCTCGCGGTAGCCACCGGCCCCCGGCATGCCCTCGGGCA
>JAFEFM010000254.1 GCA_018240585.1 Pseudomonadota bacterium
GAATACCTGATCCGGCGCAGCGTGTGGATCATCGGCGGCGACGGCTGGGCCTACGACATCGGCTTCGGCGGCCTGGACCACGTGCTGGCCTCGGGCGAGGACGTGAACATCCTGGTGCTCGACACCGAGGTGTATTCCAACACCGGCGGGCAGAACTCCAAGGCCACGCCGCTGGGCGCGGTGGCCAAGTTCGCCGCCGGCGGCAAGCCGATGCACAAGAAGGACCTCGCCCGCATCGCGATGGACTACGAGAACGTGTTCGTCGCCCGCGTCGCCTATGGCGCCAAGGACGTGCACACGCTGAAGGCCTTCCTCGATGCCGAGAGCTATCCGGGCGTGTCCATCATCATCGCCTACAGCCCGTGCCTTGCGCATGGTGTGGACCTGTCGTTCAACCTGCAGCAGCAGGACCTCGCAGTGAAGTCCGGCCACTGGCCGCTGTTGCGCTACGATCCCAGGCTGCGCGCGGAAGGGCGCAACCCGCTGTCGGTCGACAGCGCGGCACCCAGCATCCCGTTCCGCGACTTTGCCGGGCACGAGGCGCGCTTCACCGTGCTGGAGCGCCAGCAGCCCGAAGCCGCCGCGCGCTTCATGGAGCGCGCCGAGGCGTTCGCGCGCCTGCGGCACCAGGAGTACGTCGAGCTGGCCGCGCTGCCGCTGCCCGAGGTCCGGCTCGCCGAGAAGACCGCGCAGCAGGAGACCAAGGAAGGAGACCACCATGCCTGACCTGAGCACGACCTACCTGGGACTGCGGCTCAAGAACCCCCTCGTGCCGTCGTCCACGCCGCTCAGCCACAAGATCGACCGCGTGCTGCACCTGGAGGACGCGGGCGCCGCAGCGATCGTGCTGCACTCGCTGTTCGAGGAAGACGTGCGCAACGAGGAGCGCATGCTCGACCGATTCCTGATGCATCCCGAGACCTTCGGCGAGGCGGCGGGCCACCTGCCGCTGCACGACGACTACCTGAGCAAGCTCGACAGCTACCTCGAGACGATCGCGGTGCTGAAGGCGCGCTGTTCCATCCCCATCGTCGCCAGCCTCAACGGCGCCTCGCCGTCGGGCTGGGTGGAGCTGGGGCGCGAGATGCAGGAGGCCGGCGCCAACGCGCTCGAACTCAACGCCTGGTACATGCCGGGCGATGGCGATGTTCCCGGCGCGGCGATCGAAGACCGCTATCTCGCGCTGCTGAAGGACCTGAAGCAGGGCGTGACGATCCCGGTGACGATGAAGCTGTCGCCCTTCTTCTCGTCGCTGCCGCACTTCGTGCGCCGTGCCGAGGCGGCAGGCGCAGCCGGGGTGTCGCTGTTCAACCGCTTCTTCCAGCCCGACATCGATCTCGACACGCTGTCGGTGGTGGACCGCGCGCAACTGTCGTCGTCCGCCGACGGCCTGTTGACGATGCGCTGGATCGCGATCCTGCGCGGGCGCTGCAGCCTGACGCTAGCCGCGACCGGCGGCGTGCACACCGCCACCGACGCGCTGAAGATGCTGCTGGCCGGCGCCGACGTCGTCCACCTCGCCAGCGCCCTGCTGCTGCACGGCCCGGAACGCCTGCAGACGATACTCGGAGACCTGGCGCGCTGGCTGGACGAGCACGAATACGCCTCGGTGGAACAAATGCAAGGCGCGATGAGCCAGCAGAACCTGCCCGACCCCTCGGCCTTCGCGCGCGCCGCCTACCTGCACGCCATCGACTCCTTCACGCCGCCGGCGGGCGTGCGCTACTGAGCCGGGGCCGCCTCGTGGCGGCGATCGACCAGGCCGGCTCATTGTGAAGCCGACATTGATCACTGCGGTGAAATTCGCCAGACTGTTCTCCCTTGAAGAACAATGGAGTGCAGCCTCATGGATCGCCTGCAGGCGATGCAGCTCTTCACCCGCATCGTCGAACTGGGCAGCTTCAGCCGCGCGGCCGAACAGTTGTCGCTGCCGCGTGCCTCCGCGACGCAGATCATCAAGCAACTCGAGGGGCATCTCGGCGTGCGCCTGCTGCAGCGCACCACCCGCCATGTCAGCCCGACGCTGGACGGCAGCGCCTATTACCAGCGCTGCCTCGCCATCCTGGCCGACATCGACGAGACCGAGGCGTCGTTCTCGCAGGCCGCGCGCCACCCGCAGGGCAGGCTCAAAGTCGACCTGCCGGCCTCGCTCGGCCGCATTGTGGTGATCCCGGCCTTGCCGGCCTTCTGCGAACGCTATCCGCAGATCACCCTCGACATCGGCATCGGCGACCGCTACATCGACCTGGTGCGCGAGAGCGTGGATTGCGTGGTGCGCCTGGGCGAGCTGCGCGATTCCTCGCTCGTCGCGCGCCGCCTGGCCACGCTGCAGCAGGTGACCTGCGCGAGCCGGGCCTATGCGGAGCGCAACGGCGTGCCGGCCACGCTGGCCGAGCTGGAGGCGCATCACGCGGTCGACTACGTCTCGGCGTCCACCGGCCGCTCCACGCCGCTCGAGTTCATCGTCGGCGGGCGGCTGGAGACCCGCACGATCCCGAGCAGGCTGGCGGTCAACAACGGCGATGCCTACCTCGCGGCGTGCGAGGCCGGGCTCGGCATCGTGCAGGTCCCCCGCTACCGCGTCGGCCAGCAGATCGCCGAGGGGGCGCTGGTCGAACTCCTGCCCGACAAGCCGCCGCCCAATCTGCCGCTGTCGGTGCTCTACCCGCATCACCGCCACCTGTCGCCGCGCGTGCGCGTCTTCGTCGACTGGCTGGCCGAACTGCTGGGGCCGCTGCGCTGAGCCGCGTTCCCGACGCCACTCAAGTTGGGGCACCGGATGCCGTAACGGATCATGAACGCGGCAGTGCGTCAGGCCTGCCGCGCCCGAATCGCGCCGCCTGGCCGGCCTCGCTGCATGCGATCAGCGAGCCGGGGCGGCTACTACGCTGGAAGCGACAACGTGAAGAACAACCTGCCCGTGACCCAGAGAGAAGTCTTCCTGCAGCCTGGAAGACCCATCGTCACCAAGACGGACCTCAAGGGGCGCATCACCTATGCCAACGAATCCTTCATCGACATCAGCGGCTTCTCGCGCGACGAACTGATCGGCGCGAGCCACAACATCGTGCGCCATCCGGACATGCCGCCGGAGGCCTTCGAGGATCTGTGGAACACGGTCAAGCGCGGCCAGCCATGGCGCGGCCTGGTCAAGAACCGCTCC
Organism: Pseudomonadota bacterium; assembly: GCA_018240585.1. GTDB lineage: Bacteria > Pseudomonadota > Gammaproteobacteria > Burkholderiales > Rhodocyclaceae > Thauera. The sequence continues at coordinate 3,164 of JAFEFM010000254.1, forward strand.
AAGAACGGCGACCACTACTGGGTGGAAGCCTTCGTCACGCCCATCGCCAGCGATGGCCGCTGCGTGGGTTACCAGTCGGTGCGCAACGTGCCCGACCGCAATGAAGTGAAGGCCGCCGAAGCACTCTATGCTCGGGTGCGCAACAAGTCCGCGCGCTTCCCGTACACGCCTGCCGCATCGTCGACGGTGGGCCCGCGCACCGCGATCTGGCTGTGTGCCGGCCTGATCCTGGCGCTGGGCGCGGCAGCCCTGTGGTTCGACGGCCTGCCCCGCACGGTGCTGGCCGCCCTTGCCGGCGTCGTCCTCGTCGGCGCCGCGTGGTATGTCGATCACCGCGGCGCCGCACGCATCGAGCAGTTGCACAGGACCATCCTGCAGCTGGACGAAGGCAAGCTGTCGCAACGCATCGAGCCCGTGCCCGGCGCGTTGCGCGCGCTGTCGATCGCGCTCGAATCCATGCGCATCCACATGCGGGCGATGTTCTCCGACGTACTGCTCAGCACGCGCGAGGTCGAGGAGCGCTCGCAGGAGCTGGACGACGCGATGCAGACGCTGGTGTCGGCAACCCACTCGCAGACCGAGAACGTGATGCGGGTCGCCTCGGCCATGCAGGAGATGAGCGCCGCCATCTCCCAGGTGTCGGACAACACCGAGCGCAGCATCGAGGCCGCCCGGCGCACCGAAGCCAGCGCCAGCGATGCGCTGCGCACGACCGAGGCGGGCATCGGCCACAGCCAGCAGCTCGTCGATGTCGTGACCCAGGCGCAGTCGAACATCGAGAAGGTGAACGCCACGGTGGAGCAGATCCGCAGCTTCTCCATGGGCATCGACGAAATCGCGCAGCAGACCAACCTGCTCGCGCTCAACGCGGCGATCGAGGCGGCGCGCGCCGGGGAGCAGGGGCGAGGCTTCGCGGTGGTCGCCGACGAGGTACGCAAGCTCGCCGAGCGCACGCGCTCGAGCACCGAGGACATCGGCGGCGCCGTCGACGAGATCGTGCCGCTGGCGCAGACGGCGGTGGCGACGATGAACGCCACCGCCGGCGAGGTGGCACGCTCCACCGCCGAGATCGCCTCCAGCAGCGAGGCGCTGCGCGGCATCTGGGACGCCAGCCACGACGCGACCACCTGCGCGATGGAGATCACCGAGATGCTGCGCCAGCAGTCGCTCGCTTCCAACGAGGTGGCCTCCAGCATGGAACTGATCTCCGGCTCGGTGGAGCGGACCAGCGAAAGCGTGCAGACGATCGGCCAGTCGGCAGCACGCCTGCACGGCACCTCGCGCGAGCTGCGCGAGCTGATCCGCCATCTGGAGCAGACGCTCGCATGACGCGGCGCCCTGGCTGCAGCCCCGCGCCCGTTCCGCGTCGCGCCACACGACCACGCCATGCCCGCCGCTGAGATTCCGCAGAACGAGACCTTGCGCCTGGCGGCGCTGGAGGCAACCGGCCTGCTCGACACGCCGCCCGAGGAACGCTTCGACCGCCTGACCCGCCTCGCCCGCTTCATGTTCGGCGTGGATATCGCGCTGGTGTCGCTGGTCGCGTCCGAGCGCCAGTGGTTCAAGTCGCGTCAGGGGCTGGAAGCCGCGGGGACACCGCGTACGGTCTCCTTCTGCAGCCATGCGATCCGCGGCAGCCGCATCTTCGAGGTGCGCGACGCGCGCGAGGATCCGCGCTTCCGCGACAACCCCCTGGTCACCGGCGAGCCCCACATCCGCTTCTACGCCGGCGCACCGCTGGCGACGGCGGACGGCCATCGCATCGGCGCCCTGTGCATCATCGACGGCCGGCCCCGCCAGCTCACGCCGGACGAGCGCCGCGCGCTGCGCGATCTGGCCGATTGCGTGGAGCAGGAGATCGACCACCTCGAATTGCGCGAGAGCGGCAAGACGCTGCGCCTGACACAGCAGTCCGGCGAGGTCATCGTGCGCGCCCAGTCGCAGTTCATCCGCGAGCCGGACCAGCGCAAGGCGTTCGATGACCTGCTCGCCGATATCATCGAGCTCACCGAGAGCAGCTACGGCTTCATCGGCGAGATCCTGCAGCGGCCGGACGGCACCCCCTATCTCAAGACCTGGGCCATCACCAACATCGCCTGGGACGAGGCCAGCCGCGCCTTCGTCGAGGCTCACGCGACCAGCGGCATCGAGTTCAGCAGGCTCGACACCCTGTTCGGCGCGGCGATCCGCAGCGAGAAGCCGGTCATCGCCAACGACCCGCGCCACGACCCGCGCAGCGGCGGCCTGCCGCCCGGCCACCCGCCGCTCGACGCCTTCCTCGGCGTGCCCATCCATCACGGCGATCGCATGGTGGGGATGCTCGGCCTGGCGAACCGGCAGGGCGGCTACGACGAGGACCTCGTCCAGTTCCTGCGCCCGCTGCTGGCCACGATCGGGCAACTGGTCGACGCCGCGCGCACGCGGCGGCAGCACGCAGCGGCGCTGGTCGAATTGCGGCGCCTGTCGCGGGTGGCGAGCGAGACGACCAACGGCGTCCTGATCACGGACGCCGAAGGCCGCGTCGAATGGATCAACGACGGCCTCACCCGCCTCAGCGGCTACGCGCTCAGCGACCTGCGCGGCCGCCGGCCCGACGAAGTGCTGACCGGTCCCGAATCGGATCCCGCCACGATCGCCCGCATGCGCGACGCGCGGGCACGCGGCAGCGGCTACGCGGTGGACCTCGTGCTGTACGACAAGTCGCGCCGCGCCTATTGGGTGCGCCTCAACTGCAATCCGCTGCGCGACGCCGAAGGCCGCCCGGAGGGATTCATCGTCATCGCCTCCGACATCACCCAGGCGCACGAGGACGCCGACCGCATGCGCCGCAGCGAACAGCGCCTGGCCGCAGTGATCGAAGGCGGCCGCATCGGCACCTGGGAGTTGAACGTGCAGACCGGCGAGGCCGTGTTCAACGAACGCTGGGCGCAGATGCTGGGCTACACCCTCGCCGAACTGACGCCGATCAGCATCCGCACCTGGCAGCGACTGATGCACCCCGATGATCTCGCGGCCGCGACCGCACAGCTCGAGCGGCACTTCCGCGGCGAGTGCGACAGCTACGAGACCCAGTTCCGCATGCGGCACCGGGACGGCTACTGGGTGTGGATCGGTGCGCGCGGACGCCTGGCGAGCCGGACCGCCGCCGGCGAACCGCTGCTGGTGCTGGGCACGCACATCGACATCAGCGCCCACGAAGCGACCAAGGCCAGCCTGCAGGAACAGGCCAGCTACACGCAGGCGGTGCTCGACAACATCGTCGACGGCATCATCACCATCGACCGGCTGGGCACCGTGGTGTCCTTCAACCCCTCGGCCGAGCGCATCTTCGGCTACCGTGCGGTCGAGATCGTCGGCCACAACGTCAACATGCTGATGCCCTCGCCGCACCGCGAGGCGCACGACGGCTACCTGCAGAACTATCACGCGACCGGCGAATCCCGCATCATCGGCGTCGGCCGCGAACTGCGCGGCTTGCGCAAGGACGGCAGCCTGTTCCCGATGGAGCTCGCCGTCTCCGAGGTGATCCGCGAAGGACGGCCGGTGTTCGTGGGTCTGGTGCGCGACATCACGCAGCGCAAGACTGCCGAACGCGAGATCGAGCGCCTGGCGTTCTACGACCCGCTCACCGGCCTGCCCAATCGGCGCCTGCTGATCGACCGCCTGCACCATGCGCTCGGCCGCAGTGGCCGCAACGCGCAGTTCGGTGCGCTGCTGTTCATCGATCTCGACAACTTCAAGAACCTCAACGACACCGCCGGCCATGGCGTGGGTGACGAGCTGCTCAAGCAGGTGGCGCAGCGCCTGACGACCAGCCTGCGCGAGGGCGACACCGTCGCACGGCTGGGCGGCGACGAGTTCGTGGTGATCCTCGAAGGTGTGGGCGAGCGGCGCGAGGCCGCGGCGACCCAGGTCGAAGTCGTGGTCGAGAACCTGCACAACGCCCTCATGCAGCCCTACCGGCTCGGCGACCGCGACCATCAAACCACGCCCAGTATCGGCGTCACCCTGTTCCGCGGCCGCGAGCACGGGGTGGACGACCTGCTGCAACGGGCCGACCTGGCCATGTACCAGGCCAAGAGTTCGGGCCGCAATACCTACCGCTTCTTCGACCCGCAGATCCAGACCGAGTTGATGGCGCGCGCCGACCTGGAGTCAGACCTGCGCGGGGCCCTCGCCGAGCAGCAGTTCCTGCTGCATTTCCAGCGCCAGGTGAACCGGAATGGCCAGACCACCGGCGCCGAGGTGCTGCTGCGCTGGCAGCATCCGCGTCGCGGCATGGTGTCGCCGGCGCAGTTCATCCCGCTCGCGGAGGAAACGGGCCTCATCGTGCCGATCGGGCGCTGGGTGTTCCAGCAGACATGCGCCGTGCTGGCCCGCTGGGCCGGGCAGCCGCGCACGGCCGGCCTGACGCTGGCGGTGAACATCAGCGTGCGGCAATTCCACCTGCCCGATTTCGTCGAACGCGTGCAGGCGGCCCTCGACGCATTCGGCGCCGACCCGCGCCGGCTCAAGCTCGAACTGACCGAGAGCATGCTGGTGTCCAGCGTCGACGACATCATCACCAAGATGGCTGCACTCAAGACGCGCGGCGTGAGCTTCGCGCTGGACGACTTCGGCACCGGCTACTCATCCCTGTCGTACCTGAAGCGCCTGCCGCTGGACCAACTGAAGATCGACCAGGGCTTCGTGCGCGACATCCTGTCCGACCCCAACGATGCCGCGATCGCCCGGACCATCGTCACGCTGGGCGACAGCATGGGGCTCGACGTCATCGCCGAAGGCGTCGAGACCGACGCGCACCGGCAGGCGCTCGCCGCGATGGGCTGCAATGCCTACCAGGGCTACCATTTCGGCCGCCCGGTGCCGCTCGAGCAATTCGAGCAGGCGATCGAGTAAGGACCGGGCGCGGCTGTGCCCCGCGCGACGGCGGCATGCGGGCGAGCGCACCTCAGGCTGGACCGCAACCGCCCGCGTTTGTACAATGCGCGCCGTCATTGGGGAGTAGCCTCCCGTCAGCGATCGCGTGCGATCGTGTCGAAGGGGCCTGCGTCAACATGCTTGGCCATCGGCCATGGCGCAGGCGGTTCCTGACTTGGCAAGACCTTTGACCATGCCGCTTCCGGATTGGCCGGGGAGGCGCATGGTCATTGGTTATTCTCCGGCCAGGGATCATTCATGGAAGCCTTCCTCGTCTCCACCAGCATCGTCGCGCTCGCCGAAATCGGCGACAAGACGCAACTGCTCGCCTTCATCCTCGCGGCGAAATTCCGCAAGCCGCTGCCGATCGTGCTCGGCATTCTCGTCTCCACCATCGCCAACCACGCCTTCGCCGGCGCCGTCGGCACCTGGCTCACCTCGCTGATGGGTCCCACAACCCTGCGCTGGGTGCTGGGCGTGTCCTTCATCGCCATGGCGATCTGGACGCTGATTCCGGACAAGTTCGACGAGGACGATGCGAAGCTGGCGCACATGGGCGTGTTCGGCACCACGGTCGTCGCCTTCTTCCTGGCCGAAATGGGCGACAAGACGCAGGTCGCCACCGTGGCGCTGGCCGCGCAGTATCAGACGCTGCTGTCCGTCGTCGCCGGCACCACGCTGGGCATGATGATCGCCAACGTGCCGGCGGTGCTGCTCGGCGACCGTATCGCCCACCGCATGCCCACCCGCCTGGTGCATGCGGTGGCGGCAGCGATCTTCGCCGTGCTGGGCGTGGCGACGCTGCTCGGCGCCGGGGAGAGCCTGGGACTCTAGCCGCAGCGCGCCGGGCGTCAGCGCCCGCCGCGCTCGTCCTGCCGGCGGGACGCGCCGGACGCACCCGCGCTGCCGCGCGGCACGGCGCCGATGCGCGCAGCGATGGCGGGATCCTTGGCGTTGCGGGCGATCTCGCGCAGGGTCTTGCCGTCCTGCATCGTCACCTCGACCGAAGCGCCGGCCTGCAGCAGCATGTCGATGACCTCCAGATGCCCATTGGCCACCGCCTTGAGCAGGGCGGTGGAGCCGTCGCGCGCCGCGAGATTGGGGTTGGCATGGTGCCTGAGCAAGGTGGCAACCACCTCGCGATGGCCGCGTGCGGACGCCTGCAGCAAAGGCGTGATGCCCGCATTGCTGGCGATGTCGGCCGCGAGCCCCTTCACCAGCAGCAGGTGCACGACTTTCGCATAGCCGTTGTAGGCCGCCCAGTGCAGCGGCGTGTAGCCGGCCAGATCGGTGGCGTGCATTTCGGCGCCGTAGCGGATGAGTTCCAGCGCCAGTTGTTCGTTGCCATTGAAGGCAGCCATCATCAATGGCGTCCAGTGGCGGCTGTCGCACGTGTCCACGTCGAACCCGGCGTGGATGAACAGCCGGCACAGCTCGGCATTGCCCGCCTCGGCCGCCCGCAGGAAATTGGCCACGCTCAGGTCGATGCCCTGGCGCTGCAGCTCGCGTTGCGCGCGCTCGGTCTCCCAGGGATCGCCGACCGCCACCGCGGCGTGAGGGTGATCCTCCAGCATGGGCTTGATCGGGCCGATGAGGTCGTAGGCGAGGCTCAGGCTCATGATCTCGGCTGCGACCTCGGGCGGAAAGCCATGGCGGGTCGGCCGGCGCGACACCATGAGCTCGCTGAAGTACTCCGCCGCGGCAGCCGGATCGTTCCAGACCTCGTCCAGACGACGCGCCACGTGCGGAAACCGGGCGACAAGCAGATGGGGATACCTGCCCTTGTGCTCACCCGACAGCAGGAAGGAAAGGGGAGGGTCGGAACTGGTCATGCCGTGATGGGCCCCGGCAATGCGACCTTTCGACTATAGCAGCACGTGCCGTGCAGGATGGCCGGCCACTGATGCCGACCGGCCGATCCCGTCATCGAAACGCGCGCCTTCGGAAGTCGGCACCCATCCCTGCCGCCGCCCACGCAGCCCGCGGCGGCAGGATTCCGTCTTACTTCAGCGCCGCCAGCGCGGCAGCGTAATCCGGCTCCTCCTTGATTTCCGGCACGAGCTGCGAATGCACGACCTTGTCGTTGGCGTCGATGACCACCACCGCGCGCGCGGTGAGGCCGGCGAGCGGTCCGCTGGTGATCGCCACGCCGTAGTCGCTGGCGAATTTCGGGCTGCGGAAGGTCGATAGCGTCTTCACGTTGGCGAGGCCTTCGGTTTCGCAGAAACGTTTCGCCGCGAACGGCAGGTCGGCGGACACCACCAGCACGACCGTGTCGGCGAGGTTGCCGGCCTCGGCGTTGAACTTGCGGGTCGAGGTGGCGCAGGTGGGCGTGTCCAGGCTGGGCACGATGTTGAGCACCTTGCGCTTGCCGGCGAACGCGGCGAGGCCGACGTCGGTCAGGTCGGCGCCGGTCAGGCTGAAGGCGGGGGCGCCGTCTCCGGCCTGCGGGAAACGGCCGGACACTTCGATCGGGTTGCCGCCCAGGGTCACTTTGCTCATGTCAATCTCCTGTAGAAGGGTCGGGAATGCTGCCGCGCTTCGATCGGCGCGGCTCAGCGGGAGAAGTAGCCCACACCGACGAGCCGGCCGTCAACCGCGCGGAAGTAGCTGTGCTTGCTTTCCAGCTTGCCGGTGGTGGGATTGCGCCAGACATAGTCCAGTTCGCCGGCGCCCTTGCGCTTGGCGATGTTGATCATGTCCAGCGTGATCGTCTTGCCCTTGGCGTCGCGCACCTCCTTGCCGTCGCGCCCCACCAGTTCGGGATTGCCACCCTGGGCGAGGAAGCGGCCGCTCGCCAGATCGATGACGAAGACGTAGAGATCGTCCATCATGAAGCGCCCGCCCAGCGTCTGGAAATCCGCCAGCGCCTTCTCGGGATCGGCCTTCAGGGCGTCGATCGCGCGCGTCAGCATCGCCTGTGCCTGCTCCGGCGTCGCACGCGGCGAATAGAAGCCCACCGCGACGACGGTGTCTCCCACCTTGCGAAAGTAGGTCTTCTTGGGCTGGACCTTGTTGTCGATCGGATTGAGCCAGCGATACTCGACCTGCCCCTCGCCCTTGGCCGCCGCCCCTTCCAGCAGTTCGCGGAAGAAGGGCTTGCCCACCGCATCGACCTGGTCGGTGACGTTGCGGCCGATCAGGCCGGCCGACGACCCGCCGCTCGCCAGCAACGTGCCGTCCTGGGACAGGGCGAAGACATAGATCTCGCGGTCGACGAAGGATCCCTGGCGGCTGAAGTCGGCCAGACCCGCCGCACCTTTTTCCTCCACATGCTTCACCGCGCGCTCGAGCAGCGCGTGCGCACGCTTCTCGTCCATGTGCGCACTCAGCACCGCGGTATCGGCGGCGAATGCGGCAGGCGGTGCAAGGCCGGGGCCCGCCAGCCCCAGCAACAAGGAAAGGACGGCGGTGCGGATACGCGGCTTGGGCATGATGGCTTCCTCCTGGTCGGGTCTTCGAAGGGTGTTCGACGATCAATCAAACGCAGTGCAGCGAGCGCGGGCAGGCGCATGGCGGAAGAGAATGGGAGTCGAACCCACCTGGGACCGGCTGACGGCCCCACCCGGTTTTGAAGACCGGTCGCCCCACCGGGGAACGCCTCTCTTCCGCAAGCCTGGGCGATCTTAGCCTGTTCGCCGCGGCTTGTGTTTCCGTGCGCCGCAAGCTCGGCAGCATACAATCGGAGCTCAGATCAAGCCGCAGGGAAGCCCGCTTCATGCAGCACGCACCGACCACACGCAGGCGACTCGCCAACGCGAAACTGCAGCTCGACGAGCTGGTGCAGATGCTGGCGGCCGACGGCCACCTGACGCAGGCCGACGCCGACAAGCTGCTGACGAACCGGCCAGCCAGGGACCAGGACATGCATCCGCTGATCTGGGTCGGCGACCACAAGCTGACCGACGCCAGGGACGGCAAGCGCGTGCTCGGCACCGAGGTGCTCACCGAATGGCTGGCGGCGAAGACGCACCAGCCCTACCTGCACATCGACCCGCTGAAGATCGACGTCGCCCGCGTGTGCGGCGTGGTGACCCATGCCTACGCCCAGCGCTACCACATCCTGCCGGTGGAAGTCAGCTCGCAGGAGGTGACGGTGGCCACCGCCGAGCCCTTCGACCGCGAATGGCAGACCGAGATGGAGCGCATGCTCGGCCTGCGCATCCGCACCGTGCTCGCCAACCCGGCCGACGTGCGCCGCTACCTGGGCGAGTTCTACAGCCTGGCGCGCTCGGTGCGCCACGCCATGGAGCGCCAGCAGGATTTGCCGCAGGGCATCACCAACTTCGAGCAACTGGTGCAGCTCGGCAAGTCCAGCAACATCGACGCCAATGACCAGGCGGTGGTGCACATCGTCGACTGGCTGCTGCAGTACGCTTTCGAGCAGCGCGCCAGCGACATCCACATCGAGCCGCGGCGCGAGGAATGCCTGGTGCGCTTCCGCATCGACGGCCAGATGCACCTCGTCTACCAGGCGCCGATGGCGCTGATGGCGGCGATCACCAACCGCATCAAGCTGCTCGGCCGCCTCGACGTGGTGGAAAAGCGCCGCCCGCAGGACGGCCGCATCAAGACGCGCTCGCCCGGCGGCGACGAGATCGAGCTGCGCCTGTCCACCATGCCCACCGCCTTCGGCGAGAAGCTGGTGATGCGCATCTTCAATCCCGAACTGCTGCTGAAGAACTTCGCCGAGCTGGGCTTCTCGGACGACGAGAACCGACGCTGGCGCGAGCTCATCCAGCAGCCCAACGGCATCATCCTGGTCACCGGCCCGACCGGCTCGGGCAAGACCACCACGCTGTATTCCACCCTGCGCGAGCTGGCCACGCCCGAGGTCAATGTGTGCACCGTGGAAGACCCCATCGAGAACGTCTACCCGCACCTCAACCAGATGCAGGTGCAGCACAACATCGGCCTGGATTTCGCCACCGGCGTGCGCACCCTGCTGCGCCAGGACCCGGACATCATCATGATCGGCGAGATCCGCGACCTCGAGACCGCCGAGATGGCGGTGCAGGCCGCGCTCACCGGCCACCTGGTGCTGTCCACGCTGCACACCAACGACGCGCCGTCGGCCGTCACCCGCCTGCTCGACCTCGGCGTGCCCGACTACCTGATCCGCGCCACGCTACTCGGCGTGCTCGCCCAGCGCCTGGCGCGAACGCTGTGCCCGCACTGCCGCACGCTGGTCGACGCCGACGAACTGGCCTGGAACGAACTCGTCAGCCCGTGGAAATCGAACATGCCGCGGCAGGTGGGGAAGCCGGTCGGCTGCCTCGAATGCCGCATGACCGGTTACCTCGGCCGCACCGGCATCTACGAGATGCTCACCGTCAGCCCGACCCTGCGCCGCCAGATCGGGCTGGACAAGGACGGCGCGCAACTGCGCGAGCAGGCGATCAAGGAAGGCATGCGCCCGCTGCGCCTGGGCGGCGCGCTGAAAGTCGCCGCCGGCGTCACCACCATCGACGAGATCCTGCGCA
>JAFEFM010000255.1 GCA_018240585.1 Pseudomonadota bacterium
GCCGCCCGGCTGACACCACGACCAAAGGACATCATCGACATGAACCACCGCTCCATCACCCGGCTGCTGACCATCAGCGCCGTTGCGATCCTCACGCACGTCCTGACCGCATTCCCGGCCGCCGCCGCCGACACCCATCGTCACGATGGCCACGCGGCGGTGCTCAAGCTCAATCAGGGCGCCAAATGGCAAACCGATGCGCCGCTGAGAACCGGGATGGAGACGATACGCCAGGCAGTCGGGCAGGCGATCGCGGACGTGCACTCGCACCGTTTCGATGCCGCGCACTCCCGTTCGCTGGCGGAAACCGTCAATAAGCAGGTCGGCTACATCGTGCAGAATTGCAAGCTTCAGCCCGAAGCTGACGACGTGCTGCACGCGATCATCGCCGACATCGGCCAGAGCGTGGATGTGATCAGCGCCGGCTCCGCTCCCACCGAACGGGAACAAGGCGTCGTCCGCCTCGCCCGCACCCTCGACGATTACGCCGCACACTTCGATCACCCGGGGTGGAAGGGACTGGACACGAGGCATTGAGACAATCGGCGCACCCTTTCGCACTGCAACTGCCGGCTTGCCGCACGCATGACTGACGAGCGCGCGGCGGTCGATGCAGACGATGTCGCCCGCGCCCGAGCGGGCGACACGGCTGCGTTTGCCGACCTCGTGCGCCGCCACCAGGATCGCGTGTTCCGCTTCATCTTCCGCATGCTCGATGCCCGTGACGAAGCAATGGAGCTGACGCAGGACGTGTTCGTCAAAGCCTGGCAAGCACTGCCCGCCTGGCGTCCGGAAGCCGGCTTCGCCACCTGGCTGCTGCAGATCGCGCGCAACGCGGCGCTCGATCAATTGCGCCGCCGGCAGATCGTGCAGTTCGCGCCGCTGGAGAATGGCCTGGACGTCGTCGATGGCGCGCCCGGGCCGGAGGCCAGCTACGCCAGCCGGCAGCGGCAGCAGAGCCTGGACCGCGCGCTGACACGGATCGCGCCCGAGCACCGTGAAATCCTCCTGCTGCGTGAGGTCGAGGGGCTCGCCTACGGCGAGCTGGCCCGCGTCCTGGGGATCGCCGAGGGCACGGTGAAGTCGCGTCTCGCGCGCGCACGTGCGGCATTGCTCGAACAACTTCATCTGCATACCGGAGCCGCCCATGAATAGGACCTGCCCCCGTGACGAAGCGCTGTCGGCCCTGGTGGATGACGCCCTGGGCGCCGAAGCGCGCTCGCAACTGCTCGCCCACAGTGCGATCTGTCCGCTGTGCAAGGCCCGGCTCGTCGAACTGCGGGCCTTGCACGACGCCTTCGCTGCGCTGCCCTCCTTGTCGCTTCAGATCGATCTTGCTCCCCGGGTCTTGGCCCGCCTGCAGGACGAGGCGAAACCGGCGGCGGGTACAGGCCGGCACATCCGGTGGCCGCAGCGTCTGATGGAGACGATCCGTCGCCTGACAATCGGGCGGATCGTGCTGTCGCCCTATGCCGGGGCCACCGCTGCAATCGGGCTCGGCCTGTGGCTGGGCGGCATGCTGGTGCAGTTGGGCGACACGGCATCGCCGCCCGCATCGAACGCGACCCTGGCCGCTGCGAGCTTTTTCGGTTCCATCCCGCCGGGGAATCTCTGTCCGCGAGCAGGCGCCTGCGGGGCGCCAGGGAGTTCGCAATGAAACCCACCAGACTTCAGGTGGCGCTGTTGTTGTCGGTCGCCATCAACCTCGGCGTCATCGGCGGCGTCGTGCTCGATCGCATCGGGCCAAGGGCGCCGTCCACGTCGATGCCGCCCCTGCATCAGGTCCTGGGGCTGGATGAGCCCCAGCGCATCCGCTGGGAAGCTGCCGAGCGGCCCTTCCTGCAGCAGTTCAACGCTGCCAGCGCCCGGCTCGAGGGCCATCGCACCGCGCTCGTCGAGGCGCTCTTCGCCGATACCATCGACCCCGCGCGCATCGAGTCGCAGCGCGTCTCGATCGCCGAACTGCAGCAGGCGCAGCAGCGTCTGGTCATCGAACAGCTCATTGCCGAGCGCGCGATCCTTGACGCGCAGCAGCGCAAGAAGCTTCTCGACCTGCTCCTCGCTCAACCTCCGTCGCGCAGCACGGTCGAGGAGCTGCACGCACACTGACCGCGCACCTGACGTTGAATCCTTGCAGTCCGGCGCTGCACCCCACCGGCGCCTGTGGCCGGTGGGGCACGCGGAGCCGAACCCCGGTTACCATGCCGGGACCCGGCCGCATCGGCCTCACTGCGGCTCTTCCCGCCTTTGCCCCTGGCCTTCCCGTGCCCGCTGCTGCCGGCTGAAGCGTTCCCCGATCGAGAACACCATGACCCATCCCCAGCCCAACAATCCCCTGCACGGCCTCACGCTGGAGCGGATGCTGACCGAACTGGTGGAGCACCTCGGCTGGCCGGCGCTTGGCCGGCGCGTCAACATCCGCTGCTTCAATCACGAACCCAGCATCGCCTCGAGCCTCAAGTTCCTGCGCCGGACGCCGTGGGCGCGTGCCGAGGTCGAGGCGCTCTACCTCGAGGTGGTTCACGCCCGAGACGCTGCAGACGCCCGCCGGGCCGGCGGAAGTCGGCTACAGTCGTGACCTCGAAAAATCAGGGCACGCATCGAACATGGAAGCAGTGGCGGTAATCGACTTTGAAACCACCGGCCTGTCGCCCGCGCAGGGCGACCGGGCAACCGAGGTTGCGGCGGTCATCGTGGAAGACGGCCGGGTGGTGGACCGCTACCAGAGCCTGATGAACGCCGGTGTTCGCATTCCGGCCTACATCGAGGCGCTGACGGGCATCTCCAACGCCATGGTCCGCAGCGCCCCCGCCGCCGCAGAGGTGATGCGCGACGTGTCGGACTTCGTCGGCGACATCCCCATCGTCGCCCACAACGCATCCTTCGACGCGAAGTTCTGGGACGCGGAGCTCGGCCGGATCGAGCGCTCGCGCAAGCAGGATTTCGTCTGCTCGCTGCTGCTGTCCCGCCGCCTCTTCCCGCTCGCGCCCAGTCACAAGCTCGGCGCCCTTGTCGAATACGTCAGGCTGCCGGTCGCCGGCCGCTACCACCGCGCCCTCGCCGACGCCGAGATGGCTGCCAGCCTGCTGCTGCGCCTGGAAGAGGAACTGCGGCTGCGCCACCAGGTGCCCCGGGTGTCGGTCGACCTGCTGCGCCGCATCCAGCGCACGTCGAAAGCGCAGCTTCCCAGATGCCTGGCGGCGGCGCGCTGAAGCTGCAAGGGGTTTGAACGGCACGCATGATGAGTGGAGCCGATCGCTGCGCTCTCGCCATTACATAGCTCCGCGCTATCCCTCCCGAGCCCACACGCGGGTCAGCCAGTCCCCGATGTCGGCGATTTCTTCCATGTTCACCGAATGCGGCATGCCATAGGTTCGCCATTCAGGGTTCAGGCCCAACTGCCGGACCACCGCGACCGCCTGCTGGCCAAGGTCGAGCGAGACGACGTCGTCGTCGGTACCGTGTGCCGCGAAAATCGGCATCTGCCGATTCGCCTGGTGGAACTCGCTGATCAACAGTCCGGGACTGGGGATGTAGGTCGACAGGGCGATGATCCCTGCCAGCGGCGACGGGTGGGTGAGGCCGGTGAGGTAAGCCACGGCGCCGCCCTGGGAGAAGCCGGCGAGCACGATACGCTCCATCGGTACGCCTCGATCCGCCTCGCGCTGGATGAGTTGGCGAACGATTTCGCGCGATTCGAGCAGGCCTGCCGCATCGATCTCCCGGCTGCCCGCTTCGAGCGAGACGATGTCGTACCAGGCGCGCATGACGTAGCCGCCGTTGCAGGTCACCGGGCGGTACGGGGCGTGCGGGAAGATGAAGCGCACGGCAGCCGTCTCGGGTAGCGCCAACTCCGGGACGACCGGCTCGAAGTCGCTGCCATCGGCGCCCAGGCCGTGCAGCCAGATGACGGAGAAGCGCGGATGCGGCCCGGTCTGGACCTCGATGGGCGCGCTGTCGGGCATGGGGTGAGGTGCGGAACTCGATTGCAATTGAATCACCTGGTTCGTTGGGTTGCTTGCCGGCATCGGCGACGGCGGCAGCGTGGGCTCCTGATGGCGCACCGTTCGCGACCTTCGTCGCACGAATGCGCGGTGTGTGTGGCAGAACAGGTTACATTCGCGCTGTCCTGAATCAAAAGCATTTCCTGATGAACAAGAATCTCTGGTTGCTGGCCATCGCCCAGGGCCTGTTCCTGACCAACAACGTGGTCTTCATCGCCATCAACGGCCTGGTGGGGCTGAGCCTGGCGCCGGTGGCGTGGATGGCGACGCTGCCGGTGATGGGCTACGTGGTCGGCGGCGCGCTGTCGACCGGGCTGGTGGCGCGCAGCCAGCGGCGTTGGGGGCGCCAGGCCTCGTTCCAGCTTGGCCTGCTGGTTGCCTTGCTGACGGCGCTGCTGTGCGCGCTGGCGCTCTATCTGCGCAGCTTCGGGCTGCTGGTGGCGGGAACGGTGATCGCCGGCTACTACAGCGCCAACGGGCAGCTCTACCGTTTTGCCGCAGGCGAGCTGGCCCTGCCCGAGTTCCGCGAGAAGGCGGTGTCCCTGGTGCTGGCGGGCGGGCTGATCGGTGCGGTGATCGGGCCCAACCTCGCCAACCACACGCGCGAGACGATGGCGCTGCCCTTCCTCGGTTCCTACCTTGCACTGGCGGTGGTGGCGCTGATCTCGATGGCGGTGATGGCCGGCATCCGTTTTCCGGCCGAGGCGCTCAAGGCGGCCGGTGGGGTCGGCGGCCGGCCGCTGGGTGAAATCATGCGCCAGCCGGCGTTCATCGTCGCCGTGGCGAGTGCCGCGCTCGGCTATGGCGTCATGAACCTGCTGATGGCGGCGACGCCGCTCGCCATGGACGTGTGCGGCATGCCGTTTGCCGATGCGGCGCTGGTGCTCGAGTGGCACGTGATCGGCATGTTCGCGCCGGGTTTCTTCACCGGGCATCTGATCAAGCGCTTCGGCGTGCTGCAGGTCATGGGCGCCGGCGTGGCGCTCAACTTCGCCTGCATCGCGGTCGCGCTGTCGGGCCAGGACCTGCACCAGTTCATCATCGGCCTGTTCCTGCTCGGCATGGGCTGGAACTTCCTGTTCACCGGCAGCACGACGCTGGCGATGCAGTCCTACCGTGCCGAGGAAAAGGACAAGGCGCAGGCGGCGATCAATTTCGCGGTGTTCGCCACCATGGCGCTCACCGCCTTCGCCTCTGGTGCGCTGGTCACCACGCAAGGCTGGACGTGGCTCAATATCGGCTCGCTGGCGCCGGTGCTGCTGACCGGCGCGGCGCTGATCTGGCTGGCGCTGCGTCGGCGCAAGGAGGCGTCCGCGGCGGCGTGAGCGACGGTCGCGTGGCGGGTGCGGCAGGCGATGTCTACGCTGGGTACCGTGTGGCGAAACTGTCGAAGGAGGGTGGTATGCGGCTGAAGATCAAGCGCGTCTATGAAACGCCTGTCGAAGACGACGGATTCCGCGTGCTCGTCGACCGGCTGTGGCCGCGCGGGCTGGCGAAGGAGAAGGCGGCGGTCGACCTGTGGCTGCGCGACATCGCGCCGTCGGACGAGCTGCGCAAGTGGTTCGGCCACGATCCGGCACGGTGGGACGAATTCCGCGCGTTGTACCTGGCCGAACTGGATCGCGACGAACCCGCTGCCGCGCTGCGGGCGCTGCGCGAGCAGGCCGCGGCGCATCCCGTGCTGACCCTGCTTTACGCCGCGCACGACGAGGCGCACAACAATGCGGTGGTGCTGCGCGAAGTCCTGCAGTCGCGCGGCTGAGCCGATCCGGGGCCTCAGCCCCAGGTCGGCAGCAGTTTCACGCCCAGCACGCTGCCGACCACCGCCAGCCACACCACCGCGGCGGCATAGGCCTGCAGGCAGTAGCGCACGTTGCCGCGTGCGAGCTGGCCGGGCGACAGGCCGTAGCGACCCTGCAGCGCGAGATGGATGCCCGACATCGGCCCGGCCGCGAGGCCGATCGCCCACGACTGCACGAAGACCAGCGCGAGCAGCGTCGGCTCCGGATGCAGTGGCGCCAGCCAGGCCGACGCCATGGCGATGGTGATCACCGCATGGATGCCGAGCGCCGCGAGCAGGATCATCACCGCCAGCACCAGCGCCGCCTCGGTCGCGCCGAAGCCGGAGAAGGGCAGCCACAGGCCGCCGCTGTCGATCACCGCGCGCAGCCCGCTGGCGAATACCGCCGCCGACAGGAACAGCACCAGCTCGCCCGACATGCCCGGCAGACGGTCGCGCACGTGGCAGAAGAGCGCATGGCCACCGTCCCGCGGTCCGCGCTGCGCCAGCACCGTGACCCCCACCACTGCGAGCGACGCCAGGCTGATGACCGCCAGCGCCGCCCAGTTGGGCACCAGCCAGTGGCCGGCCGCCACCAGTGCCGCCAGCACGGCGGGGACTTTCAGCGCCGCTGCGTGCATCGGATAGCCGACGAAATCTGCTGCGCCGTTGCCGCTGGCGCGCTCGATGTCGCGGCCGGCCAGCGTCAGCAGCACCACCGCCAGCGCCATGCCGGATGCGGCCAGGCCGAGCGGACTGGCGCCGGGTGCATAGGTCAGCGCCACCGCGGTGGCGGCGAAGAAGGGCGACCACAACGCGGCAGCGAGGAAGGCGCGCACCAGCGCCGCGGCCTGGTCGTGGCGCGGCTTGCCGTCCGGGCCGATGCGGTCGGCCATGATGAAGACCGCCGACAGGTTGATCACAGCCCCCAGCACATGCACCGCGCCCAGCGTGCGCCACAGCGCGCCACGGCCCCGCGGGAGGCCCTCGTTGCCGGCTTCGGGCGTGCGCAGCAGGCGCAGGAAGCTCACCGCCGCCAGCATGCCCAGCAAGGCCGTGTTCTGCGTCAGCAATCCCATCAGGCTCGGCCGCCCGCCACGCGCCAGCGCGACGCCGAACGCCACCAGCCCGGCGCCGGCCAGCAGCAGCGCCTGGCGCTTCTGCGCCCGCGCAAGCTGCGGCCACAACAGCGCGCCCGCACCCCAGGCCGCCACGCCGGCGGTCCACACCGGCGACCCATGCCCGGTGCCGGCCAGCGCGGCGAGCACGGTCATCGCAAACAGCAGCGCGGCCGCCAGGGTGTGGCGGCGAGGAGAGGTGGCGGGCAGTCTGGGCGTCTCGGCGGAAGGCATCAGCAGATCCGCGGCAGCGCGTCGCCCGCCAGCCAGTCGACCATGCGCCGGCCGCCGAAGCGGGTCTTCATCTGCACGAAGCGGCGGTCGTCGGCGATGATGTCGCCGATGCGCGCCGCCTCGCTGCCGAGCGGGTGGGCGCGCAGCGCGGCCAGGGCGCGGTCGGCGCTCGATGCGGGGCAGACCACGATCACGCGGCCCTCGTTGGCGATGTCGAGCGGGTCGAGGCCGAGCAGCTCGCAGGCGGCGGCCACCGCCGGGCGCACCGGGATGGCGGCTTCGTCGAGCACGATGCCGACGCCGGACTGGTGGGCGATCTCGTTCAGCGTCGCGGCGAGGCCGCCGCGGGTGGGGTCGCGCAGCACGCGGGTGTCGGGCACGGCGGCGAGCAGCGCGGCGACGAGGTCGTGCAGCGCGGCGGTGTCGGACACGATGGGGGAATCGAAGGCGAGGTTCTCGCGCACCGACATGATCGCCATGCCGTGGTCGCCGAGCGGGCCGGAGACCAGCACCGCGTCGCCCGGGCGCGCGTTGGCACCCGACACATCGACGCCGTCGAGGCGCACGCCCACGCCAGTAGTGGTGATGAACACGCCGTCGGCCTTGCCGCGCTCGACCACCTTGGTGTCGCCGGTCACCACCGGCACGCCGGCTTCGCGCGCCGCCGCTGCCATGGACGACACGATGCGTGCCAGGTCGGCCAGCGGCAGGCCTTCCTCCAGCACGAAGCTCGCCGCCAGGTAGAGCGGGCGCGCGCCCATCACCGCGACGTCGTTGATCGTGCCGTGCACCGACAGGCAGCCGATGTCGCCGCCGGGGAAGAACAGCGGCGACACCACGTGCGCGTCGGTCGCCATCACCAGCGGCCCTGCGCAGGCCGGCAGGCGCGCGCCGTCGTCGCCCTGGGCGAGGAATTCGTTGCCCAGTTCGCGCGCGAACAGGTCTTCGATGAGCTGCGCCATGGCGCGGCCGCCGGCGCCATGCGACAGGTCGACGCGGCCGTGCTTGAGGTCGAGCGGACGGGAGTGAGCGGATTTCATGCGGACGTCGTGGTGGTGACAGGCGCCGCTTCACGGAAGCGGCCATAGGTGTAATACGCCGCGCAGGCGCCTTCGGACGACACCATGCACGAGCCGACGGGGTTGTCCGGCGTGCAGGCGGTGCCGAAGATGCGGCATTCCTCCGGCCGCTTCTCGCCGCGCAGGATGGCGGCGCATTCGCAGGCCTTGTGGTCGGGCACCGCGGCGTAGGGTATGGCAAAGCGCGCCTCGGCATCGAACGCGGCGAATTCCGCGCGCAGCTTCAGCGCGCTCGCCGGCACGGTGCCCAGGCCGCGCCACTCGAAATCGTCGCGCAGCTCGAACACCTCGGCGACCAGCGCCTGCGCCTTGCGGTTGCCGTCGGGGGTCACCGCGCGGGTAAATTCGTTCTCGACTTCGGCGCGGCCGTCGTTGATCTGGCGGATCAGCATCTGGATGGCGCGCATCACGTCCAGCGGCTCGAAGCCGGCGATCACCACCGGCTTGCGGTAGTCTCGCGCGAAAGGCTCGTAGGGCGCGCTGCCGATCACGGTGGATACGTGCGCCGGGCCGACGAAGCCGTCGAGCTGCACGCCTTGCGGCGCGGCGAGGATGGCGTGCATCGCCGCAGGCGTCAGCACGTGGTTGCACAGCAGCGAGAAGTTCGCGAGCCCCTCGGCCTGCGCCTGCTTCACCGCCACCGCTGTGGGCGGCGTGGTGGTCTCGAAGCCAATGGCGAGGAACACCACTTCGCGTGCCGGGTTGGCGCGCGCGACCTGCAGCGCGTCGAGCGGCGAATACACCATGCGCACGTCGGCGCCGCGGCCCTTGGCGCGCAGCAGCGACAGCTTGTCGGAGGCGGGCACGCGCAGGGTGTCGCCGTAGGAACACAGGATGGCGCGCTGCGCCAGCGCGAGGCGGATCGCCTGGTCGATGCGGCCGATGGGCAGCACGCACACCGGGCAGCCGGGGCCGTGGATCAGCCGCACCTGCGGCGGCAGCAGGTCGGCGATGCCGTAGCGCGAGATGGCGTGCGTGTGGCCGCCGCAGAACTCCATCAGGCGGTATTCGCGGCAGGGCTGCACCTCGGCGTGGATGGCGGCGCCGAGTGCGCGCGCCAGCTCGCCGTCGCGGAAGTCGTCGACGTATTTCATTCCGAATGCGTCATTGCCGATGCGTCACGAGGCCGACGCCGCGGCGTCGTCCGCCTGCCGCGCCGCGATCTCGCGGAACAGCGCCAGCGTGGCCTCCGCTTCCTCGACGTCGAGCTTCTGCAGCGCGAAGCCGACATGCACGATCACGTAGTCGCCCACCGCCACGTCCTCGACCATCGCCAGCGAGATGCGCTTGCGCACGCCGTCGAGATCGACGAGGGCTTCGTCCTTGTCACACAGTTCCACCACCCGGGCGGGAATGGCCAGGCACATGTCAGGTTCTCTCCAGCAGGCGTCGCGCCGCGGCCGCCTGGCCGTACGCGATCGCGGTGTCGCCCGGCAGCAGGGCGCGGGGTTCGAGCAGGCGCAGGCCGGCGGCGGCGCAGCGGCGGCGCAGGTCGGCGGCCAGCAGCTTGTTGAACAGGCAGCCGCCGCCGACGGCGACGGTTTCGATGCGGTGGCGTTTCGCTGCGCACCCCAGCCAGTCGGCCAGCGCTGCACCCAGCGTGGCATGGAACAGCGCGGCGCCGCGGCCCGGCTCGGCGACGACGGCGGGCGCAGCGAGCGCGTCGAGCAGCGGCAGCAGGTCCAGGCGCAGCGGGACGGACGGTTCGTCGATGAGGCGCCAGCCACCGGCCAGCGGCTCGACCGGGCCGTGGCGGGTGGCCGCCTGTTCCAGCGCGATCGCGGCCTCGGCCTCGAAGCCCATCACCGTGCACAGGCCGAGGAGTCCGGCGGCGGCGTCGAACACCCTGCCCATGCTCGAGGCGGGCGGGCAGCGCAGGCCGGAATCCAGCATGCGCGCGAGCCCCGATGCCGCGGGCAGCATGGAAAAGCGCGTGGCGATCTCGGCGCCGCGGCCGAGCGCATGCAGCGCCGAAGCCGCCATGCGCCAGGGCTCGCGCGCGGCCTTGTCGCCGCCCGGCAGGGCGAGCGGGCACAGGTGGCCGGTCCGCTCGAAGCCGGCGCCGTCGACTTTCAGCAGCTCGCCCCCCCAGGCGGTGCCGTCCTCGCCCAGGCCGACGCCATCGAGCGCCAGGCCCAGCACCGGGCCATCATGGCCGTGCTCGCCGCACACCGCGGCGATGTGGGCGTGGTGGTGCTGCACCGGCTGCAGCGGCACGCCGAGCTCGGCCGCCAGCTCGGCGGCGAAGCGGGTGGAGTGGAAGTCGGGATGCAGGTCGTGCGCGATCGCAGCCGGCCGGGCGCCGACGTCGTTCATCCAGTCCAGCAGGATGCGTGCGGTGCGTTCGTGCGCCAGGCAGGCATCCACGCCATCGAGATCGCCCACGGTGCGCGAGATCGCGGCCACGTCACCGAGCGCCGCACACACCGTGTTCTTGAACCACGCGCCCACGGCCAGCACCGGCGGACCGGGCGGCAGCGGGAGGCGATGCTCGATCATGTCGATCGCGCTCACGCCTGCTCCAACGCGGGCGCAGCAGCGCCGCAAGCCGCAGCTCCTGCTGCGAGCCAATTCACCCATTCGTCCATGCCCAGCCCGCTGGTCGCCGACACGCGCAGGATGCGGATGTCGGGATTCACGCGGCGCGCGCAGGCTTCGGCCTGGTCGACGTCGAACTGCAGGTAGGGCAGCAGGTCGCATTTGTTGAGCAGCATCAGGTCGGCGGCGCGGAACATGTCGGGGTACTTGAGCGGCTTGTCCTCGCCTTCGGTCACCGACAGGATCACCACCTTGTGCGCCTCGCCGAGGTCGAAGGCGGCCGGGCACACCAGGTTGCCGACGTTCTCGATCATCAGCAGGCCGCCGCGTGCCAGCGGCAGGCTGGCCGTCGCGTCGCCCACCATGCGCGCATCCAGGTGGCAGCCCTTGCCGGTGTTGATCTGGGTCGCCGGTGCGCCGGTGGCGCGGATGCGCTCGGCGTCGTTGCTGGTCTGCTGGTCGCCCTCGATCACCGCCACCGGGATGCGGCCGGCCAGGCGCTCGATGGTCTTCACCAGCAGCGTGGTCTTGCCCGAACCGGGGCTGGAGACCAGATTCAGCGCGAACACGCCGGCCTCGGCGAAAGCACGGCGGTTTGCGGCGGCCTCGGCATCGTTGCGGGCGAGGAGGTCCTGCTCGATCGACACCTGGCGCAGATGGGCGGCGGCCGACGCTGCGACGGCCGATGCCGCCGCAGCGTCAACAGTGCGCCCGGGTCCGGTCTCGGCCCCGGGTGCTGCCGTGGCGGCGGGCGCAGCCGCCCCGCGACGCCGCGCCACATAAGGATGGCCGGCGTGGTGATGATCGATGGTGGCGCCGTTGCTGCTGCAACCGCAGGTGGTACACATGCCTCGGGCTCCCGATTATTCGACGTCCAGGTCCTTGACCCGCATTTCCGTGCCGCGCACCACCTTGAGCGGGCGCGATTCGCACTGCGGGCACAGGTCGTAGGCGGTCTCCATGGCTGCGCGGATGCCGCAGGCCGCGCATTCCCCTTCGCCCGGTATCGCCAGGATGTCGACCCGCGCGCCTTCCGCGCAGGTGCCGCGGCTGGCCGCTTCGAAGGCGAAGCGCAGCGCTTCCGGCTCCACGCACGACAGGGCGCCGATTTCCATGCGTACCACGCGCACGCGGTGAAAATGCTCGCGCCTGCCCGCGTCCTCGATCAGCGCGATCGCGCTCTCGGCCAGCGACAGCTCATGCATGGCAAGCCTCCGTGTCGGCGCCCCAGTTGATGCAGGTCACAAGCCTGGCAGGAATTCCGCCGGGATCATTGTAATTCCGTGTCGCAGCGCGGCAAAATGGTCATCAAGTCGATGCACGATTCCCTGCGCATCCCTGGCTCACAGGAGGACAGCGTGGCAGCAGCGAAAATCGCAACCATACTCGACCGGCATGCGCGCGACGGCACCCGTCTGGTGCAGATCCTGCGCGAAGTGCAGGACGCGGAAGGCTGGCTGTCCCCCGCGACCCTCAGCGCGATCGCCGAAGGCATCGGCTGGCCGCGGGCGCAGGTGGAAAGCACCGCCAACTTCTATAGCTTCTTCCATACGCGGCCGTTGGGCGAGTATCGCATCCTGTTCTCCGACAACATCACCGACCGCATGTTGGGCAACCAGGACCTGATGCGCTCGCTGTGCCAGAAGCTGTGGCTGGAGCCCGGCCATATGTCCGAGGACGGCCTCGTCAGCGTGGATGCCACTTCCTGTACCGGCATGTGCGACCAGGGGCCGGCGCTGCTGGCCAACTACCGCACCATCACCCGGCTCACGCCGGAGCGCATCGACGAGATGGCGCACCTGATCCGCCGCCGCGTGCCGGTGGGTGACTGGCCGTCGGACTGGTTCCATGTCGAGGACAACATCCGCCGCCGCGACGCGCTGCTCGACCACGGCCTGGCGCCGGGCGAGG
Organism: Pseudomonadota bacterium; assembly: GCA_018240585.1. Classification (GTDB taxonomy): domain Bacteria; phylum Pseudomonadota; class Gammaproteobacteria; order Burkholderiales; family Rhodocyclaceae; genus Thauera. The sequence continues at coordinate 12,665 of JAFEFM010000255.1, forward strand.
CGCTGGCCGCAGCGCTGGACCGCGGCCCGGCCGGGCTGCTCGGCGAGATCGAGCGTTCGGCCCTGCGCGGCCGTGGCGGCGCGGGTTTCGGCAGCGACATCAAGTGGCGCTCGTGCCGCGACGCCTGGGGCGACGCGCACTACGTGATCTGCAACGCCGACGAGGGCGAGCCCGGCACCTTCAAGGACCGCGTGCTGCTCAGCTCCTACTTCGACATGGTGGTCGACGGCATGTGCATCGCCGGCTTCGCCATCGGCGCGAGCAAGGGCTTCATCTACCTGCGCGGCGAATACCGCTACCTGCTCGACCGGCTGGAAACGCGGCTGGCGCAGCGGCGCGAGGCGGGGTTGCTGGGGCGCAACATCCTCGGCCGCGGCTTCAGCTTCGACATCGAGATCCACCTCGGCGCCGGAGCCTACATCTGCGGCGAGGAATCCGCGCTGATCGAGTCGCTCGAAGGCAAGCCCGGCAAGCCGCGCATCCGCCCGCCATTCCCGGTCACGCACGGCTATCTCGCCCAGCCCACCACGGTGAACAACGTCGAGACGCTGGCGCTGGCCGCGCTCATCGCGGTGAAGGGCGGCGAGTGGTTCCGCGGCATCGGCACGGCGTATTCCACCGGCACCAAGCTGCTGTCGGTGTCGGGCGACGTGGCACGGCCGGGCATCTACGAATTCCCCTTCGGCGTCACCGTCGCCGAAGTGCTCGAGGCGGCGGGCGCGCCAGACACCCAGGCGGTCACCACCGCCGGCGCGGCGGGCTCCTGCCTGTCCGCGGACGAGTTCGGCCGCCACATCGCCTTCGAGGACGTGCCCACCGGCGGCTCGATCATGGTGTTCGACCGCTCGCGCGACATGTTCGAGGTGGCGCGCAACTTCGCCCACTTCTTCGCCCACGAGAGCTGCGGCTTCTGCACGCCGTGCCGGGTCGGTACCGCGGTCAATGCGCGGCTGCTGGACAAGCTGGCCAACGACCACGGCTCGCCCTACGACCTCGACGAGATGGAGAAGATGCACCGCCTGATGCAGGGCGCGAGCCACTGCGGCCTCGGCAATACCGCGACGATCGCGCTGCGCGACATGCTCGCCAAGTTCCGCCCGGCCTTCGATCGCCGCCTGCATTCGCCCGACTACGAGCCTGGCTTCGACCTCGATGCCGCGCTGTCGCAGGCCAGGCAGATGACCGGCCGCGACGATCCCGGCGCGCACCTCACCGACAACCTCAGCGCCCATGCCGGCGAAACCCCGAGCGAGGCCCAGCCATGAACAACAGCTTTCTGCTCGACGGCGAGGACGTCCCCTTCATCCCGGGCCAGACCGTGATGCAGGCCGCCGCCGCGGCCGGCAAGTACATCCCGCACCTGTGCTGGCATCCGGATTTCACCGCGCACGGCTCGTGCAAGCTGTGCACGGTGAAGATCGGCGGCCGCTTCGCCACCGCCTGCACCACGCGCGCCGCGGCCGGCCAGGAAGTCGACAACAGGACCGAAGAGCTGACCGCCAAGCGGCGCACGCTGCTGCAACTGCTGTTCGTCGAGGGCAACCACTTCTGCCCCTCGTGCGAGAAGAGCGGCAACTGCGTGCTGCAGGCCACCGCCTACGAAATGGGCATGCTGAGCCCGCACTTCGACCACTTCTATCCCGACCGCGCGGTGGATGCCTCGCACCCCGACGTGCTGCTCGATTTCAACCGCTGCATCATGTGCGAGCTGTGCGTGCGCGCCAGCCGCGAAGTCGACGGCAAGGACGTGTTCGCGCTGTCGGGCCGCGGCGCGAAGTCGCACCTCATCGTCAACAGTGAGACCGGCCGCCTGGCGGACACCGACTTCGCCGTCACCGACCGCGCCGCCGAGGTGTGCCCGGTGGGGGTGATCCTGAAGAAGCGGGTCGGCTTCGCGGTGCCGATCGGGCAGCGCGACTACGACGAGAAGCCGATCAGCGAGAAGGCGGTCGGGAAGGTCGCCGATGGCGTGAAGGAGGCCGGGTGATGAGCACCGCAACCGACGACGCGGCCGTGGGCACGACGCCGCGCAAATTGAAAGTCGCCACCGTGTCGCTGGCGGGCTGCTTCGGCTGCCACATGTCCTTCCTCGACATCGACGAGCGCATCCTGCCGCTCCTTGAACTGGTCGAGTTCGACCGCTCGCCGATCACCGACATCAAGCACTGTGGCCCCTGCGACATCGGCCTGATCGAAGGCGGCGTGTGCAATGCCGAGAACGTGCATGTGCTGCGCGAGTTCCGGGCCAACTGCAAGGTGCTGATCGCGCTCGGCGCCTGCGCGGTGAATGGTGGTCTGCCGGCACAGCGCAACCACCTGGAACTGGCCGACATCCTGCAGCAGGTCTACCGCACCGGCCATGGCCTGGCCGACGGCAGCCAGATCCCGAACGACCCCGAACTGCCGCTGCCGCTGAACCAGGTGCATCCGGTGCACGAGGTGGTGAGGATCGACTACTTCCTGCCCGGCTGCCCGCCGTCGGGCGACGCCATCTGGGCCTTCCTGACCCAGTTGATCGAGGGCAGGGAGCCGGCGCTGGGGCATGGGCTGCTGCACTACGACTGACTCCGCGAGACTGCAATGAGCTTCGAACTCGAAACCGCCACCGTCGCCAGCGACAATCTGCGCCGCGTCGCCATCGACCCCGTGTCCCGCGTCGAAGGCCACGGCAAGGTCACGATCCTGCTCGACGAGCACAACAAGGTGCATCAGGTGCGCCTGCACATCGTCGAATTCCGAGGCTTCGAACGCTTCGTTCAGGGCCGGCCGTACTGGGAACTGCCGGTCATGGTGCAGCGCCTGTGCGGCATCTGTCCGGTGTCTCACCACCTGGCGGCGAGCAAGGCGCTGGACGTGATCGTCGGCGCCGACCGCCTGACGCCCACCGCCGAGAAGATGCGCCGCCTGATGCACTACGGCCAGATCCTGCAGTCGCACGCGCTGCACTTCTTCCACCTGTCCTCGCCCGACCTGCTGTTCGGCTTCGA
>JAFEFM010000256.1 GCA_018240585.1 Pseudomonadota bacterium
CTGAAACTCCTTCAGCTTGCGCCCGCGCCGCGGCGGCGCCGCGGGCTCCGCCGGAGGCGGCAGCGGTGCCGCAGGCGCCGGCCGCTTGTCATGCACCGACACGTCGCTGCTGAAGATTTCCTCGGGCAGGTGGTGCGGCCGGATCTCGTCCTCATCGTCGTCGAGCAGCGCCAGGGCCACGCGCAGCACGTTCTGCAACTGGCGGATGTTGCCCGGCCAGGGGTAGCTCTCGATGAAGCGCATCACGTCCTCGCCGACCTGCACGCTGCCGGGCGCACGATCGGTCGCCTCATCGTCGATCAGCTTCATGACGATGCGGCGGATGTCGGTGCGATCGCGCAGTGGCGGCAGATGCACCGTCAGTCCGTTGACGCGGTAATACAGGTCCTCGCGGAACTGCCCGGCCTTGACCGACTCGCACAGCACGCGGTGCGTGGCGCACACCAGGGCGATGTCCACCGGCACCGCTTCGCTGGCGCCGATCGGCAGCACGCGACGTTCCTGCAGCACGCGCAGCAGCCGCGCCTGCATCGCCAGCGGCATGTCGCCGATCTCGTCGAGAAACAGCGTGCCACCGTGCGCTTGCTGGATACGGCCCACCGCACCCTCGCGGCGCGCGCCGGTGAAGGCACCGCCGGTGTAACCAAAAAGCTCGGATTCGATCAGGTTCTCCGGAATCGCCGCGCAGTTGAGCGCCACGAACGGGCCGGCGGCACGCGGGCCGCTGTTGTGGCAGGCCTGCGCGAACAATTCCTTGCCCACGCCGGACTCGCCCTGGATCAGCAGGGGGATGTTCTTGCCCATCACCTTGCCTGCGCGGTCGAGCGCGAACTGCAGCGTCGCGTCGCCGGTAGCCAGGCTGTCGAGCGTGATCGCATCCGGCTTGGCCGCCCTGCGAACGGGCTCCTCGCCGCCGCGGCGCGCAGAGCGCGGCGCGCTGCGTGCCGGACTCGCAGCCGCGTACCACGCCAGGCTCACCCGCGGCCGCGCGAACACGGTGCCGCCGGCGCGCAGCTCGAGTTCGAGCAGGCCCATCGGGTCGCGCGCGGCGCGATCCATCGCTGCACCGAAGGAAGTGCGGAACAGGTTGGCGAAGCCGCCGAAGCCGCCGCGATGCGCATCGGCGATGCCCAGCAGCGAGCGCGCCTGGCGATCCACGCCGACGATCTCGCCGTCCGACGACACCGCCAGCAAGCCTTCCTGCAGCCCGCCCACGCCTTCGGGGCGCACATGGAACGCGAACAGCACATGGCGCGCATGCTCGCTCTCGAACAGGCTGCGCTCGAGCAGCCGCACGCCGACCCGCGCCAGGCCCAGGGTGTGCGGCTGATAGCTTCGATGGTCGCCGGAGATGTCGAGCACGCCGAGCATCTCGCCACGCGGATCGAAGATCGGCGCGGCACTGCAGGTCAGGATGTTGTTGCGCTCGAGGTAGTGCTCGCCGCCGAAGATCTCGACCGGCCGGCGCTCGACCAGGGCCGAACCGACCGCATTGGTGCCGCGCTGCCGCTCGCTCCAGTCGGCGCCGGGCTGCAGCGCGACGCGGCCGGCACGATCGACGAAGGTCGGATCGCCCAATGCGTGCAGGATGAGCCCCTCGGCATCGGACAACACTACCATGCTGCCCGACGAGCGGATCTGTTCGTAGAGGTGCTCCATCACGCCGCTGGCGTGGCTCAGCAGCAGGCCGCTGCGCTCTCTCGCCACCGAAAACTCGCTGCGGCTGACGTTGTCGAGGCGTCCCGAAGCACGTTCGTCCAGGCCGTCGCGCCGGCAACGGCGCCATGAGCGCATCACCGGCTCGGGCAGGCCCTTGTCCGGCACCTCGCCCAGCTCGAAAAACTTCCTCCGCAGCATCGCAAGCTCCGCTGCCTGCTCGCTGCGCGCGAGTGTCTGACCCATCTTCTCGTCTCCATCTCCGGCGGGTGTGCTCTTTTGCGTATCCGGCACAGCCCCCCTGCCCTGTGGGCACTCCTCGGGACCGGATTGCTCCGTCAAGGTCGCATCCGGCTTCTTCCCCGAATTAAAGCAAAACGCTTGCCATCGGGACAGCGGAATCTGCGGTGCCATGATTCCGGATCATTCCGTATAGGAGACGGCTATCGCCCGGCCGCGCGGTCTTCCGCCTCGACTTCCGCCATCTCGGTGTCGTCGAAGAGTCGCGAGCGGGTGTGGAACGCCTTGCCGGTGCTGCCTTCCAGCGAAAAAGTGCCGCCATGCCCGTCGACCACGTCGATGATCAACTGGGTGTGCTTCCAGTACTGGTACTGCGAGGCGCTGATGTAGAAGGGCACGCCGCCGATCTCGCCCAAACGCACGTCGTAGGCGCCGATCGTCAGGTCGCCGGGCAGGTAGCAGTTGGCGGCGCTGTTGTCGCAGCAGCCGCCCGACTGATGGAAGATCAGCTCGGGGCCGTATTGCGCCTTCAGCGCTCCAATCAGCTCGAGCGCGGCCGATGTGGCGATGACACGTTGCACCATGGCTTTCCCTCCACAAACAAAAAAACGGGGGCGGCTGCCCGCCCCCGGTGAGGTGCCCGGAAACCGGGCAAGGAGAGAGGAGGGTTCGCTCAGAAGAAGCCCAGCTTGTTCTCGCTGTAGCTCACGAGCAGGTTCTTGGTCTGCTGGTAGTGGTCCAGCATGACCTTGTGCGTTTCACGGCCGATGCCGGACTCCTTGTAGCCGCCGAAGGCAGCGTGGGCCGGATAGGCGTGATAGCAGTTGGTCCACACGCGACCGGCCTGGATGGCGCGCCCCATGCGGTAGGCGACGTTGCCGTTGCGGCTCCACACGCCTGCGCCCAGGCCGTACAGCGTGTCGTTGGCGATCTCCAGCGCCTCGGCCTCGTCCTTGAAGGTGGTCACCGCGAGCACCGGCCCGAAGATCTCCTCCTGGAAGATGCGCATCTTGTTGTGGCCCTTGAACAGCGTCGGCTGGATGTAGTAGCCGTCGGCCAGGTCACCGTCGAGCTGGGCGCGACTGCCACCGATCAGCACCTCGGCGCCTTCCTCCTTGCCGAGCTGCAGGTAGGACTGGATCTTGGTCATCTGCTCGTGCGAGGCCTGGGCGCCCATCATCGACTCGGTGTCGAGCGGGCTGCCCTGCTTGATCGCCGCGACACGCTTGAGCACGCGCTCCATGAAGCGGTCGTAGATCGACTCCTGGATCAGTGCGCGGCTCGGGCAGGTGCACACTTCGCCCTGGTTGAAGGCGAACAGCACCAGACCTTCGACCGCCTTGTCGAGGAAGGCGTCGTCCTTGTCCATCACGTCGGCGAAGAAGATGTTGGGCGACTTGCCGCCCAGCTCCAGCGTCGCCGGGATCAGGTTGTTGGCGGCGGCCTGGGCGATCACGCGGCCGGTCGAGGTGGAGCCGGTGAAGGCGATCTTGGCGATGCGCTTGCTGGTGGCGAGCGGCATGCCGGCTTCACGGCCGAAGCCATTGACGATGTTGAGCACGCCCGGCGGCAGCAGGTCGGCGATCAGCTCGGCGAGCACCAGGATCGAGATCGGGGTGGATTCGGCCGGTTTGAGTACCACGCAGTTGCCCGCGCCCAGCGCCGGGGCCAGCTTCCAGGCCGCCATCAGGATCGGGAAGTTCCACGGGATGATCTGGCCGACCACGCCCAGCGGCTCGTGGAAGTGGTAGGCGACCGTGTTGTCGTCGATCTCGGAGATGCCGCCCTCCTGCGAACGCAGGCAACCGGCGAAGTAGCGGAAGTGGTCGGCCGCCAGCGGGATGTCGGCGTTGAGCGTCTCCCGGATCGCCTTGCCGTTATCCACCGTCTCGGCGTAGGCAAGCAGTTCCAGGTTCTGCTCGATGCGGTCGGCGATCCTGAGCAGCACGTTGGCGCGCTCGGCGGCCGAGGTCTTGCCCCACTTCGGGAATGCGGCGTGCGCGGCGTCCAGCGCCAGCTCGACGTCCTCGGCGGTGGAGCGGGCTGCCTGGGTATACCTGCCGCCACTGATCGGGGTGACGACGTCGAAGTACTGGCCCTTGACCGGGGCCACCCACTTGCCGCCGATGAAGTTGTCGTAGCGCGTCTTGAACTGGACCTTGGCGCCAGCCTGGCCGGGCATTGCGTAAAGCATGTCGTGTCTCCTGGTTTGATGGTGTTTCGGGGCTTGCTGCCGCCGCAGGCCATCAACAGCAGGAGGCGTGCCAAAGCACATTTAATGTGCCCATTCAAAGACTTGCTTGGAATCCAGGTGCTCCACAAATACTCCACCGGGCTTTTGGAGCACTCCAGATCGAAGCGGGTGCTGCGCAATGGGCGGAGCATCCCCGCCCACGTGCTCCACCGCTGCTCCTTTCGCTGCGCGAGCAGCGACCTGCTCCACCGGGCGGACGCATTTTGGAGCACTCCGCGTGCCTGTCCGCTGGCGCCCTCAGCGTCGCCCGGTTGCGCCTGCTTCCTGCACCGGCAGCGGGATTGGTCAGCATCGCCCGCGCCCGCGCCTGGCGTGTGGCACACCGCTTGCACTTGGCCTGCCCACCGGCGGCGAAGCCCGTCCGCAAGCGCAACGGGCACGCCGCCGATCACACGACTCGACAGAAAAAAGGTGGAAGACATGATGAAGAAGGAGACTCTCAACCGCGCCCTGCGCGTCGTCGCCGTGGCAACCGCCCTGGGTGCGGCCGCCGGCCTCGCACGGGCGCATGGCGACGTGACGCCGCAAGCGGTCGACACCTCGGCGCTGAAAGCGATCACCCAGGGCTGGCTCGAGAAGAACCCCTACCGCAAGAACGACGAGGCCATCCGCATCGGCGGTTCCGCCTTCAACCAGAACTGCGCCCGCTGCCACGGCATCGGCGCGGTGTCCGGTGGCATCGCCCCCGACCTGCGCATGCTGCCCGCCGGCGACGAGGGCGACGAATACTTCATCGGTCGCATCCGCCACGGCGTGAGCCGCAATGGTGCGGTCTACATGCCGCCCTTCGAAGGCACGCTGACCCAGGAGGCCATGTGGGCCATCCGCGCCTGGCTGGAGACGGTCCATGTGGAATGACCGCCGTCGCCTGCTGCTCGGCATGGGCGCGCTGATGGCGCAGGCCGCCCTGCCGGGCGTCGCCCGCGCCATTGCGGCCGATCGCCTGCCCGAAACCCAGCAGCCCGGAGCGCTGCGCATCGCCGTCTACGCGGACTTTCCACCCTACTCGCAGAAGGGCAAGGGCATCGATGTCGCACTGGGCAAGGCACTCGCAGAGAAGCTCGGCCTGCGCGCCGAGTTTGTCGAGTTCCCGCCCGGCGAGGACATGAACGACGACCTGCGCAACATGGTCTGGCGCGGGCATTACCTCGGCACGCGTCCCGCCGATGTGATGCTGCATGTCCCGGTGGACGCCCGCTTTGCCGCGCAGAACGACAAGGTCGCGATCTTCGGCCCCTATCACCTCGAGACCATGGCGGTGGCGCGCGATCCGGCGCGGGTGCCGCCGGTGGCGGGTTCTGCCGCGAACGGGCTGGAAGTCTTCACGCGCGAGCTGATCGGCGCCGAGATCGACAGCCACGCCAGCGACTTCCTGTTGCAGGTGCTGAACGGCCGCCTGCGGGAGCATGTACGCCACTTCCGCACGCCTGCACTCGCGGTCGAGGCGCTCAAGCGCGGCGAGATCGCCGCGGTGCTCGGCACCCACACCGAGCTGCAGGCCGCCCTCGGCGACAGCAGCCGCCTGGTGCTCGACCGCGTCACGCTGCCCGAGCTGCGCGTCGCGCAATGGCCGCTCGGCATGGCGGTGAGGGCCGAGGCCAGGCCGCTGGCCGAAGCGCTGGGCCGCGCACTCGGCGAGTTGCAGCGCTCTGGCGAGCTTGCGCGCCTGTTTGCCGAGCAGGGCCTGACCTTGACCACGCCCTGAGAAACGACTCGCACGCCCTGGCAGTACGTCGGCGACATCCGGCGCGCCAGCCCCGCAACCCCGCAACCGCCGTACCCACCACCCATGAACCGAGGAGACAAAACGATGACAACACCGATCCGCCGTACCCACCTCGCTGCCGCACTCGCCACGCTCTGCGTATCCGGCGCTGCCAGCGCGCTCGATGTGGATGCCGGTGACTACACCGCGCTACCCGAGGGCACCAACCTCGCGCTGCTGTACTACCAGCACGCCGAAGTCGACCACCTGTACGCCGACGGGCACAAGGGCGCGGGGGCCCTGCGCACCGATGCCGCCCTGCTGCGCTATGTGCATTTCACCAAGATCGGTGACTACATCATCGATCCGCAGATCATCGTGCCGTACGTCAATATCGACACCCGTGGCGCGCTGGCCGACGCCGGGGTGAACAGCCCCGGCGGCCTCGGCGACACCCTGCTCGGCGCCACGCTGTGGCTCAAGAACGATCCGAAGAAGGGCGAGTATTTCGGCTTCACCTACTTCCTGTCGGCCCCCACCGGCGGCTACGACCGCGACCGCGCGCTCAACATCGGCGCCGACCGCTACGGCCACATCCTGCAGTTCGGCTACATCAACCGCCTCACCGACAAGCTGACGGTGGACCTCATCGCCGACGCCACCCTCTACGGTGACAACAAGAACGCGAACGTGGCCGGCGATACGCTGAAGAAGGCTGCGAGCTATCAGGCACAAGCCTGGCTGCGCTACCACGTCACCGACGCATTCGATGTGCGTGCCAGCCTGTCGCGCGACTGGGGAGGCGAGACCAAGCTCGGCGGCGTGCGCCAGGACGATGTGAGCAATCGCTCGAAGTTCACCATCGGTGCTGCATGGTTCGTCGAACCGACCGTGCAGGTGATCGCCAACGTCGGCAAGGACATCTCGGTCGATAACGGACCGAAGGAAGACAGCCGGGTGAATCTGCGCCTGCTGAAGGTGTTCTGAGAGCGGCCAGCCCCCTGGCGCGGCGGCCGCGCTGCCTGGACCGCCGCGCCAACTGTTACCATCGCCGCCTTCGCCTGGCCGGCAAGTCCGCCGCCGCGGAAGCCAACCGCGGAACCATTGGGCACTCGTCTCGTGACGAGCGGAATGGGCGAACGAATCCAGGGGAAGGGCATGAGCGGCGGCAAGCCAGACGAGCACGCGGACGCGCGGCTATCGGACACATGGAAGGGCATACTCGCGGCAGCGGTCGTCGTCTGCTGCTGGTCGGGCTTCAACATCGTCTCGCGTTTCGGCAGCACCGGCGCGTTCACACCTTTCGATCTCGCCGCGCTGCGCTTCGGTATCTCCGGCGCGATCGCGCTGCCCTTCTTCCTGCGCCGGACGAAGCCGGGCGAATGGCCGCGCTACGCAATCCTGGCTGCGGTGGGCGGACTCGCCTATGCCCTGCTGGTCTA
>JAFEFM010000257.1 GCA_018240585.1 Pseudomonadota bacterium
ACGTTCTGCTGGCGTTCAGGCGGTTTCCCGGCATCTCTATTGATAAAGGGCCGGAAACTGCTTCCGAAGATGCTCGATCTTGGGCTGGTCGTTGATGACGATATAAGGTTGGGTGGGGTGGAGGGCCAGATAGTTCTGGTGGTACGCCTCAGCGGGATAGAACTGCTGCAGCGCTGCGATCTGGGTCACGATAGGTCTGCCGAACATACGATCCGCGGTCAGTTTCTGGATTTGCTCGATTGCGGCTTTTTGCTGCTCGGCATCGGTGAAGAAAATGGCCGAACGGTATTGGCTCCCGACATCCGGGCCTTGCCTGTTGAGTTGCGTCGGGTCGTGGGCGACAAAAAAGAAGATCTGCAGCAACTGCTGATACGAAACCTGCGCCGGATTGAAGCGAACGCGAACGGCTTCGGCATGTCCCGTTTGTCCGCTGCTGACCGCGGCGTAATTGGCCTCGTCGGCGCTGCCGCCGGCATAGCCCGACTCCACGCTGGCGACGCCCTTGACGTGTTTGAACACGGCATCGACGCCCCAGAAGCAACCACCCGCGAAAACGGCTGTTTGCATATTTGTCGTCGTGCGGTCCCGACCGCTCTCGGCGAGTGCCGGAACGGCCTGCGCTGGAACCACGACCATCAGCGCGAGCCGGATGATCTGCACCACCAGCCCGGTTTTCGGTGATCCGGAAAGAAAACGCATCGCTTGCTCCTGATCTTCATTGCCCTGGTGGCGCTGGGGGCAGCGACCGGCGATGTCGCCCGCCAAATCTGCGCTGCCCCCACACCAGCCCCGCTACTTCTTCATTTCGTCCTTGCCCATGGCGTCTTTCACCATGGCGTCCTTCTTCATGCCATCCTTGGCCATGCCGTCGTGGGACGCGGTGTCCTTCTTCATGCCCTCTTTCGCCATGCCGTCCTGCTTCATGGCGTCCTTCTTCATTCCGTCCTTGGCCCCGCTGTCGTGGCTCATGGCGTCCTTTTTCATCATGTCGTCGGCAAAGGCGGTGCTGCCGGCAAGCATTAAACATGCGGCGATGATGCTGGAAATGATCGTTTTCATGATGAACTCCGTTGAAGTGGGCAAGTAGCGGCAAAAGTGCCGGGTATTCAGGGCAGTTGCGCGGGATTGCTCAACTGCCGCCGAACCAGTTGTACCCCTGGTCTTCCCAATAGCCCCCGGGGTAGGTGTTGGTGACGAAAATGGCCTGGATGTGCTTCGGGTTCTTGTAGCCGAGCTTTGTCGGCATCCGCAGCTTCATCGGGAAGCCGTAGCGCGGCGGCAACGGTTGGCCGTCGTAGGTCAGCGTCAGCAGCGTTTGCGGATGCAGGGCGGTCGGCATGTCGATGCTGGTGTAGTAGTCGTCGGCGCATTTGAAGCCGACGTACTTTGCACCCAGATCGGCACCGACCCGGCGCAGGAAGCTGCCGAAAGGCACGCCGCCCCATTTGCCGATGGCGCTCCAGCCCTCGACGCAGATGTGGCGGGTGACCTGGTCGGTCTGCGGCATGGCACGTAACTCGGCGAGCGTCCAGGCGTGCTTGTCGGCGACCAGGCCGGTGACTTCCAGGCGGTAACTTTCCTCCTCGACCTCGCGGATCTCGTCCTCGCCGTAGTAGGCGTTGAACGGGAAGGGACGGGTGATCATCGAATCCGGATAGATCGGGGCCAGTCGGTTGGGGTCGAACAGCA
>JAFEFM010000258.1 GCA_018240585.1 Pseudomonadota bacterium
ATCAAGGAGGAATGGAAAGTGGTGAAATTCATCGAATCGAAGGACGTTCCCGGCCTCATCAAGGACGGCGACACGATCTACAGCACCGGCATGATGCTGGCCGGCCTGGCCGAGGAAGCGTTCATGCAGATCGAGCGCAGCTTCCTCGACAGCGGTCATCCGCGCGACCTGTCCTGGTACTTCCCGGCCGGGCAAGGCAACTTCAAGGACAAGGGAATGGCGCGGCTGGCCCACGAGGGGCTGGTGAAGCGCATCGTCGCGGCGCACTACGGCGTGGGCGGACCCAAGCTGTCGCAACTGGTGCGCGAGAACAAGGTCGAGGCCTACAACTGGCCGCAAGGCGTGCTGTCGGTGATGCCGCGCCAGGTGGCCGGGCGTCGCGGCGGGCTGTTTACCAAGGTGGGCCTGGGCACCTTCGTCGATCCGCGCGAGGAAGGCAGCAAGCTCAACGCTCGCGCCGCCGAGGATCTCGTCGAGGTGCGCGAACTCGACGGCGAGGAATACCTGTACTTCAAGCCGCCCAAGGTCAATGTCGGCCTGATCCGCGGCACGGTGGCCGACGAGCGCGGCAACATCACGCTGGACAAGGAAGGCGTGCTGATGGAGGCGATCAACATCGCCCAGGCGGCGCGCGCCTGCGGCGGCATCGTCATCGCCCAGGTCGAGAGCATCGCCCAGGCCGGCACGCTGCATCCCAAGCAGATCAAGGTGCCGGGCATCCTGGTGGACTACATCTACGTGGCCGAGCCCGAGTACCACCGCCAGTCGGAGAACGCCTACTTCAACCCGGCGCTCAACGGCGACCTGAAGATCCCGCTGCACGGCCTCGAGCCGCTGCCGCTCGACGAGCGCAAGATCATCGCCCGGCGCGCCGCCACCCACCTGACCCGCGGCAGCGTGCTGAACCTGGGCATCGGCATGGCCGAGGGCGTGGCCGCGGTGGCGGCGGAAGAAGGCGTGGCGGACCAACTGACGCTGACGCTGGAGACCGGGCCGGTCGGCGGCCTGCCGGCGTCGGGCCATGAATTCGGCCATTCGATCAACCCCGAGGTGATCGTCGAGCACTCGCTGCAGTTCGATTTCTACGACGGCGGCGGCATCGACATGGCCTTCCTCGGGCTGGCGCAGGCCGACCGCCACGGCAATGTGAACGTGAGCAAGTTCGGCGGTCGCGCGGTGGGCTGCGGCGGCTTCATCAACATCACGCAGAACGCCAAGCGGGTCGCCTTCCTCGGCACCTTCACCGCGGGCGGGCTGGAGGTGGCCGTCGAGGACGGCAAGCTGAAGATCATCAAGGAAGGCAAGAACCGCAAGCTGATCGACCACGTCGAGCAGATCACCTTCAGTGGCCACTACGCGAGCACGATCCGCCAGCCGGTGCTGTACATCACCGAGCGCGCGGTGTTCCAACTCGGCGCGGACGGGCTGGAACTGATCGAGGTCGCGCCGGGCATCGACATCGCGCGCGACATCCTGGAACACATGGACTTCGTGCCGAGGATGGACAACGTGCGCCAGATGGACTCGGCGCTGTTCCAGGCCAACTGGGGCGGCCTGAAGGCCCTCATCGACAAGCACGCCAGCACCTGACGGGCGCTAACTGAACCTGGAACACGGAGAGACACATCATGCGTTTGCTCGACAAGGTCTGCATCATCACCGGCTCCGCCAACGGCATCGGCCTCGCCGCCGCACACAAGTTCGCCGCGGAAGGTGCCATCGTCATCGTCTGCGACCTGAATGCCGAGCAGGTCGCCGAAGCGGTCAAGGGCCTCGCGGCGAGCGGCGGCAAGGCCGCGGGCTATGTGGTCAACGTCACCGAGCGCGCCACCGTCGACGCCATGGTCGCCGATGTGAAGTCGAAGTTCGGCCGCATCGACGTTCTGGTGAACAACGCCGGCATCACCAAGGACGCGCGCCTGGTGAAGATGACCGAGGCGCAGTTCGACGCCGTCATCGCGGTCAACCTGAAGGGCGTGTTCAACTGCACCCTGGCGGTGGCGCAAACGATGCTGGCGCAGGGTTCCGGCTCGATCATCAACACTTCGAGCATCGCCGGCACGCACGGCAACTTCGGCCAGGGCAACTATGCGGCGTCGAAGGCGGGCGTGATCGGCCTGACCAAGACCTGGGCGAAGGAACTCGGGCCGAAGAACGTGCGCGTGAATACCGTGGTGCCCGGCTCGGTCGCCACCCACATCCTCGACACGGTGCCCGAGGACGTCATGAACCAGATCAAGAACGCGTGCTGGATGCGCCGCGTCGGCCAGCCCGAAGAGCTCGCCAACGTGTATGCCTTCCTCGCCAGCGACGAGGCCAGCTACGTCAATGGCGCGACGCTGGAAGTCAGCGGCGGCGTGTCGCTGTAAGAAGCCGCCCCTTAAAGAACACCAAGAGAGAAATCCATGAAAAAGGTTGTGATCACCAGCTACGCGCGCACCGCGGTCGGCGCCTTCCTCGGCGCGCTGAAGGAAGTCCCGGTCGAATCCCTCGCCGCCGCCGCCATCACCGAGGCGATGAAGCGCTCCGGCATCGAGGCCGAGCAAGTCGATGAAGTCATCCTCGGCCACGTCATCTCGAGCACCGATGCGCCGCAGGTGGCGCGCGACGCCGCGCTGCTGTGTGGCATGGTCAATACGCCGGGCTTCACCGTCAACCGCATCTGCGGCTCGGGCCTGCAGGCGGTGGCCTCGGCGTGGCAGGAGATCGTCACCGGCGCGGCCGACATCGTCGTCGCCGGCGGCGCCGAGGCGCTGTCGCGGGCACCCTTCTACCTGCCACTGTCGGCGCGCTACCAGGGCTTGCGCAACGGGTCGCAGCAGCTTAAGTGCGCCAACGAGAAGTCGCACTTCAACGCCGCGCCCAACGAACTCTACCCGCCGGTGTGGATGGGCAACACCGCCGAGAACGTCGCGGTGCGCTACGGCCTGTCGCGCGCGGACCAGGACCGCTTCGCCTTCGACAGCCAGATGAAGGCGAAGGCAGCGCAGGAGCGCGGCCG
>JAFEFM010000259.1 GCA_018240585.1 Pseudomonadota bacterium
GGAGGTGGTCGACGTGGCCGTGATCGGCGCCGGCATCGGCGGTCTCACCGCGGCCGCCCTGCTGGCGGATGCCGGACTGCGGGTGGAGGTGTTCGAACAGCATGAGGTGCCCGGCGGCTTCGCCCATACCTGGCTGCGGCGCGCCCGCGCGTGCGACCCGGAAAATGGCGCATCGCTGGCGTTCCGCTTCGACGCCGGCGTGCATGACGTGTCGGGCTGGCACCCGGGCGGCACCGTGCGTAGCGTGTTCGAACGTCTGGGAATCGCGCACGAGGACGAATGGGTCCGGCTGGACCATCGCTATGTGTTCGATGGCCGTGCGATCGACGTGCCGCGAGACTGGCGGGCCTGGGTCGAACGGCTCGCGGCCGAGTTTCCACACGAGGCGGCTGGCCTGCGCGCGCTGTTCGCCGACATCCATGCCATCCACGAGGCGATGTTCTCGACCGCTGCCGAACGCGGCGGCATTCCCGGCACGCCGGGGACGCCGCAGGCCCTGCTCGCGTTCGCCCGGCGTCATCCGCTGGCGGTCACCTGGCTGGACCGGCCCTGGCAGGATCTCGTCGCGCACCATCTGCGTGACTCTGCGGTGCAGGCCTGGGTCTGCGCCTTGGCGGGCTACCTCAGCGACGACATCACCCGCCTTCGGGTGCGCGACTTCGTCCCCCTCTTCGGCTACTACTTCAACGGCGGCTACTACCCGCTCGGCGGTTCGGGCCTGATCGCGCAGCGGCTGGTCGAGGCCATCGAGGCGCGCGGCGGGCGCGTCCACCTGCGCACCGCGGTGACGCGCATCGTCACCGCGCAGGGCACCGCGACCGGTGTCGTCGTGCGCAGACGCAACGGCCCCGAGCAGACCGTGCGGGCGCGAGCGGTGGTCACCAATGCCGACCTGCGTCAGAGCCTGACCCGGCTGCTTCCCCAGGACGACGCCCCTCCGGAAGCACGCATCGCCGAGGCACATCTCCAGGCGAGCTGTTCGGCGATTGGCGTGAACCTTGCGGTCAAGGGCACGCTGGACATGCCGCCGGTCGTCCATGTGGCCGACGCGAGCGGTGCCGTGTCCATCGTCATCCCCTCCCGGGTAGATCCGGGCTGCGCGCCCGCCGGCTATTCCACCGTCGAGCTGCTGGCCTTGATGCGGCCGGACGAGGCACACACATGGTTTGCCGACGCTTCGACCGACGGCAATCTCACGGAAGATCACGACCACCGTGCCTACCGCCGCTCGGCGCCCTATCTTGCAAGAAAGCAGGCCGCCGGCGACCGCCTCATCGCGCTCGCACGCCTGGCGATCCCCGATCTGGAGCAGCGCATTCTGTTTCGCACCGACGCCAGCCCGCTCACCTTCCAGCGCTATGCGTGGACGAGTGGAGGCGGCATCTATGGCACCCGCAGCGATGGGATGATTCCCACCAAGTCGGCGGTACGCAATCTCGTGGTGGCGGGTGCGGCCACGCATGGGGCAGGGATCGAGGCGGTGGTGATCTCCGGCGCCTTTGCTGCCGAAGCCCTCGTGCCGGGGCTGCTTGCGCGCACCGCGGCATGAGGTGCAGCCATGATGCCGATCATTCAGCGCGCCC
>JAFEFM010000025.1 GCA_018240585.1 Pseudomonadota bacterium
GGTGAGCGGCTTGCGCTCGATGGACATCAACTGGGAGACCAGACCCGTGACGTCGAGCCCTGAACCCAGCCCCGATGCGGTCAATCCCATCGCGTCCTCCCTCTCGGGCGTTCTAGACTTGCTGCTTGATCAACAGGCCCTTGAGCTTGTCGATCGCCTTTGACATCGCCAGCACTTCCTCGGAGGGCATCTGGCGGATGACCTGGTCAGTCTGTGCATCGACGACCTTGACCACCGTCTCGCCGGTATCCTGATCGATCGAAAAGCGCAGGTTCTGCGCCACCGGCGTGATCACCTTCTGGACCTCGTCGATCGCCTGCAGCAGTGCGTCGCGGGTGGGGGGCGTCCCCGCGTCGGTCGTGCCATCCGCGCTGCGCCCGCTTGCGGCGGTCTGGTTCGCATCCTGCACGCCGCTGTTGCGCGACGCAGCCGTACCCCGCAAGCTCGTTGCCGATTGCTGCGTGGCGATGCGCGCGAGGTTCGCGTCCATTGCCGCACTCGAATTGTTGATGCCTTGAATGCTCATGTTGCACCTCCTTCATGGCCAACAGCGCGGGGCCCGTCGGGCCCCGCGCCGAGCGCTACGGTACCGGGCCCGCTTAGCGCAGCAGGGACAGCACGTTCTGCGGCAGCGAGTTCGCTTGCGCCAGCATCGCCGTACCGGCCTGCTGCAGGATCTGGCCGCGCGACATGTTGGCGGTTTCCTGCGCGAAGTCGGCGTCCATGATACGGCCGCGCGACGAGGAGATGTTCTCGGACGTGGTCTGCAGGTTGCTGATCGTGGAAGCGAAGCGGTTTTGCACCGCACCGAGGTTGGCGCGCATCGAATTGACGGCCTTGATGGCGCCGTCGATCATCGTCAGGCCCTTGTTCGCACCTGCAATCGACGTGACGTCAATCAGGTCGAAACCCGTCTGACTGCCTGCCTTGCCCTTTGCTGCCGTGCTGCCGTCGACCACCTTCAGGCCGACTTCGGTGCCGTCCAGCGCGCCCGTGGTTCCGGCGCTGACCTTGATATCACCACTCGTGTTCGTGCCGTTCGGAACGCCGAATAGCTTGATCGTCATCTTCCCGGCGCTGTCAACATCAAGGCGTGCCGAAGCGCCTGTTTCCGACGATTTGGCGTTGATCGCGTCCACCGTCTTGGTCATGTATTCCTTGTACTCTGCAGCGGTGACCTTTGTATTGTCAGCAACCGCGAAGTCGGCACCGGTGATTTCCTTCCCGTTGATGTTGAAGCCGCCCACCTTCAGGCTCTTGGTTGCATCGGCACCCTTCGCGGCTGACAAGTCGTCTGTGCCAGTGGCGGTGATCTGCGTACCGTCCGCCTCCGCATACGTCGAAGTGCCAAGCGCGTCGGACTTGGTGCTGGTCAGCGAATTGATCGAGATGGTCTCGTTCGCCTGGGCGCCCACCTGGAAGGTGAAGCCGCCGTTGCTGCCGTCGAGCAGCTTGGTGCCGTTGAACGAAGTCTGGTTGGCGACGCGGTTGATTTCGCTCTTCAGCTGGTCGATTTCCGCCTGCACGCCCTTGCGGTCGTCGGCGGACAGGGTGCCGTTGGCGGCCTGCACCGAGAGTTCGCGCATGCGCTGCAGGTTGTCGCCGATCTGACCGAGCGCGCCTTCAGCCGTCTGCGCCAGCGAGATGCCGTCGTTCGCGTTGCGGGTGGCCTGGTTCAGACCGCGGATCTGCGAAGTCATGCGCTCCGAAATCGCGAGGCCGGCGGCGTCGTCCTTCGCGCTGTTGATGCGCAGGCCGGAGGACAGGCGCTGCATCGAAGTGGCGAGGGAGCTCTGCGAGGCGTTGAGGTTGCGCTGGGCGTTGAGGGACGCAACGTTGGTGTTGATCGTCTGGGCCATGATGTTTCTCCTGGTAGGTCAGGTGGGTCAAACACCCGTTGGTTCCATCTGCCTGGCGGGTGCGGAGCGTTTCGTTGTGCTCTTGGTTGCTTTTACGACCCCGGGGTAAGACTCTTTAGCAATTTCCCGCCGGTGCCGTGCGCGTTTCCTGCGCTTGGAGCCTCTTACGGCGCGGGGCGGGGGAACTTGAGGGGCGGTGGGCGGCAGGCGCCGCGACTGCTGTGGGCGCGAGCGAAATCGGGGGCAGGCCACGATTTCCGGTCCCCGGAAACGATACGACCGCCGGAGCTGTCGCGCGGCGGTCGTGGTGGCGGGCTTGGATCGGCCAGTGATCGGCTCCTCGTTGCTCGCCCGTGGGCGCAGGCGCGAGTAAAGTCCGGGACGGCGCTTTTTGGCTGGGAACCGCTCCCGGCTGCGCCGCCAGAGCTGGCTCAGCGCTTCAAGTCGCGGTAGAAGTTCTCGTGGGGACCGACCGCTTCCAGATAGACCAATCGAACGCCGTCATCGCGAGTGTAGCCCAGCAGGTACAACTGGCCGAGGCAGCGGAACTTGTAGACCCACAACTCGGAGAGATCGCCTTTCTTCTTTTCGCCGCTGTCGGGGTTCCTGGCTACAGCTTCGACGGCTGCATCCACCTCGGCCAACACGTTGTCGTGCAACTTCTTGTAGACGCGCGCAAAGCGTGTGGTCTGCCGAACACCCCAGTTCATGCCTTGGCTGCCGAGCGCGGGATGAAGACGGTGCTGTCCTCATGCGGCTCGGCCATGCTCATCAGGCTCTCGGCAATGAACGAGGCCGGCAGATCCGGGTTGTCGAGCGCGGCTCGACCCACTTTGGCCCAGAACTCGACCTGGCCTTGCACGGTACGGTACTCGGCTTTGGCCGCAGCACGTGCGGCTCTGACCAGGGTCTCATCGATACGCACGGACACGGTGCTCATCGCCATCTCCACGGATGCTAAATTACCACAATTGTAGTCGTGCACTGCGTCGTGGTCAAAGGACCAGGTGACTTGGGGGCGAGGACATTCAGTGGAATCGGGGACATGAAATCGGGGCCACGATTTCCGGTCCCTGGAAACGACGCGACCGCCGGCGCTGTACCGCGGCGAGTGCTGCAGTCGCCGGTGACTTCGCTCGCCCACGCGCAGGAGCAGATCGCCGGTGCATTGGATTTTCTGTTCCAGGGCTACTGACCTCGCGGGGGCGCTGAGGCCGGTGTCCCAGCCGATGTCGCCACGGCGGCGGTAGCGCTGCGTTCGCGTGTGGCCGCCCTCAATCGACGTTACGGAACATCCTCGCCCAGGGTATCGACACGTCCAGCGACGGTAGCAGCAGCGGCTGGTCGGGTTCGATCTCCTGCAGCTCCCAACGGTCGGCCTGGGTGCGGCGGTAGTGCTCGATGCGTGGCCGGTCGGGGTCGATGAGCACGAACTCCTTCAGCGACGCGATGCGGCGGTAGGCGGCGAACTTGTCGCCGCGGTCGTAAGCGGCGGTGGCGGGCGACAGCACTTCCACCACCAGGGTCGGCGAGCGCATGAACTGGTCGGCCTTGTGGTCGTCCGGATCGCAGGTGACGAGCACGTCCGGGTAGAAATAGGCGTCGTCGGCCGCGGCCTGCAGCTTCATGTCGGCCATGTAGGTGCGGCAGGGCGTGCCTTCGAGCACTTCGTCGAGTGCGGATGCGACGTTGAGCGAGATCGTCACATGCCGGCGGCTGGCGCCGCCCATGGCGAAGGTTTCGCCGTGCACGTATTCATGCTTGTCCGGCTGCTCGGCCTCCCAGCGCAAATAGTCGGCTGCAGTGAAAGGCGGCGTGGGTTGCGGCAGGGCCATGGCTGAGCTCCGGAAGCAGGCGGCTGCGATCGATTATGGCTTTCGTCCCCGGGGGTGTCCATGCGACGGCCTGGCGGCAGGGTGGGTTCCCGCTCGTTTCAGGACGTTCCGCGACATTGTTGGCGGTGTGGTCGGGCCGCCTTCTGTCAGAATCCGGTTTTTGCCCGTCATGAATTCCGGCAGCGCGGCGCGACCTTGCTCCCGCTGTCCGGCGATTCGCATCATGCGTTATCCCTTCACGATCATCATTGGCGATGGCATGCGCCTGCGGCGCTATCTGGCGCAGCGGGACGTGGCGCAGGCCTTCAGCCGCACGCGCTGGGTCGAACCGGACCGGGTCGACGATGAATTTCCGGCCGCCTGGCGCTGGAGCGACGCGGTGTGCGCGCTGTTCTCCCAGCCCCACCGCTGGCGCGCGGACAGCCTGCCGGGCAACCTGTGGAGACTGTGCCGCGAAGCCAAGATGCTCGACCGACAGGTCATCTTCCACGTGGACTTCGAGAGCGACTTGCGGCGCATGAGCCTGCCTTTCGGGGCGGACTACACGATGCGGCTGTGAGTGCCGCGCCCGGCTCGCCTCAGGCTTCGCCGTCGCGTCACGTGTTCTTCTTGAGGCGGTAATTCAACTGCGGGCGCGTGAGGCCGAGCAGGCGCGCCGCGGCGGAAAGGTTGCCGTTGGCGCGCCGCACCGCCCGCTGCAAAAGTTCGTTCTCGAGCGAGTCGAGCGACATGCCCGAATCGAGCACGGCATCGGGCAGGTCGGTGCCTGCAGGGGCGCCCGCCGCGGGTCTGCTCGCCACCAGTCCGTCTTCGCCCAGCGAGGCGTGGGCGGATTCCTGCGGGACGGCACCGACGAACAGGTGCTCGGCCTCGATCCACCCGTTGTGGGGCGCGAGGATCACGCCGCGTTCGATGACGTTTTCCAGCTCGCGCACGTTGCCGGGCCAGGCGTGCGCCTTGAGCGCGCGCATGGCCTTGTCGGTGACGCCCGCCACCCGCTTGTCGTGCAAGGTGCAGAAGCGTGCGACCATCGCCTCGACCAGCGGCGGGATGTCGGCGACGCGCTCGCGCAGCGGCGGGATGGTGATCGGGTAGACGTTGAGGCGGTAGAACAGGTCGCGGCGGAAGCGGCCGGCGGCGACGGCTTCCTGCAGGTTGACGTTGGTGGCCGCGACCAGGCGCACGTTGACCTTGCGCGAGCGCTCGTCGCCCAGGCGTTCGATCTCGCCTTCCTGCAGCACGCGCAGCAGCTTGGCCTGGGCCGATAGCGGCAGCTCGCCGAGCTCGTCGAGAAACAGGGTGCCGCCGTCGGCGCGCTCGAACTTGCCGGCGCGCGAGGCATGCGCGCCGGTGAAGGCGCCGCGTTCGACGCCGAAGAGCTCGGATTCGATCAGTTCGTCGGGCAGGGCGGCGCAGTTCACGGCGACGAAGGGCGCGCTGTGGCGCGGGCTGAGATCGTGCAGCGCGCGCGCGAAGCGCTCCTTGCCGACGCCGGTTTCGCCCAGCAGCAGCACGGTGACGCTGGTGGGCGCGGCCTTGACCGCGAGGTCGTAGGCGTGCAGGAAAGTGGCGCAGTTGCCGATGAGGCTGGGCGACTTGTTGCGGCAGGCGATGCTGCGGCGCATGGCTTCCATTTCGTCGCGCAGCTCGAGCAGGCGGCCGACGATGGAGTCCGCCTCGAAGTAGGTCCTGAGCGCATCGGCATCCGGCCATTCATCCACCGGGCGGCCGATGATGCGGCAGTGCGGCGCACCGGTGGCGCTGCACTCCATTTCCTTGAACAGGATGAATTCGCCCATGAAGGCGGTGGTGTAGCCGGAGGCGTAGCCGATCTGCATCCAGCACACCGGGTGGTCGACTTCGCCGAAAGTCTGCACGTGCGCTTCGGCTTCCCACGAGTGGTGCCAGAGGAATTCGCCGTAGAACTGCTTGCTGCCGCGGTTGACCTCGAGCCGCACCGGCTCGACCTGCACCGAGCCTTCGAGCATGTGCAATTGCGGGCCGACGACGAAGGCGTCGACCAGATCGCCGGCGCCACGCACCTTGCGCGCCAGTTCGGCGTCGCGCAGGCCCGAGGCGAAACCCATGCGGGTGAGGATGCGGCGGGCCTGCTCCATGCCGACCGACTCGATCAGCTCCTTGCGCAGTTCGGAGAGGGCGCCGGCATGTAGCAGCACCATCCTGTGTTCGCCCAGCCAGATCAGGCTGTCTTCACTCGAGAAGCGCAGCAAGCGCCTCAGATCGGAATCTTCCGGATACCGGATGCTGCTCAAGCCTGTCTCCTCGTCATCCCGTCGAACGCGGGTTTCGGTGCCCGCCCGCACACCCGATTGCACCGGGGCGCCTGCCTGACACTGTCGTTCTTATATGTATATCACGCGGGCGATCGGCCCTACGTGATGTAGGCCGCCCGACCGGGCAAGAACTCTCTCGAAACTGAATATTAATCTCGAAATTCGATCCGTGGCCAACCCTTGCCGGGCCGGCGGGGCGAACGGTGGCTTGCCCTTGCCGGCCGCAGCGGGCGTGGTGCGATGCAAAAAACTGATTTGATCATTTGGTGAGGTGATGAGGGCGATTTGATCATTTCATCATTCAATAAAATATGAAAACTTCAACCAATGCTGCTCCTCAACAACGGATTTGATGTAAATCAATGAGTTGAAAATTCTGGCACGAGGCTTGAGTGTAGTGGCGGAGTGGCAGGCGCCACTGCATCAAAACAGACGGAGCCCCGGCAGATGGAGAAGGAAAAACCAACGATCGACGTCACCAAGAAGTACGTGCGACTCATCGAGCGCCGTGCGGACGGGTTCGTCGAGTTCGAGTTCGCCATCGGCGAGCCCGAAATGTACGCAGAAATGCTGCTGCCCGGAGAGGCCTACGAGGCGTTCTGCAAAAGCAACGAAGTGATTCATCTCGGCCCCCGCGAGGAGCCGGCCGAAGGTGAAGGTTCCGAGTGGGACTGGAACCTGCATCAGGCAACCCACGAGCGATTCCGTTGAATCGCTGATCAATCGACAGGAGGAGAATTCATGCAAATCGATTTGCGTACGGTATCCATCAAGCCGATCCGGCACACCTTCGACAACATCGCCCGCCGCATCGGCGGCGACAAGCCGGCATCGCGCTACCAGGAAGGCACGCTGGACATGCAGCAGACGGCCAATTTCCACTATCGGCCGACCTGGGATCCGGACCACGAGATCTACGATGCGTCGCGCAGCGCGATCAAGATGGCCGACTGGTATGCCTTCAAGGATCCGCGCCAGTTCTATTACGGCGCCTACACGATGGCGCGTGCCAAGCAGCAGGAAACTGCCGAGGCCAATTTCGACTTCGTCGAGAACCGCGGCCTGGCAGCGACGCTGCCGGAGGCGGTGCGTGACACCGTGTTGAAGCTGCTGGTGCCGCTGCGCCACGTCGCGTGGGGCTCGAACATGAACAACGCGAGCGTCTGTGCCTACAGCTACGGCACCGGCTTCTCGCAGCCGCACATCTACCACTCGATGGACCAACTGGGCATCGCCCAGTACCTGACCCGCGTCGGCCTGCTGCTGGGCGACGTCGCCTCGCTCGACGAAGGCAAGCGGGCGTGGATGGAAGACGACGCCTGGCAGGGCCTGCGCCGCTACGTCGAGGATTCGTTCGTGGTGCAGGATCCGGTCGAACTGTTCGTGGTGCAGAACGTCGTCCTCGACGGCCTGCTGTATCCGCTGGTGTACGAAACCATCGTCGATGACGTGCTCTCGACGCAGGGCGGCACGGCGGTGGCGATGCTGACGCAGTTCATGACCGACTGGTTTGCCGAGACGAAGAAGTGGGTGGACGCGACGGTGAAGATCGCGGCGGCGGAATCGGCCGACAACAAGGCGATCATGACGAAGTGGCTCACTGCGTGGCGCGATCGTGCCGCCGCTGCCTTGCTGCCGGTGGGCCGTATCGCCCTCGGCGAGCGTAGCGACGAAGTCATGGACGAAGTCGTTCAGCAGTTCAATGCCCGCATGGCGAAAGCCGGCGTGGCCATCTGAGGAGACATCTGGATGTCGACCGTATTTCTCGCGCTGCAAACCAACGAAGAAACCCGCCCGATCATCGAGGCGATCCTGCAGGACAACCCGCATGCGGTCTGCGACGAGCAGCCGGCAATGGTCAAGATCAATGCCGACGGCAAGCTCGTCGTGCGCCGGGAAACCATCGAGGAAATCATCGGCCGTGACTACGACCTGCAGGAGCTGCAGGTGAACATGATCACGATGTCCGGCAACCTCGACCAGACCGACGACGAGATCACCCTTTTCTGGAAGGCTTGAGCCCCCAAGGAGACACAGACATGGACATGACAGTTGCGAAGAAGAAGCTGGGCCTGAAGGAACGCTACGCGGTGATGACGCGCGGGCTGGACTGGACGCCGTCGTACCAGAAGATGGAGGACATCTATCCGTACATCGCCTACGAAGGCATCAAGATCCACGACTGGGACAAGTGGGAAGACCCGTTCCGCCTGAC
>JAFEFM010000260.1 GCA_018240585.1 Pseudomonadota bacterium
GCCGAGCTGAACAAGAACGTCACCAGCGCCCTCGAGCAGGCTGCCAAGGCCGCCCCGGCTGGTTCCGAGCCGGTCTTCGCCGCCATCAAGTCGTCGATGGAAGCTGCCAACAGCCTGTACGACAACGCCACCAAGGCCGTGAAGCAGGCTTCCGAAGCGGCTGAAGCCAACATCGCCGCCGCGACCGAAGCGACCGTCAAGGCCGTGACCGCCAAGAAGGCTGCGTAAGCAGGCTGTGCTGTACTCCGCATGACGGGCCCCATGGCTCGCATGCAGGACACGAGGGGCTGCCCGGATCGACCGGGCGGCCCCTCGTGCCGTTTACAACCTCATCCTGACCGCGGGCCGTGGGAATGCGAATCGACGACGTATATCGGTTGCAAATTAATCTTAACTCTTGATTTACTTAAACATCAATGAGTTATGAATGTGTTTGCAATGCGAACCTCTTTCAGGTTTGCAGGATATGTTGAACCTTTTCAGATTGCTCGCAAGATAACTTGAACCTGTGTCGCTTGACCCTTTGCATCCTGAGTGTCGTACCCAGAGCTATGAAGTGCTCCTCGGTAAGGTATTCGGCCTCACTCGTGCCCCTGTCGTTGTCTGAGACCGCCTGGTAACCTGGCAGCTCTCATCGAGGGATGGCATGAGCATTCACGAAATTCGCGAAGCAGGCTTCGTTCGTGCCGCGATAGCGGAGTACGACCGAGTTGGCAGAACGTACTTTCTGGAGAAATACGGCTTCGGCAAATCTCGCGAGTACATGCTCCGAGATAATGTCACTGGTCGTCTCTATGATTCGAAGGCTATCGTCGGAGCAGCCTACGGATATGCCTTTCCTGAGCGCGGCCCCCTCCAAGCCTCCGAGTTTTCCGGAGGCGAGGGGACAGTCGAATCCTTGTTGGCTGGCCTAGGCTTCGAAGTCGTTCGTGTGGGCCAGGATTGGAGCCGCGAAGAGGTCGAAGCCACCGTCGCCGACTACTTCGAGATGCTACGACTGGAGGCCACCGACCAACCGTACAGCAAGTCGGAGCACAACGAGATCCTGCGTCAGCGGCTGAAAGCGCGCAGCAAAGGCTCCATCGAGATGAAGCACCAGAACATCTCAGCGGTTCTCGACCAACTGGGCCTTCCATATATCCGCGGCTACAAGCCCCGCTCGAACTTTCAGGATCTGCTGCGCGAGGTCGTCATCGCGCAGGTGCAAGGTTCCCACGAGGTCCTACGAGTCGTCGTGGATGCCATCGAGGACCGTACGACACCGGGCAGCCGCACCTACCGCGGCGTTCTCATTGAGCCTCCCGTGCCAGAGGCGCTGCCAAAGCGTCAGCCTCGAGAGCGTCTGCCGAGGCGGCTCGATTACGCAGCGCGGGACGAGCGAAACCGCAGCCTCGGTCGAAACGGTGAGGAATGGGTCCTCGGGTATGAAGGAACTCGGCTCGAAGATGAGTCGCGTCCGGATTTGGCAGCCAAAATCGACTGGGTGTCCAACCGCTGTGGAGACGGGACGGGGTATGACATTCTGTCATTCGAACCGGACGACGTAGCCCGCTTCATTGAGGTCAAGACGACGAACGGTAGCTCTCTCACCCCGTTCATCGTAAGTCGCAACGAGGTGGAGTTCTCCGAAGAGGCTGAAGATGCGTTCTGCCTCTACAGGTTGTTTGACTTCGCACAGACTCCGCAACTATTCATCCTGCGGGGGTCGCTGACAGCATCAGTTCACTTGGAGGCGCTCGACTACCGGGCGAGGTTACGAGCGCTGGGGCAATGAGACCGGTCTAGTTTCAAATGCCTCGACACGCCGGGTACTTCGCACAGCCCCAAAACTCGTTGCCCGCATTGCTGCCGGACTTAGCCGTACGGCGGATCATCGCGACGTCATATTTAGCAGGGTGTTGAAAATTGCATCACCACCTTCGGCTTCCTGCTTGGCTGGGAAAAACCGACTCTGAAGAACCCCGGCGTGGTTCGCCATGAAACGGTCTCCAGCCGTCTTTCGAGTCGATTCCGCTACCGCAATTCAGCAGCGCTCCCGTTGCTGCAAAGACGTGGTTTCCTATCCCATGCCGCATTTCGAATGGCGCGCGAGCGCCAATGAATTACGACGCCAACAAATTGCCCAATCGCGTCAGGTTGTACGCGGCGAAATTGAGCAGCGCATGCGCGCGAATCTTGTCCAGGCCGCACGCCATCAAACGGCGCAGCGTGCCGATATCCTTCACCCAGCCGAAGGCTTCCTCGATCATCTTTCGACGACGCAGACTGACCTTGTAGCCTTCGGTGATCTTGATGTGCTCGGGCACGGCGCTGCCCTGGGTCTTGGCCGCCACGTGCGGGGCAATCCCCAGTGCCGTCGGGCGCCCACGAATTCGGCAGTGTCGTAACCCCGATCTGCAGTGACGGTGGGTTTGCGGGTCCCGCTCGCCGGTTTGACGCTGCGCTTGGCCATCACCAGCGCGGCCTCACGTTCTGCGGTCCCGGTCGCTGGGGGCGTGGGCACATCGACGATCAGCCCGTGCCGGTTCTCGGCCAAGGTATGCGTCGCGTAGCTCAGAAACGCCATGCCGCCGCCCTTGCTCGCGAGCCGCGAATCGGGGTTGGTGCGCGAAACATGCGTCGCGTTCGAGCGTTTCTTGCCCCGGAAATCGACCTCAGGGGTGCGCCCCTGATCCGGTCCGGGTGGTTCATCGGAGCCGTCGCGCGGCCATGCTCTTGTGAGAATTCCACGCCCGCAGCAAAGAGCCATCGACGCTGAAGTGCTCATCGGACACCAGTTCGGCCTTTTCGGCGACCGCCACCACGCCGCCGAAGAACTCGCGCATCACGCTTTCCTTGAGTAAGCGCTCGCGGTTACCTTGAAGGCCTGGATGGGCGCGACGCACTTCCTGACCAAGGGCCTTGAGCGCGTCCGAACCGAGATTATCCTGCACGTTCTGGCGTACAACTTGAAGCGAGTGATGAAGCTGATGGGAAGTTAAGCGCTTATGACGGCAATTCGGGCCAGGCCTTTGTACGTCACGTGAAGCGCCAACTCACAATCATCGAATGAATTGAATTGCACGAGGTGGCGAGAAGGCGCCGCCAGTCGTTGCGGCCGTAGCCGTCTTTTACACAGCCTCGGCCGCTTCTGGCCGGACTGAAACCTTCGCCAGGGATGCGGCAAGGCAGACGGCCCCCAAGCGTCTCGACCCGACCCAGACCGGGCATCCTGACTTCCCTGAAGCCGCCGCTGAGGCACGGTGGCCTTCTGTGAGTTTCGCTGCCACGAAGCTGCCGTTCGTGACCTCACGACTCCGGCCAGAAGGCGCCAGTCGCAACTCGACCCAGATAGCGGCCATCCGCACGAGGAGGTATGCTCGCCGCCTACGTGCCACATGGATCGGATCAATCCACTATGCCGACAGTTGATGCTTTTACTGTCTTGTTGCTCTGCCTTGCGCATAGTTTCTCCCTTGAAACAGTAACTTGTAGAGCAACTTATCCTGCATTCTGATGTTCTGCCGTAGAACCGTCACCAGAAAACAAAGTTGGGCATCACATGCCGCTCGCTGATTTCCTTGAATCGACTCTAGCGAAACTGGCGGGTTACTACGACCAGATGGGACGCGCCATTGAGGCCCCGATCCGAGCAAAGGTCGGGAACCAGATGTTCTTTCGGCATCAACAGTATTCCGACGTGCTGCTGTGCTATCTGAAAGGTGTGAAGCTCGTAAGCACTCTAAACGCCTCACTAGTTCTTTTTCGGCGTGGGTACGTGCAAGAGATTGGCGCCCTATGCCGAATGGCGGACGACTTCTTCTTCGAGATCATGTTCTTTGTAAAGCCTCTTGGGACGGATGCGCCGAGCAAGGATCAGCAACGAATGTTTGACGACTTCTTTCGCGAAGAATTTGAAGACCCCGACAATCCTTTGGGAACGGCAAAGGATCGAGACAACGTGCCTCGTCGAAAGATCAATGCAGCATTCGGGAAAATCGCAAAAGATGAACTAAACCCGCACGATGCCCAGCATACGGTTTCCACCGTGCACAAGGCGTTTTCGGGATACGTTCATGGGGCCTATCCGCACATCATGGAAATGTACGGCGGGAATCCGCCGTGTTTTCATATGTCCGGCATGCTTGGCACTCCTCGCATGGCGGAATGGGCCGATCAACTCGTCACTTACGTTTATCGGGCAATCATGGCCACTGAAATTATCTCTCGAAGGCTTGCCCTGCCTGACTGCGAAAAGGAAATTAGAAGCTTGCTGGTCGAGTATGAAAAGGCGCTTAACTGCAAGCCAGCAGAGAGTGCGGAGGCCATGTTGCGGAGGGCGAAGAAGAAGTGATGCCCAACCCATCAATCGAGCGGACCTCGCGCGAAAAGCCGCGCGAGGCCGCTCATTTCAAATGTTAGAGCTCTGTCCATTCAGGTTTCCGAATGCCCGATATTGCAACCATTGCTGCTGCACTTAATAGCCTCAAAACCGCGACGGACATTGCGAAGTTTCTGCGCGAGAGTGACTTATCTCTTGAACGTGCAGAACTCAAACTTAAGCTAGCTGATCTTATTGGCGCTCTCGCGGACGCAAAACTTGAACTGATTGAGTTGCAAGAAGCGTTGTCGGAGAAAGACAAGAAAATTGCAGAGCTTGAAGAGGCATTCCAGTGCAAGGATGCGCTTGTACGCCGCTATGACGCGTATTACCAGATCGATGAAGGCGGAAATCCCATTGGATCGGCGTACTGCCTTCGGTGCTGGGAGAACGACCACAAGAGGCGGCAACTTGTCCATGACGCGAAGGACCATTTGGCGCGCGTATGCACAGCCTGTGGTCACCGATATGGAAGCCGTCTAGCTTCGGACATTCAGCCGCCGAAAGAAGAAGAATCAGATCAAGGTTGAATTGACAATGAACGCAACCATTACTCAAGCTATCACCGAAAAGAGAGTTCTTGAGCTGCGCTATCACGGCTATTTCAGAATCGTTGAACCTCACGCCTATGGCAGGGACAAATATGGCGATGAGATTCTTCGGTGCTATCAAAGATCTGGTGGCAGTGAGAGCGGGGAGAGCGTCGGGTGGAAACTGCTTAAAGTTCGAGAAGTGTTCTCACTACAATTGACTAAAGATACGTTTGTGGCGAGACCCGAGTATCGTCGCAACGACAAAGCATTGGCTTATGTCTTCAGTCAGCTTCAAACAGAGTTCTAACACTGCGTTCGAGGCGACTTGCGCGAAAAGCCGCGCACTCGCCTCAACTCAACGTTGGGCATCGAAAGGAGTAACGATGAATCGCATCAGGCACGTCTTCTTGTACGGAATGCTTCTTGCCCTCGCAGGTCCCGCACTGGCGCAGAATTCCTATCTTTGTGCCGAAGACATGATTACTGGTTTCTCCTTCGATCGCGGCGCGCAACGATGGCAGAGAGCCGAATTCAGGGCAGAGGGGAAGTATGTCGTTGCTCGTGCATCGGAGCCCTCGCGAAAATGGGAGGTTAAGGAAACGGGTTCGTCCATCCCGGTCGCCGTCTGCGAAAAGGACTTCGATGAGGATGGAAAGATTCGATGCGTCGGCATCGGCAAGGACTTCCTGTTTAGCCGAAAGTCCATGAGGTTCCTTACAACTTACACGGTCGGTTACTGGAACGAGAATGCGCTTCGGGCAATCGTTCCGGGTCGAAAAGAGGGCGACGACACGCCTGTTATGGCCATCGGACGTTGTACGGCACTGTGACGCCGACGCCCAACCCTGCAATGCACCGGACCTTGCGCATAAAGCCGCGCAAGGCCGGTGATTTTGAATGTTGAACGACAGCTTCCCTCAAAGCTAAACGGCTGCAACGGGTCGCTATGGATAGATTTGCATAGCGACCCCTATGCATAGCTCTCAACTATGTATAGCGGCACCCCCAGCATGGCTGTTCGCTCGGTCGACGGCCGCACTGGGGCGTGGTGCGCTTTGCATA
>JAFEFM010000261.1 GCA_018240585.1 Pseudomonadota bacterium
AACGGCATGCCGCAGCCCCGTCGCCTGCAGTTCCCGTCCGGCCGTCCGCTGCCCGTCGGGCGCCCGCTCGTCATCGGCCATCGCGGCGCGCGTGCCTTCGCGCCGGAGAACACGCTGGCCGCCTTCGACAAGGCGGCTGCGCTCGGCTGCGACATGGTGGAACTCGACGTGCACCTGTCGCGCGACGGCATCGTGGTCGTGCAACACGACGACCGCCTCGCGCGCTGCACCGACGTCGCCTCCGAGTTCCCGCTGTTTGCCGGGGAATTCATCTCGGACTTCAGCGCGGAGGAGCTGCGCGAGCTCGACGCCGGGAGCTGGTACGTGCGCGAGCTGAGTCTGCCCGCGGCGGAGCGCCAACCCTTCCTGCGCGAGCTGACCGACACCGAACTTGCCGAGCAGGTGCCGCTCGCCGAGCGCGAGCGCTTCGCCAGCGGCGCGATCCGCATCCCGACGCTCCAGGAAGTGCTCTCGTTCGCAGCGGACCACGACCTGCTGCTGAACATCGAGATCAAGTCCATCCCGCGCCTTTACCCAGACATCGCCGCGCGCGTGGTGGCGGACGTGCGCGCCGCCGGCCTCGCGCGCAGCGTGCTGGTGTCGTCCTTCGACCACGCCCAGCTCGTCGAAGTGCGTCGGCTGGACCTCGACATCGCCACCGGCGTGCTGAGCAGCGGGCGCCTCGCGCGCGTCGCCGACTACCTCGCCCTGCTCGACGCCGACGCCTATCACCCCGGCTGCCACGGCGAAGTGGATTCGCTCGGTTTCGGCTCGGTGCGCGGCATGCTGGATGCCGCCAGCCGTGCCGCAATCGCCGAGCTCGCCGCCGCCGGCCGCATGATCTTCGCCTGGACCTGCAACGACGCGCACCGCATGGCGGCGCTGGCAGGTTCCGGCGTCACCGGCATCATCACCGACTACCCGAACCGGGCCGTCACCGCGCTGCACGTGCAGCACGAGCCCGTACCCATCCGCTGGAACTGAGGAGACGACCATGGCCGACGCCCCACTCGCCGGAAAACGTGTGCTGATCACCCAGGCCGACGCCTTCATGGGCCCGGTGCTGTGCGAAGTGTTCGCCGAACAGGGCGCCGAGGTGATCGCCAGCATCGAGTCGCTGCGCGAACCCGACGCACCGGCGGCGCTGGTGGCGCGCTGCGGTGTCATCGACGTGCTGGTCGCCAACCTCGCGCTGCCTGCGCCCAGCACCCCCGCGATGGACGTCACCGACGACGAATGGGCGGAGGTCTTCGGTTGCCTGGTCGAGCCGCTGCCGCGGTTGTGCCGCGCGGTGCTGCCGCAGATGGTGGCGCGGCGTGCCGGCAAGATCCTGTTGATGGGCAGCGCGGCTGCGCTGCGCGGCATGAAGCGCGCCTCGACCTACAGCGCCGCGCGCGGCGCGCAACTGGCCTATGTGCAGGCGCTCGGGGTGGAGATGGCGCCGAATAATGTCCAGGTCAACGCGATCGCGCAGAACTTCGTCGACAACCCCACCTACTTCCCGCCCGACGTGCAGGCCAACCCGCGCTTCCAGGAGCGCCTGCAGCGCGAAGTGCCGCTCGGCCGCCTGGTCGGTGCGCGGGAGGACGCGGCTTTTGCCGCCTATCTGAGCAGCGCGGCGGCGGACTGCTTCGTCGGCCAGGTGTTCCCGATGTGCGGCGGCTGGGTGACCCGCTGACCTAGCGCTCCTACAGCCCTATTTGTCCAGGACAAATATGGCATGACAGGCTATCATCCGATCGAAGGGCATCTCCTCGTGCCCCGCCACGCCGCCTCCCTCCTCGATCGGACATGAGCTACCAAGTCGTCTGGTTCAAGCGCGACCTGCGCCTGCACGACCACGCCGCGCTCGCGCAGGCCGCAGCGCGCGGCCCGGTGCTGTGCCTGTACATCGTCGAGCCCAGCCTGTGGGCGCAGCCGGACGCGGCCAGCCAGCACTACCGCTTCGTGATCGAGAGCCTGCGCGAGCTCTACGTTGCCCTGCGCCAGCACGGCGGAAGTCTGCACGTCGTCACCGGCGAGGCGGTCGCGGTGCTCGACCGCCTGCAGGCGCTGGCGCCTTTCGCTGCGCTACATTCGCACGAGGAAACCGGCAACGGCGCCAGCTACACGCGCGACCGCGCGGTGGCGGCCTGGTGCCGCGCGCATGGCGTCGCTTGGCACGAGTACCCGCAGTTCGGCGTCGTGCGCCGCCTGCGCGACCGCGACACCTGGCAGGGGCGCTGGGAAGCGCATGTCGCCGCCATTCAACACGCTCTGCCCACGCACATCGGCTTTGCTTCGCTGCCGTGGACCGAACCGCCGCCCCCCGGCGCTGCCGGACTGGGCCTGATCGACGATGACCCGCCGCGTCGCCAACCCGGCGGACGCAGCGCCGGGCTGGACGTTCTGCACAGCTTCCTGTCCGAGCGCAGCAGCCAGTACCGCGGCGGCATCTCGTCGCCGCTGTCGGCGCCCAGCGCCTGCTCGCGACTGTCGCCCTACCTCGCCTGGGGCTGCCTGAGCCTGCGCGAGGTGGTGCAGGCCACGCGCGCTGAAATCGAGGCCCTTGCGCCGGGCGACGAGCGCCGCCGCAAGGGCCTCGCCGCCTTCCTCAGCCGGCTTTACTGGCACTGCCATTTCATCCAGAAGCTGGAGAGCGAGCCGGCGCTGGAGTTCCGCAACCTGCACCGCGGCTACGACGGCCTGCGCGAGCCGGACTGGAACCCGGCGCATTTCGACGCACTGCTGGCCGGGCGCACCGGCTGGCCGCTGGTCGATGCCTGCGTGGCGATGCTGCGCGAGACCGGCTGGCTGAACTTCCGCATGCGCGCGATGCTGGTGTCGGTGGCCGCCTATCCGCTGTGGCTGCACTGGCGCCCGGTCGGCGAATGGCTGGCGCGCCAGTTCCTCGACTACGAGCCGGGCATCCACTGGAGCCAGATGCAGATGCAGTCCGGCACCACCGGCATCAACACCACCCGCGTCTACAACCCGGTGAAGCAGGCGCGCGACCACGACCCGCAGGGCCGCTTCGTGCGCCGCTGGCTGCCGGCGATGCGCCGCGTGCCCGACGCCTGGCTGTTCGAGCCCTGGCGCATGCCGGACGACATCCAGCAGCGCTGCGGCGTGCGCGTGGGCGAGGACATCGCCGCACCGCTGGTCGACCTGGAAGATGCCACCCGCGCCGCCAAGGCCCGGGTGCATGCGCTGCGCGCGCAGCCCGAAATACGCGCCGCCAAGGCGGCGATCGTGAAGAAGCACGGCTCGCGCAAGCACCCGGAAGTCCGGCGCCCCCGCCGCGCAGGCGCCGACCGCCAGCTCAGCCTGGAGTGGTGAATGGACATGCGCCGCAAGGCTGACCTGCCGACGAAGACCTGTGCCCACTGCGGGCGCCCCTTCGCCTGGCGCAAGAAATGGGCGCGCGACTGGGAACAGGTGAAGTGGTGCTCGGAGCGCTGCCGCCGCAGTGCCAGGAGCACCGCATGAGCACCTGCCTGCGGCTGATCCTCGGCGACCAGCTCAACCCGCGCCATTCCTGGTTCGACGCCCAGCGCGACGATGTCGTCTACCTGATGATGGAAGTGCGTCAGGAAACTGACTACGTGCTGCACCACGCGCAGAAGATCCTCGCCATCTTCGCCGCCATGCGCGAGTTCGCGCGGCAGTTGCGCGCGGCGGGCCACCGCGTGCATTACCTCGCCATCGACGATGCGGAAAACCGCCAGTCGCTGCCCGCCAACCTCGACGCGGCGATCGCCGCCCACCACGCCACCGCCTTCGAATGGCAGTTGCCCGACGAGTGGCGGCTGGACGCGCAGCTCGCCGGCTACGCGCGCCAGCTCGCGATCCCGGCGCAGGCGGTCGACAGCGAGCACTTCTACACCGCCCGCGACGAAGCCGCGCAGCTCTTCGAAAGCCGCAGGCAGTGGCTGATGGAGCACTTCTACCGCCACATGCGCCGGCGCCACGGCGTGCTGATGGATTCAGCCGGCAAGCCGGCCGGCGGCCAGTGGAACTTCGACCACGACAACCGCAGGCCCTGGCCGGGCATCCCCTACGTGCCTGCCGACCCGCGCGTCCGGCACGACCATTCCGCACTGTGGCAGAGCATCGTCGCCGCCGGCGTGCACAGCTTCGGCGACCCCGACGCCGACCGCCTGGCCTGGCCGCTCAACCGCGACGAGGCGCTGGCCCAGCTCGACGCCTTCATCGACGAGGCCCTGCCCCACTTCGGTGACTTCCAGGACGCGATGAGCCTGCGCAGCACGCGCCTGTTCCACTCGCTGCTGTCGTTCGCGCTCAACGTCAAGATGCTGAACCCGCGTGAGGTGGTGGCGAAGGCGGAAGCCGCGTGGCGCGAGGGCCGCGTGCCGCTGGCGGCGGCCGAAGGCTTCATCCGCCAGATCCTGGGCTGGCGCGAATACGTGCGCGGCGTGTATTGGGCACACATGCCCGGCTACGTGGAGCACAACGCCCTAGGCCACGACGCACCGCTGCCGGCCTGGTTCTGGACCGGGCAGACACGCATGCGCTGCCTCGCGCACGCGATCGGCCAGTCGCTGGAGCAGGCCTACGCGCACCACATCCAGCGCCTGATGGTGATCGGCAACTTCGCGCTGCTCGCCGGGCTGTCACCGCAGGCGGTGCACCGCTGGTACCTGGGCGTCTATATCGACGCCTTCGAATGGGTCGAGCTGCCCAACACGCTGGGCATGAGCCAGTATGCCGACGGCGGCCTGCTCGCCACCAAGCCCTACGTGTCGAGTGCCGCCTACATCGACCGCATGAGCGACTACTGCCGGGGCTGCCACTACGACCGCAAGGCGCGCACCGGCGCGCGCGCCTGCCCGTTCAATGCGCTGTACTGGGACTTCTTCGCCCACCACGAGGCTCGGCTGCAAGGCAACCAGCGCCTTGGGATGGTTTACCGCCAACTGGCGAAGATGGACGCCGCGACGCAGCAAGCGACGCGCGCCCAAGCGGCAAGCCTGCGCGCGCGCCTGGACGAACTCTAGCCCGGCAGCAGCCGCGACGCGGGACGCGCCCGGAGCGTTGCCGTCGGAGCGGGCCTGACTGCGATCGATGCCCTGGGGGTCGCGGTCAAGCCCGCTCCCCCCTGCCGCCGGGATTACGCCGGCGCCGACGTGCGGATCAGGTGGTCGAAGGCCGACAGCGCCGCCTTCGAGCCCTCGCCCATGGCGATGATGATCTGCTTGTACGGCACCGTCGTGCAGTCGCCCGCGGCGAACACGCCCGGCACCGAGGTCTGCCCCTTCGCATCGACGATGATCTCGCCGAAACGGGTGAGCTCCAGCGTGCCCTTGAGGAAGTCGGTGTTGGGCAGCAGGCCGATCTGCACGAAGATGCCGTCGAGCTCAAGGCGGTGCACCTCGTCCGTCTTGCGGTCCTTGTACACCAGGCCATTGACCTTGTCCGTGCCGGTCACTTCGGTGGTCTGCGCGCTCTTGATCACGGTGATGTTGGGCAGGCTGTAGAGCTTGCGCTGCAGCACCGCGTCGGCGCGCAGCTCGTCGGCGAATTCGAGCAGCGTGACGTGGGCGACGAGGCCGGCGAGGTCGATCGCCGCTTCCACCCCCGAGTTGCCGCCGCCGATCACCGCCACGCGCTTGCCCTTGAACAGCGGGCCGTCGCAGTGCGGGCAGTAGGCCACGCCCTTGCCGCGGAATTCCTGCTCGCCGGGCACGTTCATCTCGCGCCAGCGCGCGCCGGTGGCGACGATCACCGTCTTCGCCTTGAGCGCGGCGCCGTTCTCGAGCTGCACTTCGGCAAGCTGGCTGCCGTCTTCGCTGCCGGGCACGACCTTGGCCGCGCGCTGCAGGTTCATCACGTCGACTTCGTACTGCTTGACGTGTTCTTCCAGCGCCATCACCAGCTTCGGGCCTTCGGTCTCCTTCACCGAGATGAAGTTCTCGATGCCCAGCGTGTCCATCACCTGGCCGCCGAAGCGCTCGGCGACGATGCCGGTGCGGATGCCCTTGCGCGCGGCGTAGATCGCCGCCGCCGCGCCGGCCGGACCGCCACCGACGATGAGCACGTCGAACGGGTCCTTGGCCGAGAGCTTCTTCGCGTCGCGCGCCGCGGCGCCGGTGTCGATTTTCGCCAGGATCTCGCCCAGCTCCATGCGGCCCTGGCCGAAAGGCTCGCCGTTCAGGAAGATCGTGGGCACGGCCATGATCTTGCGGGTGTCGACTTCTTCCTGGAACAGCGCGCCGTCGATCATCGTGTGGCGCACGTTGGGGTTGATCACCGCCATCAGGTTGAGCGCCTGCACCACCTCCGGGCAGTTGTGGCAGGACAGCGAGATGTAGGTCTCGAAGCGGAATTCGCCTTCGAGGTTGCGGATCTGCTCGATCACGTCCGCCTCGGCCTTGGGCGGATGGCCGCCGGCCTGCAGCAGCGCGAGGATCAGCGAGGTGAATTCGTGCCCCATCGGCAGGCCGGCGAAGCGGATGCCCATGTCGGCGCCCTTGCGGCTCACCGAGAACGAGGGCTTGCGCTCACCGTCGTCGCGGCGCTCGACGAGCGTGATCTTGTCGGTGAGGCCGACGATGTCGGCGAGCAGGGCCTGCATTTCACGCGACTTCTCGCCCGCGTCCAGCGACGCGACGATCTCGATCGGCTGCGTGACCTTCTCCAGGTAGGCTTTCAGTTGGGTCTTGATGTTGGCGTCGAGCATGGCGTTCTCCTCAAGTGGATGCCGGGAAATTCATCGCCAAGCGCGCCCTGGGCGGGTGCGCTTGACGCTGGATTCCACCCGGGCGGGTGGAGGTGCAGCGTTACCTGCCGGTTGTCAGATCTTGCCGACCAGATCCAGCGACGGCTTCAGCGTCTCGGCGCCTTCGGTCCATTTCGCCGGGCACACTTCACCAGGATGCGCCGCAATGTACTGCGCGGCCTTGACCTTGCGCAGCAGTTCGGCAGCGTCGCGGCCGATGCCCAGGTCGTGGATCTCGGCAACCTTGATCCTGCCTTCAGGATCGACGACGAAGGTGCCGCGCAGCGCCACGCCTTCTTCCTCGATCAGCACGTCGAAATTGCGGCTGATGGCATGGGTCGGGTCACCGATCATCGGGTAGCGGATCTTCTTGATCGTGTCCGAGGCATCGTGCCAGGCCTTGTGGGTGAAGTGGGTGTCGGTGGAGACCGAATACACCTCGACGCCCAGCGCCTTGTAGTCGGCGTACAG
>JAFEFM010000262.1 GCA_018240585.1 Pseudomonadota bacterium
ACGCTGCGCTCGCACAGCGGCCGGTCCTCGGGCAGCAAGTGCAGCGCGCCGTGCCGGCATGCCGTCCCCTCGGCAAGGCGTGCAAGCGCATGCGGTTCGCCGATGCGTTCGCAGATGCTCGCCAGCAGCCCCACGGTGGGACGCGCCTCGCCGACCGGATGCTGCAGCCAGATCAGTGCCCTTGCCGCCATCGGCGACAGCTCGCTGGCGCAGGCCAGCGCGATGGCTGCGGTCTCGGGAAGGCTCAGCCGATCGAGGCTGGCAAGCGCGTGCAGGAAGCGATCCGCCTCCGGCGCCTGCCGTTGCCATGCGGCCAGCGCAACGCGCACCGCGTCAGCGCGCCCATGCACCCCGGCAGCCACAGCCTGCGCGAATCGATCGACCGCGCGACCCAGCGACAACAACCAGGCGGCCTCGCTGCCGGGCTCGCGCGTGGCCTCGCTGTCGGCCGGCGCGAGCAACGCGAGGGCGATCTCGGCGAGCGGGGGCAGTTGCGCCACGTCGTCTCGGCGTGCGCCCGCGGCGGAAGATGAGGCACCGGGCCCGGCCGGACGGTGAAGATCGTCGGGCAGCGGTGGCACCCGTTCGGGATGGTTCATGGTTCGGTGTCGCCAAAGTGGAAGTGAACGACCCGCCCCAGCCAGGGCACCCAGCCCGGATCGAGATCGAGTCCTGCGCGCCGCACGCGCAGATCGGTCTGCTCGATCGCCATCCAGACATCGGCATGCGTGGCGGTGATCGCCATGTGCCCCGGCCGCAGGACCAGATCGGCCACGCCGATGCGTGCGCTCTTTCGCAGCCAGCGCCGGCAGCCGCCGAGCCAGATCTCCGCGACGGTCCGTTGCGGCCTCGGCTGCAGGCCAGCCGCAACCAGGGCTGACCAGCAGTCGCCGGCAGGCATGGGCTCGGGACGATCTGCAGCGGCCATCGCGAGCAACCAGGCCGGATCATCCGCGGGCACCCGCAGGCGTCGAAGAGCGCAAGCAAGGATGCGCGCAGGCAGCGCTGCGTCCCGCCACGCGGGGTTTTCCTCCAGCCATTCCGGCAGGCCGAGCGACGCCAGGACCGGCAGCAGGAAGAGCAGCCCGGCCGCGGTCGTGCGCTCGGGCGCCATGCCTGCGCCGGCCGCGACAGGGCGCAGCCGTCCGGGGAAAGCGGCGGGCTCAGCATGGGCTCCAGCAGGCTCAGCGGCCGCGGGATCCGCGCTGCCCGCCAGCGCGCGTCGGGACGTCGCAGCGCCCGGGGCTGCCGTTCCACGGCGCGCCGCGCGCGATGCCCCGGGCGACAGAGAAGCCCCGCGATCGTCATTAACGGTGCCCAATCCGCCATCCCTGCCGGCGGCCGCAGCGGTCCCTTGCCCCCCCTGGCCATGCTCCTCACCCGCTGCCCGCCGCGGCTCCGCCGGCTGCCAGCGGGCATCCTCCCGCGGCGTGGGCGGCCCGGCGCCACCGGCTCGGGCGGAGAGCATGTGCGAATGCACGCACGCCTCCAGCAGGCGCAAGCGGGCGTCCGCAGGGGCCAAGGCGTGCTGCGCCCAAACCATGGCCCAGCGCCAGGCAGCGGGAAGCATCGCCCCAGCATCCGGTGCGTGCTCGCCCCGTACGTCATCCGCAGCGTTCACGCTCCCGGGCGAGAGACGCACACCGGCAGCGGCGCTGGGCCGCGATGCTGCAGGCAGGACTGCCAGGAGCGCGTCGGCATCGTCTTCGCCCAAGGATGCGGCCAGTCGGGCAATGCCGCCCTGGGCAACGATCGCATCCAGCCAGAGCGGCACCGCGACCTCGGCCTCGGGCAGATCCACCAGCGACATCGCGACCACACGCAAGGCCTCGCCGACCCCGAGCCGCGCGTGATACCCCGGCACGGCAAGCGGCCAGCACCAAGCCGTGGCAGGAGCCCCCCGCAGCAGGCGCAGACCGAGGTCCTGGCGCGCGTGCAGCGGATCA
This sequence comes from Pseudomonadota bacterium, assembly GCA_018240585.1. Lineage (GTDB taxonomy): Bacteria > Pseudomonadota > Gammaproteobacteria > Burkholderiales > Rhodocyclaceae > Thauera. Next base: position 1,947 of record JAFEFM010000262.1, read on the forward strand.
CGAAAACGCACCGCCACTGCCGCGGCTACCTCGTCTTCGGACGATGCCTCGCTGACCGTCACGATCTGCAATGACCTGCAACCTTCCTCCAGCGCAAGAGCCAGGCTTTGCGGCGTTGACGCGCTGCCGAAGGCCGGCAGGCACAGCCTTCGCACCAGCACCACCGCGCCGCCGTCCCCCGGCAGGCTCGCCGTGCGCAGCGCATCCTCCAGCAGCATCCGCGCACGCCGTGCGAGCACCTCGTCCGGCGCACGCACACGGAGCTGGCGGACGATGCGCTCGGTTGCCATCGGCTATCTCACGGTGACACTCTTGACGCGCACAGCGCTCATCGCCACCGGGCTGGCCGCATCGAGGAACTGCACGCGCGTCTCTGCTGCCAGCTCGACGCGATTGCCTTCGACCTGGATCAGCGTGGCCGCCACCTGGACGGAGC
>JAFEFM010000263.1 GCA_018240585.1 Pseudomonadota bacterium
CAGGGCCCGCACCACGGCGCCCAGAAATCCACCAGCACCGGGATGTCGTTGCGGCCGATATGGCGGTCGAAGCTGGCGGCGCTGAGGTCCGCGGGGCGCGCGGAGAACAGCGGCTGGTGACACTGGCCGCACCGGGGGCTCTCCGCCAGGCGCGCCTGCGGCACGCGGTTGACGGCGTTGCAGTGCGGGCAGACGAGGTGCAGGGCGTCGGTCACGGTGGGGCTCCGGTCATGGCATTGCGTCGGAGATGGAGGCGGTCCGCGCGAGATCAAGATCGCCGCTGCGGCAGGACGTGGCGGGGCAGGAGAAAAATTCGCACACAAAATTAATGCGAATTGTTATCATTAGCGTAACGATAACCGGAGCTCCCCATGTCGCGCCTTCTCCTTGCCCTGCTCGCCCTTCCTGCGCTGGCCGTTGCCGCGCCGCCCGAGATCTCCCTGACGATCAAGGATCACCGTTTCCTGCCCGAGGAAGTGCGTGTGCCGGCCGGACAGAAGGTGAAGCTGGTCATCCAGAACCAGGATGCGACGCCGGAGGAGTTCGAAAGCCATGAGCTCAACCGCGAGAAGGTCATTCCGGGCGGCGCTACGGCAAACGTCTTCATCGGGCCGCTGCAACCGGGCAAGTACCCGTTCTTCGGCGAGTTCAACGAGAAGACCGCGCGTGGCGTGGTGATCGCGGAGTAAGGCTCGTGCTGGGTGCCGCCATCATCGTGTTTCGCGAAGCGCTCGAGGCCGCGCTGCTCATCGGCATCGTCGCCGCGGCGGCGCGCGCGCTGCCGTACCGCAACCGCTGGCTGGCTGGCGGCATCGCCGCCGGCGTGGCCGGCTCCCTGCTCATCGCCGCGCTGGCCGGTTCCATTGCCGAAGCGGTCGACGGCATCGGACAGGAGCTGCTCAACGCCATCGTCCTCGGGCTCGCCGTCGCCATGCTCGGCTGGCACAACATCTGGATGGCACGCCACGCACGCGAGATGGTGAGCGAGACGCGCAGTGTGCTGAACGCCGTCGCCGAAGGGCGCCGCGAATTGTCGGCGATTGCCGTGGTGGTTGCGATGGCGGTGCTGCGCGAGGGCTCCGAGAGCGTGCTGTTCCTCTTCGGGCTGATCACGCAGGGCGACTCGCTGGCGCGGGTGCTGGGCGGCGGTGCGCTCGGCCTGGCCGCAGGTGCGGCGGTGGGTTGCGGCATGTACGCCGGCTTGGTGCGCGTGCCGCTGCGCTGGTTCTTCACCGTCACCTCCGGCCTGGTGCTGCTGCTTGCGGCCGGCATGGCGGGGCAGATGGCGCGCTTCCTGATCCAGGGCGATGTGCTGCCGCCGCTGGCCAATCCGCTGTGGGACACCTCGCGCCTCCTGCCCTTGAATTCGGCCGCCGGCACCCTGCTGCACGTGCTGGCCGGCTACGACCCGCGGCCCAGCGCCATGCAGGCCATCTTCTATCTCGGCACGCTCGGGCTGATCGCACTCGGCATGTTCGCCGTGCGCTCGACGCGGGCGCCGAGCGCGCGTCCCGCCACCTGAATTCCCCCCCTCTCGGTGCACGCGCTGCCGGACACGGCGGCGTCCGTGCGTCCTCAATCACGTCATCATCACGTCCAGGCGAAGCACCGGAATGAAGAAGCGCATCCTCCTTGCGGCAATGGCCGCCCTTGCAAGCAGCCTCGTTCAGGCCGGCCCTGCCGATTATGTCCATACGCCGCACGTCGAATATGGCGAGCGCGAAATCGAGTTCAGGGCCGGATCGGAGCGCGATCGTGGCAAGGAAGCGGCGACTGCCGGCGTCCTCGCCTTCGGAGTGGGGGTCACCCAGTCGTGGTTCACCGAGCTTGCGGTGGAACTCAAGCGCGAGCGTGGCGAGAGCTTCGGCTATGAATCGTTCGAATGGGAGAACAAGTTCCAGCTCACCGAACCGGGCGAATTTCCGGTCGACCTGGGCGTGCTGGTCGAGATCGAGCGTGCGCGGGATCACGCCGAAGGCTGGGAGCTCAAGCTCGGGCTGCTGACGCAAAAGGATTTCGGCAAGGTGCAGGTGAACTTCAACCTGATGGGCGAACGTCATTTCGACGCGGAAGAGCGGAGCGTGACGGAACTGGGCTACGAGTGGCAGGCCAAGTACCGCTGGCGGCCGGCACTGGAGTTCGGCCTGCAGGGCTTCGGCGAAGTCGGCAAGTGGAACAACTGGGAAGGCTCGGAGCGACAGGAGCACAAGATCGGCCCGGCCATCTTCGGCAGGCTGCCGGCAGGCGGTCGCCAGCAGATCAAGTACGACGCCGCCTACCTGGTCGGTCTCACCCGGGCGACACCGGACCATACCCTGCGACTGGCGGTCGAATACGAATTCTGAGCGCACCCGGTGTGCGGTTAGTGTTCGCAGTCGCCAAACAGTGTTTTTCCATTGTTGTGTCTTTCCGCATGACACCACAGAATCTCGAGACTCTTTCCGTAGCCCCGTGATACGACCTTGAACAACAATGGAGACACCATGCAGCGTCGCGACTTCCTGAAGAAAGCTTCCGTGGGAGCCGTGGCCGGCGCTTCCGCCAGCCTGGCCGCACCCGCCATCGCCCAGTCGCAGCCGACCGTCAAGTGGCGCATGACCTCGAGCTTTCCGAAGAGCCTGGACACGATCTACAACTCCGCGGACATCCTCGCCAACCGCGTGCGCGAGCTGACCGGCGGCAAATTCGACATCCGCGTGTTCCCGGGCGGCGAGATCGTGCCGGCGGGGCAGGCGCTCGACGCGGTGCAGGCCGGCACGGTGGAGTGCTGCCACACCATCTCCAACTACTACAACGGCAAGAACAAGGCCTTCGCCTTCTCGGGGCTGCCCTTCGGCATGAACACGCGCCAGGCCACCGCCTGGATCTACCAGGGCGGCGGCAACGAGCTGCTCAACGAGTTCTACGCCAAGTACAACGTGATCGGTTACCTCGGCGGCTGCACCGGTGCGCAGATGGGCGGCTGGTACCGCAAGGAGATCAAGACCCTGGACGACATCAAGGGCCTCAAGATCCGCATCGCCGGCTACGGCGGCGAGGTGTTCGCCGCGCTCGGCGCCATTCCGCAGCAGATCCCGGCCGGCGATACTTATGCCGCGCTGGAAAAGGGCGCCATCGACGCGGTGGAGTGGATCGGTCCCTACGACGACGAGAAGCTGGGTTTCGACAAGGTCGCCAAGAACTACTACTACCCCGCCTTCTGGGAGCCGGGTTCGTTCTCGCACTTCTTCGTCAACAAGGACGAGTGGGCCAAGCTGCCCCGGGAGTACCAGGCCGCGTTCGAGGTCGCCAGCTACGAGGCGGCGGCGAAGATGATCAGCGCCTATGACACCAAGAACCCGGCTGCGCTCGCACGCCTGCTGCAGAAGGGCGTCAAGCTGCAGAAGTTTCCCGACGACGTCATGCAGGCGGCGTACAAGGTGGCGTTCCAGCTCTACAACGACGAAGGCGCGAAGAATCCGGATTTCAAGAAGATCTTCACCGCCTACGACAAATTCCGCCGCAGCTCCAACGCCTGGTTCAGCGTGGCCGAGATGAACATCGACCGCTTCCTGCAGACGGCGAAGTGATCCCTTCGCACTGCCGGCTGCAGGCCGGCAGTTGCCGCGAGGATTTTTCGGCGCATCTTCGGGAGCCTGTCCCTCTCCCTCTACCCTCTGACAGGCTTCCCTTCATGGCTGCCGCCCTTCACGGGCCGGCAGCCAATTTTTTGGGCCCTTCCGCAGGGTGCCCCTGCCTCAGCTCGCGGGGCTGCGTTCCCCGCCAGCGGCGTCGTGCCGAGCGATCAGCCGCTGCAGTTCGGATGTGGTGCTCACGTCCATCTTGCGCAGCACGTTGGCGCGGTGCACGTCGACCGTCTTCGGGCTGATGCCGTACCGACGGGCGATCTCCTTGCTCGTCAGACCCTCCTTGATCGCGTCCAGTATCTCGATCTCGCGCGCCGACAGCTTGCCGATGCGCTGCTGCCAGGCGGCCTGCTGGATGCGGCGCGCATGACGCTCGCGGGCGATGCGCATGACCTTGTTCACCGCGTCGAGAAAGTCTTGCGGCTTGAACGGCTTCTGCAGGAAATCGGCCGCGCCCAGTTGCATCGCGTTCACCGCGGCCGGAATGTCGCCGTGTGCGCTGAGGAAGAACAGCGGAATGTCGAGCGCCTCATCGACGAGCCGCTTCTGCAGTTCCAGCCCGCTCATCTCCGGCATGCGCAGGTCCAGGACCGCGCACAACGGCCCTTCGGCTTGGCGCGCGGCGTCCACGAAGGCTTGCGGCGAAGTGAAAGTGCGTGCGCGGATCTTCACCGAATCCAGCAGCCAGACCAGGCCTTCCAGCACCTCCGGCTCGTCATCGACGATGAACACTTCGACACTCGTGTCGCTCATTCAGCGCTCCACCGTTCTCAGGGTGAATTTGAAGGACGCCCCGCGACAACGCGACGGCACCAGGCGCAGCGCGCCGCCGTGCGACTCGACGATGTTGCGGCAGATCATCAGCCCCATCCCCAGCCCCGTCGGCTTGGTGGTGAAGTAGGGCTCGAAAAGCCGTGCCGCGGCATCGGGCGAGATCCCGGAACCCGTGTCGCGGACGACGACTGCCAGCATTGCATGCTTGTCGCGTTCGAGGCGAATCTCCAGCCGCCGCTCATCGACCGGCGTGTCCTGCATGGCGTCCAGCGCGTTCATCAGCAGGTTGACCAGCACCTGCTGGATCTCCACCGCATTGCAGCGCACCAGCGGAAGATCCGCGTCGGCATGCACCTCCGGTCGCACCTGGGCCGCGCGCAGTTGCGGCTCCATCAGCGCCAGGGTCTTGCGCAACAGTGCGCCGAGGTCGGTCTCGACCTGCGGTACCGGCTTGCGCGACACGAAGGAGCGCACGCTGCGCATGATCTCGGTGGCGCGCTCGAGATGTCCGGCAATCTTGTCGACGGCGATCTGCACGTCGGCGAAGGTGGCGCTGCCGTGTTGCAGCCTGAGCTGCAAGCCGCCCACGTAGCTCTGGCAGGCGTTCAGCGGCTGCCCCAGCTCGTGCGCCAGCGCCGACGTCATCTGCCCCATCAGCGACAGGCGCGACGCGTGGGCGAGCGCTTCCTGCTGCTGGCGCTCGCGCTCGGCGGCGCGCCGCTGCCGGGTGACGTCGGTGAAGGCGAAGATGGCGCCGAGGCCATGGCTGCGCAGCGGCGCCGCCGTCACCGCGATCTCGCGCACCTTGCCGGCGGTGGTGAGCCAGCGGAACTCGAAGCGGTCCTCGCCCTGCAGGTCGCCGGTGACATGGCGTTCGAGCAGGCTGGCAAAGGAGGTCGTGCCGTCGTCGGTGAGCACGTAGGCATCGTTCTCGAGCATCTCCATCGCGTGCTTGCGCGAGCGCGCCGCGATGCTGCGCTGCAGGACGCGATTGACCTCGATGGCGCAGCCCTGCGCATCCGCGACGAGCAGGCCGAGCGGCAGCTTGCGGAACAGCGTGCGGTATTTTTCCCTGCTCTCCGTCAGTGCGAGCTGCGCCGCGCGCCGACGCTCGATCTCCGCGCTCAGCGTCGCATTGCTGCGCTCCAGGCTGCGCGTGCGGGCCTGCACCATCTGTTCCAGGCGCGCGTTGGCACGGCGCAACTGCTCCTCCGCATGCAGCCGGTCGCTGATGTCCTGCAGCACCCAGACGGTGGGCGACGTAGGGTCGGCAGGATCGATGCGCTGGCCGGACAGCGTGCACCAGAAGGTCTCGCCGTCCCGACGGCGCATTTCCAGGTTGTGGGTGTAGCGACGATCGCGGGTGATGGCCGCGTAATTGCGGCCGACGGCGTCGAAGGCGTCCTGAGAAGCGTAGATCACCCGCACGCTCTGGCCGTTCAGCTCGCCGTCGGCGTAGCCGAACATCTCGTTCATGCGCGCATTGGTCCACAACAGGCGCCGATCGGCGACGAAGCAGATCCCCACCAGCGCGTTGTCGAGCACCAGCTCGTACGGGAACTCGTAGCCGTCGAAGGAGAATCGTCCGGCTTCGTGGTCCGGCATGGGGCTGCGCCTTGTCGTTGGTTGGAGGTCGCGCAATGGTAAATCAAGGGAAAAAACGGCGGCGAGCCCCGATGAGGGCCCGCCGCCTGGTCTGGATGGCGTGTCCCGGTTGGCGGGGCGCGGTTATTAACCCGGCAATCAATTACGTCATGCCAACTGACGTGCTGCGCAGATACTCCCTCCCCTTCAAGGGGAGGGCTGGGGTGGGGATGGGGTTCGCACTGGCGCGACTTAACCCCATCCCCCTCCTAACCTCCCCCTTGAAGGGGGAGGAATACTGAGCCCGCTCCAGCGTCGTCTATCAAATTGCCAGGTTAATAACCTTCGTCCGCTCAGACCCGCTCGAGCAGCACCGCGATGCCCATGCCGCCGCCAATGCAGGCGCTCGATACGCCGTAGCGTGCCTGGCGCTGCTGCAGTTCCAGCGCCAGCGTGCCGGTGATGCGCGCGCCGCTGCAGCCCAGCGGGTGACCGAGCGCGATCGCGCCGCCATTCACGTTCAGGCGCTGGTACAGCGGCGAATCCATGTCCCAGCCCATCTCCTTCATGCAGCCCAGCACCTGCGCGGCGAAGGCCTCGTTGATCTCGAACAGGTCGACCTGGTCCATTGCGAGGCCGGCTTTCTTCAGCACCTTGGGGATGGCGTAGGCCGGCCCGAGGCCCATCACCATCGGGTCGAGCGCGGCGATGGCCCAGTCCACCACGTAGGCGATGGGCTTCAGGCCCAGTTCGCGGCACTTGTCTTCCGACATCATGACCAG
>JAFEFM010000264.1 GCA_018240585.1 Pseudomonadota bacterium
GGGCCCGAGCATGTGCTGACCTATGCCCCCACCCGTTCGGGCAAGGGCGTGGGTCTCGTGGTGCCGACGCTGCTGTCCTGGGGGGCGAGCGCGGTGGTCACGGATCTCAAGGGCGAGCTGTGGGCGCTCACCGCCGGCTGGCGCAAGGCGCATGCCCGCAACACCGTGCTGCGCTTCGAGCCGGCCACGGCCAGCGGCAGCGTGTGCTGGAACCCGCTCGACGAGATCCGGCTCGAGACGGAAGACGCGGTGGGCGACGTCCAGAATCTGGTGACGCTGATCGTCGATCCGAACGGCAAGGGGCTCGAATCGCATTGGCAGAAAACCGCCTTCGCGCTGCTGGTGGGCGTCATTCTGCACGCGCTCTACAAGGCGAAGGCCGATGGGGTCTCGGCCACGCTGCCGGCGGTCGATGCAATGTTGGCCGATCCGAACCGCGATGTCGGCGAGCTGTGGATGGAAATGGCCACCACCGGGCACCTCGACGGCCAGCCCCACCCGGCGATCGCCTCCGCGGCACGCGACATGATGGATCGCCCGGAAGAGGAAGCCGGCTCGGTGCTCTCGACGGCGAAGTCCTACCTCGCCCTGTACCGCGATCCGGTCGTGGCGCGCAACGTCAGCCGCTCGGAGTTTCGCATCCGCGATCTGATGCACGCGGACGATCCGGTGACGCTCTACATCGTCACCCAGCCCAACGACAAGGATCGGCTGCGCCCGCTGGTGCGCATCCTGGTGAGCATGGTGGTGCGCCGCCTGGCCGACCGGATGGCGTTCGCGCACGGCCGGCCGGTGGCGCACTACCGGCACCGGCTGCTGCTCATGCTCGACGAGTTCGCCGCCCTCGGGCGGCTGCCGATCCTGCAGGAGGCGCTCGCCTTCGTGGCAGGTTACGGCATCAAGTGCTACCTGATCTGCCAGGACCTCAACCAGTTGAAGAGCCGGGAGACCGGCTACGGGCCGGACGAGACGATCACGTCCAACTGCCATGTGCAGAACGCCTATCCGCCCAATCGCCTCGAGACCGCCGAGCACCTGTCACGGCTCACCGGGCAGACCACCGTGGTCAAGGCGCAGGTCACCACCAGCGGGCGGCGCACCGCGGCGATGCTCGGCCAGGTGTCGCGCACCTTCCAGGAAGTGCAGCGGCCGCTGCTGAC
>JAFEFM010000265.1 GCA_018240585.1 Pseudomonadota bacterium
GGACACCACTCGAGTGAGGGATCAGAGGTGCGTATTCTCGGAGGCAATGTCAGCGGACGTGGGGCGCGGTGGTTGCATCTGGCATCGGTTCCAATGTTCGCGCAAATCCGCCTCGATGTGGGGTCTATCGCTTGTGCAGGGGTGGATTATTCGCGTCGATAGGCTTGTCGTCCGGCTGCACCTTGCCTCCGGGTGCAGCCGACGGCACATGCCGTCCACCCCGCGCGAGGATGCGCACCCTGGCCGCTGATATACTGCGGTCGGATCGAAGACGAGAACCCGCGCTGCGCCGCATGCCATTCAATATCCCCAATTCCCTGACCTGGGCGCGCATCGCGCTGATTCCGCTGTTCGTCGGCATCTTCTACCTGCCCGAGAGCTGGATGACGGTGAAGCATCGCAACGAGCTGGCGACGCTGTTCTTCGTCGTTGCGGCGGTCACCGACTGGTTCGACGGCTATCTCGCGCGGGCGCTGCGGCAGACCTCGGCCTTCGGCGCCTTCCTCGATCCGGTGGCGGACAAGCTGATGGTGGCGGCGGCGCTGATCGTGCTCGTCCAGCTCGCGCGCGTGGATGCCATCATCGCGGTGGTGATCATCGGCCGCGAGATCACGATTTCGGCGCTGCGCGAATGGATGGCCAGGGTAGGGCGTTCGGCCAGCGTCGCCGTGGCCTACATCGGCAAGCTCAAGACCGCCGCGCAGATGGCTGCGATCCCGCTGCTGCTGTTCGATGCGCCGGTGCTGTCTTTCGACGTGCGCCTGCTGGGAAGCATCCTGATCTACATTGCGGCGGCGCTCACGCTGTGGTCGATGGGATACTACCTGCATCGCGCGCTGCCCTTGCTGACGCAGCACGATGCCGAGCAATGACCGATCCGGAATGAATGCCGGGTTGACATGGATGCGTCGCTGTCTATAATGGCTGTCTTTCCCGAGCGGGAATAGCTCAGTTGGTAGAGCGCAACCTTGCCAAGGTTGAGGTCGCGAGTTCGAGACTCGTTTCCCGCTCCAAGGTTTTCCGGATCGAGCCCAGTGCTCCTTCCTTCGGCAGGCCGGATAGGCCGGTAGCCGGCAAGCAGTTCATGGCGCGATGGCAGAGTGGTTATGCAGCGGCCTGCAAAGCCGTGTACCCCGGTTCGATTCCGAGTCGCGCCTCCAGCAAGATGACAAAGCCCGCTTTCAGCGGGCTTTGTCTTTTCCGCGGCGATGATGCGCTTTGCGCTCGCGTTGACCTGAGCGGCTGGCTCGTGAGGCGCGGTTCGCGGCGGATGGTCCGCTTTTGAAAGTAGAGTTGTTGACAGCGGAAAAGGATCGGCTAAAATGCCGGCTCTTTCCCGAGCGGGAATAGCTCAGTTGGTAGAGCGCAACCTTGCCAAGGTTGAGGTCGCGAGTTCGAGACTCGTTTCCCGCTCC
>JAFEFM010000266.1 GCA_018240585.1 Pseudomonadota bacterium
AAGGGCACAAACCGCCCGTTTCAGCGCGCCCTGCAGTGCGCTCGGACCGCCCTGCGGTGTTGCGGCCGGCGCGCGGCACGAACCGCATGCACCGAAAGGCGACATCCGAAAACTGCACTAGCGGGATAAATGCAGCCCCCATCGGAGCGACCAGCCCCGGGGCGACTTCATAGGATGTGCTCGTCGCGCTGCTCACCGAGCGCACCGCAAGCGTGTACCCAAGCTATGGAATCAAGCCCCATGAACGATACGCACCAAGTCACCCTGCGCTTCGCCGATGGCGTTACGCACCAGGTCGTGGTCGAGAACGCACGCACCGTTCTCGACGCCGCTCTCGAGGGCGGCGCCCCGTTGATGCACCAATGCCATTCGGGAAGCTGCTCGAGCTGCATCGCCACCCTCTCGTCAGGCGAGGCCATCACCCGCCCGGGCTGCAGCGCCAGCCTGCTGAGCAGCGAGTACGCCGCCGGCCAGCGCCTGCTGTGCGTCACCCAGGCGAACGGCGACTGCACCTTCGATCTGCCCTACACCAGCACCGCCGGCCTCAACGGGCCGGTGGCCGCGCACGCCTTTGTCGACGGCGTGGAGCGCATCGCCCCCAACGTCATGAAGCTGGCGCTGGAACTGGCCGACGGCGACTGGCTGGACTTCCGCCCCGGCCAGTACGTGCAGGTGGAAGTCCCCGGCAGCGGCGAAGTGCGCAGCTACTCGCCGTCGAGCATTGCCGCCACGTTGCCGCACCTGGAGCTGCTCGTCCGCCTGCTGCCCGGCGGCGCGATGTCGGGCTGGCTCGAGCATCACGCCCAGCCCGACGACGTGGTCAAGCTCAAGGGCCCGTACGGCGCCTTCTTCCTGCGCGAGGAGCACCGCCGCGCCAAGCACATCTTCGTCGCCGGCGGCACCGGGCTGGCGCCGATCCTGTCGATGATCGACGGCATCCGCCAGTGGGGCGGGCGCAAGCCGCCGATGCTGCTGAGCTTCGGCTGCGCCACGCCCGACGCCCTGTTCTGCCTCGACGAGCTGGAACTGCGCCAGCAATGGCTGCCCACGCTCGAGGCGCGCATCTGCGTCGACCGCGGCGCCAGCGGCTCGCTGCACGAAGGCAGCCCCGTTTCCGCGCTGCGCGACGGCGACGTCAGCGGCGCCGACACCGTCGCCTACCTGTGCGGCCCGCAACCGATGATCGACGCCGCCACCCGGCGCCTGCTCGAACTGGGCGTGCCGCACGACCGCATCTTCAGCGAGCAGTTCGTCGCCAGCCATTGAAACTCCAGGAGCCCTCGATGACCACGCCCTCCAAGCCGACCTTTTCCGCCCAACAGCAAGCCTGGTACGAACAGGCCTGCGCCCGCATCGACCCCAGGCGCCTGCAGCAGTTGCTGTTCGACATCGTCGACATCCACAGCCCGACCGGGGCGGCACGCGCGGCCAGCGAATTCATGGCGCGCCACCTGTCCACGGTCGGCCTGGATGCGCGCTACCACCCGATGACCGACACCAGCGGCAACGTGCTCGGCGAAGTGCGCGGCAGCGGCGGCGGCGCCACGCTGATGCTGTATTCGCCCATCGACACCCACCTCGAACTCGACGACGCCGAAAGCGAATGGACCGGCGCGAAGGGCGAGGCCGACATGCAGCCGCGCGCGCAGATGGTCGACGACTGGGTGTTCGGCCTCGGCGCCTCCAACCCCAAGGCGATGGTGGCCACGCTCACCGAGATCGCCACCGCGCTGATCGAGGCCGGCGTGCCGATCATCGGCGACCTGCTGGTCGGCATGGCCGACGGCGGCATGCCGGTCGACATCTCTTCGCGCCAGCACTCGGGCATGTCGAACGGCGTGCTGCATCTGCTCAATCGCGGTGCGGCGGCCGACTTTGCGGTGATCATGAAGCCGTGGAACTGGGTCTACCACGAGGAGCCCGGCATGGGCTGGTTCAAGCTGCGCGTGCACGGCACCCTGGGCTATGCCGGCGTGCCGCACGACCTGCCCCCCTTCCGCAGCTCGGTGGTGCCCGCCGCCACCGTGATCCAGGAACTGGAAGCCTGGCTGCTGGAATACGCCGACCGCAACACTTCGGGCGTGGTCAAGCCGCACGGCTGGATCGCCGGCGTGCGTTCCGGCAACCCCGAGCGCCCCGCCTTCCCGTCGGCGATCACCGAGATCTTCTTCGACGTGCGCATCAACCCGCGCACCACGCCGGCAGGCGTGAAGGCGCAGTTCGCCGAATTCGTCGCCGCCTTCAGGCAGCGCCACCCGGACATCGTCCTCGACTGGGAGATGTACGGCTCGGTCCCCGGCGGCACCACCGATCCCGACAACTGGGTGGTGAAGTCGGCCAAGCGCGGCTGGGAGCACGTCGAGCAGCGCGCCTACGGCACCCCGGACCTGCTCGGCGGCCAGACCGACGGCGCCGCGCTGCGCCGCTATGGCGTGCCCACCGTGCGCCTGGGCTGGCCGTGGCCGGCCCCGAATCCGCCGCTACCGGTGGCCGAAGGCCTGGGCGGCATGGGCGCGACCTACATCCCCGACCTCATCCCCTGCGCGAAGAAGATCATGTACATCGTCATCGACACGCTGACGCGCACACGCAAGGAACTCGGGCTGTGAGCACAGCCGACCTCCACTACCTGGAGATCGCGGCGCTTGCGCCGCTCGTGAGCGCGCGCAAGCTGTCGCCGGTGGAGCTGACCGAGGCGATGCTCGCCCGCATCGATGCGCTCGACGGCCAGCTCCACGCCTACGCCCGCGTCACCGCGGAGCAGGCGCGCGAGGAGGCCCGCGCCGCCGAGGCGCAGATCATGCGCGGCGAGTATCGCGGCCCGCTGCACGGCATTCCGCTGGCGGTGAAGGACCTGTTCTGGACCCGCGGCGTCGCCACCGCCGCCGGCACCACCCTCCATGCCGACTTCGTTCCCGACGAGGACGCCACCGTGGTGCGCCGGCTGCGCGCGGCGGGCGCGATCCTCCTCGGCAAGCTGCAGCTCACCGAAGGTGCCTTCGCCATCCACCACCCCGGCATCGCGCCGCCGGTGAACCCGTGGGGCGCCGATCACTGGTGCGGCGCCTCGTCCAGCGGCTCGGGCGTCGCCACCGCCGCCGGACTGTGCTTCGCCTCGCTCGGCAGCGACACCGGCGGCTCGATCCGCTTTCCGTGCGCGGCCCACGGCCTCACCGGCCTCAAGCCGACCTGGGGCCGGGTCAGCCGCCACGGCGCGTTCGAGCTGGCCGCGCTGCTCGACCACGTCGGCCCGATCGCGCGCAGCGCCGCCGACGCGCGCCTGCTGTTCGACGCCATCGAAGGTCACGACCCGCTCGACCCCACCTCGCTGCCCGGCCGCGCGCCGGCCGCAGCGGCCGAACTCAGC
>JAFEFM010000267.1 GCA_018240585.1 Pseudomonadota bacterium
GTGTGCGGTGCTGCAGGTCTGCGATATCGCCCTGCAGGCGGGCGAGCAGGTCAATTCGATTCATCTGGGCGACACCGCGCGCTGGACCGTCGAGCCCGCGATCACCGGCAGTGGCGTGACCGAGACCCAGCACCTGATCGTGAAGCCGATGGATGTGGGCCTGACGACGAGCCTCGTCGTCACCACCAACCGGCGCACCTATCACCTGAAGCTGCGCTCGCATCGCAACGAGTACATGCCGCAGGTCGCGTTTACCTACCCCGAGGAGGCGCACGCCAAATGGGAGGCGATCCGCAGCCGGGAGGCGCGCGAGCGTGACGCCCAGACGCTGCCGCACACCGGCGAATACCTCGGTAATCTGTCCTTCGACTACGAGGTGGCGGGCGCCGCGCGCTGGAAACCGGTGCGTGTCTATAACGACGGTCGCAAGACCATCATCGAGATGCCCGCGGCGATGGCGCACACCGAGGCTCCGACCCTGCTGGTTGTGCGCAAGGATGGCGGGCTCTTCACCGAGGATGAAACGGTGCTGGTGAACTATCGCGTCCAGGGCGGGCGTTACATCGTCGACACCGTCTTCGACAAGGCCATCCTGATCGCAGGGGTGGGTGGTGGCCAGGACCGGGTGACCCTCACCCGCATGGGGAAATGACCATGACACGACGTCTCCCCCTGACCGGCCTCGTGCTTGCGGTGTGGGTGCTGGGCGGTTGCGCCACGGGCAGGCCGCACGGCAACTTCGTCGCGACCTCGGCCGCACTCGATCAGCCCGCGCTCGCCGCGCAGGCGACCCGGCAACTGGCGGCGCTGTGGCCGCCGGCCCGGACCCGGTTCGCGCTGACGCAGCCCGCGGCGGATACGTTCGGCGCCGCGCTCGTCGGACAGTTGCGGGCCGCGGGCTATGCCGTTCAGGAAGCCGGTCCGGTGGCGACCGTGGGGAGCCCCGCGCCCGACACGGCGCCGGTCGATCCGGCAGCCGGCATGACGTCGGAAGCGCTGCCGCTGCGTTACGTGCTGGATCACGACGCGGGCACGGACCTCTATCGACTGACACTCTCGGTGGGCGAGCAGTCGATCACGCGGGCCTATTTGGCGCAGGGCGGCACGGCGAGACCGGCTGGCGCCTGGGTACGCAGGGAGTGATCTGATGCGCGACACCGACGATCCCATGGCCCCCGAAGCCTCGCCCGGGACGCTCACGACACGCTCGGGCGTGCGCCGGGTCAACAATCTGCCGATGTATCTGATGGGGGGCGTCATGATCGCCTTCCTGGTGATCATGATGATGGTGGCGGCCGACCGGGCGGCCCGGCAGCACACGCCCGCCGGCGAACCGGCCGGGAAAGCGGGCAGCACGGCGATGTTCGCCCGGGAAATCGCGGGCGAGCAGACAGGCGGGATCATTCCCCCCGCCCCCCGACTGATCCCGCCCGCGCTGGACACGGCGCCTGTCCGGGGCCCGGTCACGGAGCCGATCCTGATCGCCCGCCCGGACGATCTGGACGCACCGCCCCGGCCGCCCGATCGTAGCGGGCCGGCGCAGCCGGCGCGCGATGAGGAAGCCGAGCGCATCCGAATGGCCAAGCTCCAGCGCCTCGAGGAAGCGGCCAGGGCCCGAACCGGTGTGCCCGTCGGCGCCCCGCGCAGTGCCGCTTCCGCGCCGACCGGTTTTGCCGGTTCGCCGTCTTCGCGCGAGGACGTGCGGGCGCGGCTCGCGGCGCTGCGCCAACAGGCCGAGGGCGCCCGCGGCGACGATCCCACCGCAGCCTATCAGGCGCGCCTGGCGCAGATTCGCAGCCAGCTCAACACCGGCGCCGGCACCCCGGCCACCAGTGGGGGTGGCGCACCGTCCCTGCTGCAGGGATCCGGTGGCGGACGTCACGTCCTGGCCTCGTTCGGACAGACAGGACCGGGCGACCGCTGGGCGATGGACGCCCAGCCCGAGGCGCCGCGCACGCCTTTCGAGCTGCGGGCCGGGTTCGTCGTGCCTGCGACGCTCATTTCGGGGATCAACTCCGATCTGCCGGGCCAGATCATGGCGCAGGTTGCGCAGCCCGTGTATGACACGCCGACCGGCCGGCATCTGCTGATTCCGCAAGGCGCGCGCCTCATCGGCGCCTATTCGAGTGAGGTCGCCTACGGGCAGGCACGCGTGCTGGTGGCCTGGCAGCGCATCGTGTTTCCGGACGGCAAGGCGATGGACATCGGGGCGATGCCCGGCGCCGACAGCGCCGGGTACGCCGGCTTCAACGATCAGGTGAACAACCACTATGTGCGCACCTTCGCATCCGCCTTCCTGATGTCGGCGGTGACGGCTGGCATCGCCCTGAGCCAGGACCGGGGCGGACGCACGGACCATCGCGACACACAGCGTGCCGGCGACGCCCTGAGCGAAGCGCTGGGTCAGCAGCTTGGCCAGGTCACCTCGCAGATGATCGCGAAGAACCTGAACATCTCACCGACGCTTGCGATCCGTCCCGGCTACCGCTTCAACGTGATCGTGACGAAGGACATGACGTTCTCGAAGCCGTACCAGTCATTCGATTACTGACGCGAAGGAGAAGCCCTCATGAAGATGCAATGTCGAGCCGCGCGCGTCGCTCTCGTCGTGGCGCTGTCTGCCGGCCCCGTCACGGCGCATGCCGGCGGGATTCCGGTCATCGATGGGGCGAACCTGTCGCAGACCGTCATGACCGCCATCGAAAGCGTGGCGCAGACGCTCAAGCAGATCGAGCAGTACCAGACCCAGCTCCAGCAGTACGAAATCCAGTTGCAGAACTCAGTGGCGCCGGCTGCCTACATCTGGGACCGCGCGCAGGCGACCATCAACGGCCTGATGGGGGCGGTCGATACCCTGAACCACTACAAGGCGCAGCTTGGCAGCGTCGATGCGTATCTCGGGAAGTTCCAGGATGTCGCCTATTACCGCGGCTCGCCGTGCTTCTCGTCGGCTGGCTGCAGCGACGCCGAGCGGGCGGCCATGCAGGAAAACCGGCGCCTGGCCGCCGAGTCGCAGAAGAAGGCCAACGACGCGCTGTTCCGGGGACTGGACCGGCAGCAGGATGCGTTGAGGGCCGA
>JAFEFM010000268.1 GCA_018240585.1 Pseudomonadota bacterium
GGTTTCGGCGGCACTCACCCAGTCGGCAATGTTGTCAGGCTGCGGCCGCTGCAGCTCCACACCGGGGCGCAGGCCGGCGAGCGCTTCGGGCTGCTTGCCGATGATCTGCGCCAGCGTCTGGCGCGCGACCTCGAGCTGGTTCTGCGCGGCGATTTCCTGCGCCGATGCCAAGTCGAAACGCGATTGCGCCTCGTGCACGTCGGTGATGGTGACGGTGCCGACTTCGAAGCTGGTCTTGGCAAGCTGGAGCTGCTCGCCCGCGGCAGTGCGCAGTTGCGTGACCGCGGCCAGCGCATCCTGCGCGTTGAGGACGTTGAAGTAGGCGTCGGCCACGCGCAGCACGAGATCCTGCTGGGCAAGGCCGAACTGGCTGTCGGCCAGCGCGGTCTGCAGTTCGCCCTGCTTGTACTGCACCCAGTTCTGCCAGCGGAACAGGGGCTGCGTCAGTTGGACCGAATAGCCGTTGCTGTTGTAGTCGCGGTCGAAGCTGCCCAGGTTGGTGCGCGCATTGGCCTGGTTCCAGTTGGTGCCGGCGGCGGCGGCGACCTGCGGCAGCAGGCCGGAGAGGCCCTGCACCACCTTCTCCTGCCCGGCCTCGCGCTGCGCGCGCGCGGCCGCCAACTTCGCGTCATTGGCGAGCGCATCGCGATAGACCTGCAACAGATCGGCCGCCAGGGCACCCGAGGAAAACAGACCTGCCAGGCACACCACCAACGCTCGCTTCATCACACCTTCTCCGCAAAGACCCGCATGGGGACGCAACCGGACGGACGGCCCCGGAACTCAGTACTGCGGCATGCGCGGATCGACCTGCGCAGCCCAGCCGGCGACACCGCCCGCCAGGTTGATCACCCTGGCATGCCCCTGGCGCGCGAGGAACATGCAGACCTGTGCGCTGCGCCCGCCGTGGTGGCAGATCACCACCGTCTCGCGCTCGGGATCGAGCTCGCCGATCCGTGCCGGCACCGAGGCCATCGGCATCGGCACCGAGCCCTCGATGTGACAGAACTCGAATTCCCACGGTTCGCGCACGTCGAGCAGCAGCGGCGCAGGCTTCTGCTCGTCGGCAAGCCAGGCGGCGAGTTGGGCGGGGCTGATCTGTTGCATGGGTCCTCAGAAGCGGAAAGTCTCGCGCCGCGGTGCATGCTGCAGCATCGGCACGACGGTCTCGAAGATGTCTTCGGTACGGAAGCGGCCCTCGGCCTCGCAGGTGACCAGCCGCGCCTTCATCACCGGCGCTTCGCCGACGAAGGCGAACAGGCGCCCGCCGACCTTGAGCTGCTCGAGGAAAGCCTGCGGCAGGAAAGGCAGGCCGCCGGAAACGACGATCACGTCGTAGGGCGCACGGCCGATCCAGCCCTGCGCGCCATCGCCTTCCTCGACGATGACGTTTTCGACCTTGTTGCGCGACAGGTTGGCGCAGGCGAAACGCACCAGCTCGGGCTCGATCTCGATCGAACGCACCCACTCGCTGCGCGCCGCCAGCAGCGCGGCGAA
>JAFEFM010000269.1 GCA_018240585.1 Pseudomonadota bacterium
CGGCACAGTTCTACTTCATCCTTGGCGGCATGGCCCTGGCTTATCTCGTGGTCGTCGAAATCGCCAAGAGGGGGTTTTACCTGTGGTATGGCACCCCCCGTTCGGTGAGTGCGCAGAGGGCTTGAAAAAGGCCCAGCCGGGGCGCTGGGCCATGATTTTACATGGGCGCTACTTCTTGATGTGCGGGATCAACTTGATTGAAAACAAGTGACGATTTCCGGTCACAGCCAGATGCGAGGCCGATCTTTGGCCGACGACGAGGAATTCATTGACCGGAAGGATTCGAGATTCATTATTAACTCGGCAATGAAATAGCTTTTGATATAGTTCTGGCATGGAAAAGATCGATGCCAGAAAGCTGCCGCCCGAAGCCCTCGAACATATTCGCCGCCAGGCGTTCGTGCTTCGCAAGTAAGGTTACACATCGGCGCACATCGCCGAAGTGTGCGGGGTGCATGTCGGTACCGTTTTGAAGTGGGCGCGGCGTGCTTAGGCCGACAGCATCGATACCGTCATCAAGGGCGGGCAACGTGGCCGCCGTCATGGCTCGGGACGAACATTGACGCTGGTTCAAGAAGAGCAGTTGCGCTTGAAGATCATCGGCTCGAATCCCGCCCAGCTTCAGCTCGAATTCGCGCTGTGGAATCGTCGCGCGGTCATGCTTGCCATCAAGCAACTGTTCGGCATCGAGATGCCCATCCGCACCGTCGGCGAGTACCTTCGGCGCTGGGGCTTCACGCCGCAGCGGCCGGTCAAGCGCGCGCTCGAACAGGATCCGGCCCGGCTCAAGGCGTGGCTCCAGGACGAGTACCCGAAGATCGTCACGCGCGCCAAGGCCGAGGAGGCCGAGATTTACTGGGGCGACGAAACCGCCATTCGGCAGGACTCGCACGGGGTGCGCAGCTACCCGAAGTGGTCAGAGCTGTTGCCAGATGACAAGCAGCTGTACTACAGCCGCATCATCAATTTCACCAGCCACAGCACGCTGTCCAACGAGGCCGTTGCACAGCCGACGCCAGCGGAGAAAGCCACGGTCAAACTGTTGCTTGATCACTTGAAGAACAGTCACGGCTTTTGGCAGCAGCAGGGAGTCTGAAGGTATGAGTGAGATCACCCACCACACCGATTACCGCCAGGCGCTGGCGGCCATCAAGCAACGCATCCAGAGCTCGCAAACTCGCGCCGTGCTGGCGGTGAATGCCGAACTGCTGGGCCTGTATTGGGACATTGGCCGCCAGTTGGACGCCTGGCAGCGCGAGCGTGCCTGGGGCTCGGCGGTGGTTGAGCAGATGGCGCAAGACCTGCAGGCCAGCTACCCCGGCATGAAAGGCTTTTCGCGCACCAGCCTGTTTGCCATGCGGCAGTTTTATGCCTTCTTCAGCCCGCGCTTTGAAGTTGTCCCACAGCCCGTGGGACAAATGCCCTGGGGGCATGTGCGCACCCTGCTGGCCAAGGTGAAATCGGTGGAGCTGGTGTTGCTGTATGCGCAGGCCTGTGCCGAACACGGCTGGAGCCGCACGGTGCTGGAGTGGCAGATTGAGCAGCGCTTTCATGAGCGTGTGGGCCAGGCTATGGGCAACTTCGCCCAGACCCTGCCTGCGCCCCAGTCCGAGCTGGTGCAGCAAAGCCTGAAAGACCCGTATGTGTTCGACTTTCTGACCCTGGCCCCGCAGGCGGTGGAGCGCGACATCGAGAACCAGCTGGTGGCCCAGATCACCCGGTTTCTGCTGGAACTGGGCAAGGGCTTCGCCTTCCTCGGGCGGCAGTACCCGCTGGTGGTGAATGGCCGGGATTACTTTCTGGATTTGTTGTTCTATCACGCGCGTCTGAAGTGCTATGTGGTGATCGAGCTGAAGGCGGGCGAGTTCAAACCCGAGTACGTCGGCAAGCTCAACTTCTATCTGTCGGCAGTGGACGACCAACTGCGCGCCGAGGGCGACCAGCCGACCATCGGCCTGATTCTGTGCAAAGACAAGGACAAGCTGGACGTGGAGTACGCGCTGCGCGACATCAACAAGCCGATGGGCGTGAGCTCGTTCATCACCAAGGACATCCCCTTGGCGGTGCAGTCGCAGTTGCCGACCGTGCAGGAGATTGAGAGCGAGCTGACCGCGCTGATTCACGACGATGAGAACAAGCCCAATGAGTGACTACAGGACCATTGCCGAATCCAAGAACTTCATCGTTCTGGAAAGGTACACCAAGGACTGGCAGGTCAATGAGAACTACCAGAGCGAAGGCGATCTGGAGCGCGAGTTCATTCAGGATCTGGTGCATCAGGGTTATGAGGCTCCGCTGGGCCTGAACACGCCCGAGGCTTTGCTGACCAATGTGCGAGTGCAGCTGCAAACGCTGAACGACGTGCAATTCTCAAACGCCGAGTGGCAGCGCTTTGTGGAGACCTGGCTTGACAAGCCCAGCGACGGCATCGTCGAGAAAACCCGCAAGGTTCACGATGGCCGAAGTCCGCATCGCGCGCCCGACTTGAGGCAGGTCAAGGGAGGTGCGAGAAAGCCGAGTAATCTTGTCGGGTATCTGCTTCCCTTCCCGCTCCTGCAGCGCTGACCATGGCCAAGAAGTTCCCGCTCCATCCCAAGAACCCCGAACGCATCTGCTGGGGCTGCGACAAGTATTGCCCGGTGGATTCGCTCGGCTGCGGCAACGGGTCGGGGCGCACGCAGCATCCGATCGAGTTGCTGGGCGAGGACTGGTATGAGTACGGCGACTGGGGGCTGGAGATCGAGGAAGGCGCCAAGTCGGTGGGGGGAAAGCCGCGCTGAAGGCGGCGGCGTGGCGCCGGTGATAGCTGCAGGCGCACGCAGCATTTGGCGCCGGGGGCGCGAGCGGCTAGTCTGAGCCCTTACGCCTTCGCCACGGCCCGGCAGCAGCAGGTCGATGGTGGAGCTTGCTTGTTTCCTGCCCAGGGGCCGCCATGGATACTTCCGCCGCTGCCGGTGTCGACGTCAAGCGCCTTGCCGGGCAGTACCGCGTGCGCGCGCAGCAATACGAGCACACCGCGACGATCTACCTGCGCA
>JAFEFM010000026.1 GCA_018240585.1 Pseudomonadota bacterium
CTCCACCTCCGGCACGCCGGCGCTGGCCAACTTCGTGCCGGCCGACGACGCACCGGTGGTGCGCAAGCTGCGCGAAGCCGGCGCCATCCTGCTCGGCAAGACCAACATGCACGAGCTGGCCTTCGGCGCCACCGGCTACAACGCGGCCTTCCACGTGCCCGGCGTGGTCGGCGTGCGCAACCCTTACGACGCCACCCGCATCGCCGGCGGCTCGTCATCCGGCAGCGCCGCCGCCCTGGGGGCGCGCATGGCACCGGCCGCGCTGGGCACCGACACCGGCGGCTCGATGCGCATCCCGCCCGCGCTCAACGGCTGTGCGTCGCTGCGCCCCAGCGCCAACCGCTATCCCGGTAAGGGCGTGGCGCCGATCTCGTCCAGCCGCGACACCCCGGGGCCGATGGCGCTGTGCATGGCCGACGTCGCCCTGCTCGACGGCCTCATCACCGGCGAGCACGCGCTGCCGCCGGTCGAGCTGAAGACGCTGCGCCTGGGCGTGGTGCCGGACTTCTGGGCCAATATGGACGACGAGGTGGCCCCCATCGCGGCCGAAGTGCGCCGCAAGCTGGAAGCGGCCGGCGTCAGCTTCGTCGAGGTGAACGACAAGGAGATCATGGCGCTGAACAACGCCGTGGGCTTCCCGGTGGTGTTCCACGAGGCCCGCCCCGACATGGAGGACTACCTCGCCACCCAGGGCCCCGGCATCAGCATCGAGCAGTTGCGCGCCGCCATCGCCAGCCCCGACGTGGCCGGCATCTACGACACCTTCGTGCTGCCGCGCAAGGCGCTCGACCCGAACGGCAACATCGTGGACTCCGCGCCGCTGTACGACATGGCGCAGAACACCGGCCGCCCGGTGCTGCGCGCGCACTACCGCGCGCTGTTCGAGCGCCACTGCCTCGACGCCTTCGTCTTTCCGACCACGCCCATCGTCGCGCCGCCGGCCAGGCCCGACGTCAGCGAGCCGCAGAACTTCGCGCTGCTGATCCAGAACACCGAGCCCTCGGCGAGCGCCGGCCTGCCCGGCATCCAGCTCCCGGTCGGGCTCGGCGCCAGCACCGGCCTGCCGGTGGGCTTCGAGCTCGACGGCCACGCCGGCGACGACCGCCGCCTGCTGGCGATCGGCATCGCGCTGGAATCCGTACTGGGACGCATCGCCCCGGCGCCGCACTGAACCCTCCCACACACGGCGAACCCGCCGCAATCCACCCTCAGCAGGAGTCAAACAGTGAGCAAATACCCCGAACTCAAGGACAAGGTCGTCATCGTCACCGGCGGCGGCAGCGGCATGGGCCGCGCCGCCTGCATGGCGCTGGCCGCCGAAGGCGCGCGTGTCGTGCTCGGCAACCGCAACCGCGAACAGGGCGAGGCGGTCGTCGGCGCGATCGTCGCCGCCGGCGGCCAGGCGGTGTTCCAGCCCACCGACGTGTCGAAGGCTTCCGACTGCGCCGCGCTGGTGCAGCGCGCGCTCGACGTCTATGGCCGACTCGACGGCGCCTTCAACAACGCCGGCCTGCAGCGCGAGTTCTGCGACATCCACGAGACGCCCGACGCCGACATCTCCGACGTCATCGACATCAACCTCAAGGGCATGATGTACATGATGAAGTACGAGGCCGCGGCCATGCTCAGGAC
>JAFEFM010000270.1 GCA_018240585.1 Pseudomonadota bacterium
ACTCGCGCGCGCCATCGAAATGCAGCGAGCCTTCGGCTGCCTCGTCGAGCCCGGCAAGCAGGCGCAGCAGCGTGCTCTTGCCCCCTCCGCTGGGGCCGATCAGGGCGTAGTGGCGGCCGCGCTCGAGTTCAAGGTTGTCGATGTGAAGGCCCGCCCCTTCGCGGGTGCCGGCATGCGCGAAGCGCAGGCCTTCGACCTGCAGGCGCTGCCAATGATCCGACGAGGAGGCACGCACCACCGGCACCTCCACCTCGCGCGCCTCGAACAGCGGCTGAGCGGCCGCGTAATCCGCGCGCTGGCGCGCCAGCGACTGGAAGTGCGCGGCGATCGCGGTGATCACACCACCCGCCTGCTGCGAGTATTCGTACACCATGAACACCTTGCCCAGCGCGATTCCGGCCGCGGCCGCGCCCACCGCTGCGCCGCCGATCGCACCCGAGGCCTCGGCTGCATAGACGGCGACCAGCACGCACCACAGCATGCTCGCGAGCAAATCAACCGAGCACCACTTGACCTCGTTCAGCACGATGCTGCGCTTGAGCGGGCCGAACACCGCGACCAGCCGATCACCGATCAGCCGTGTCACCCCCTCGCCGCGGCGCAGCGCCAGCACCGACAGCACATTGCCCAGCACATCGACCAGCGCGGCGGAATAGGCGCGTTCGGCGCGGTTCTCGTCCACCGCGAGCCGCATCATGACGCGGTCGAAACGGGTGATCAGCAGACCGATGAGGCCGTAGCCTATGATCGCCACCCAGCCCACCAGCGACGAGATCAGGTACAGCGCGATGATCGGGCCGACCAGCCGCACGGTGTTCTGCAGGTAGATGAACTGGCTCTGCGCGAAGTCGTACAGCGCATGGGTGCTCTGCTGCACGCGGTGGGTGACTTCGCCGGAATGATGGCTCTCGTGCCAGGACAGTGGCGCCGACATCAGCCGTCCCACCAGCAGGCCCGACAGCCGCTCGCGCACCTTCAGCGCGACATTGCGCTCCAGGATGCGCCCCGGCCCGTGCAGCAGCCAGCTCGCGACGATGGCGGCGAACACCAGCGCGAGCCAGCGCGCCGCCGAAGGCAGCGAGCCGAGGCCCCCCGACTGGATGGCGTTGATCGCATTCCCGGCGAGCCAGGGCACCACCAGCTTGAAGAGTTGCGACGCGAGCAGCAGCACGAACGCGCCAAGGATCACCTTGCGCATCCCTTCCGCGTGATGCCACAGCGCCTTGTAGAGGGCCGGCAGGCTGACGGGGCGTTCGTGCGGGACGTGGGCTTCGTCGATGGCGACGGCGGGCGGATGAGGCTGCGGATCCTCGAGAGCGGCGGAGGTCGGCTCGGTCATGATGATGACCTCGAAGGTCGGTTTGTCGTTTGAATGTCCGGCTCGCTGATATCGTCGCACGCCGGCGCGTCGTCGAACAGCCCGATCTGGCCATGCGATCCGGAATTTTCCGCCTCGTCGGCGAAACGCACGCCGACGCCCAGCAGCCGCACCGGGCGCGCGCGCCGCGCATGGCCTTCGGCCAGCAATGCCAGCCACACTGCCTCATCGGGCGCGCTCGACACGCACTCCACCGTCGTCTGGCTGAAGTCGGAAAACTTGATCTTGACCACCGCCTTGTGCACCGGCCGCGCCTCCCGAGCGCGTGCGAAGCGCCGCCTGAACTCCTCGATGAGCGCCGGCAATGCCTCGCGGCAGGCGGCGACGTCGGGCAGGTCGACGGTGTAGGTCGTCTCCACCGACAGCGACTTGCGGATCCGGTCCGGCCGCACCGGCCTGTCGTCGATGCCACGGCACAGCCGGTGCAGGCTGGCGCCGAAACTGCCGAACTCGCGCGCAAGCTCCGCGAGACTCCAGGTACGCAGGTCACCGCAGGTGTGCACCCCGAGCCGGTTCAGCTTTGCGGCGGTGACCTTCCCCACGCCGAAGATCTTCTTCACCGGCAGCGCAGCGACGAAGGCGTCGACATCCTGCGGCCGCACCACGAACTGCCCGTCCGGCTTGTTCCAGTCGCTCGCCACCTTGGCCAGGAACTTGCTCGGCGCGATGCCGGCCGACGCCGTGATGCCCACCTCCTCGCGGACGCGCGCACGGATCTCCTGCGCCATCAGCGTCGCCGAGCCGCGGCAACGGTCGACGCCGGTCACGTCGAGATAGGCCTCATCCAGCGACAGCGGCTCCACCAGCGGCGTGTAGTCACGGTAGATCGCCAGGATGCGGCGCGACGCCTCGCGATAGCGGGTGAAATCCGGCGGCAGCAGGATCAGTTGCGGGCACAGCTTGAGCGCGCGCGCAGTCGACATCGCCGAATGCACGCCAAAGGCCCGCGCCTCGTAGTTGCAGGTGGCGATCACGCCGCGCTCCTCCGCCCGCCCGCCGACCGCCAGCGGCTTGCCGACGAGCGCGGGGTCGTCGCGCATCTCGACCGCGGCGTAGAAGCAGTCGCAGTCGCAGTGGATGATCTTGCGCATTCTTCAGCGCGGTCCGATCAATAACCCGCAGTGGCAAGTCCCGACCTTCGAGCCTGGAACTCGGTAGCGGCAGGCGTGCGGGGGGTTCCCGGCGCTGGCGAGGACTGTCCGAGCCCGAAGGGCGAGTTCCGCAGCCGGCAGAGGGAACGCCCCGTGCGACTGCCGCGGCAGGGGACGCATCACACGCTCAATCCAAACCTGTGAAAAAGCCCGCACGCAGCGGGCTCATGACCGACGTCACCGCAACCGGCCGCTCACTCGAACTGCGTTGCCCGCTTCACCCGGCGCTGGCGCACCGCCTCGGCCAGCACGTCGAGCACGACCACGCTGTCCTCCCAGCCGATGCAGGCATCGGTGATGCTCTTGCCGTACTCGAGCTCCTTGCCCGGCATCAGGTCCTGGCGTCCTTCCTTCAGGTGCGACTCCACCATCACGCCGATGATGCGGTCGTCGCCGTTGGCCATCTGCACTGCCACGTCGCGCGCCACCTCTATCTGCAGCCTGTGCTGCTTGCGGCTGTTGGCATGCGAGAAGTCGATCATCACCTTGGCCGGCACGCCACCGGCGGCGAGGTCCTTGCACGCTGCCTCGACGCTCGCCGCATCGTAGTTCGTGCTCTTGCCGCCACGCAGGATGGCATGGCAATCCTCGTTGCCGCGCGTCGACACGATGGCCGAATGCCCCGCCTTCGTCACCGACAGGAAATGATGCGGCGACTGCGCCGCCTTGATCGCGTCGACCGCAATCTTCAGATTGCCGTCGGTCCCGTTCTTGAAGCCCACCGGACACGACAGGCCGGACGCCAGCTCACGATGCACCTGGCTCTCGGTCGTACGCGCGCCGATCGCCCCCCAACTGATCAGGTCAGCGATGTACTGCGGCGTGATCATGTCGAGGAACTCGGTGCCGGCGGGCAGGCCGAGTTCATTGATTTCCCACAGCAGCTTGCGCGCCATGCGCACGCCTTCATTGATGCGGAAGCTGTTGTCGAGATACGGATCGTTGATCAGCCCCTTCCAGCCCACGGTGGTGCGCGGCTTCTCGAAATACACCCGCATCACGATCAGCAGGTCGTCCTTCAGCCGTTCGGCCTCCGCCTTCAGCTTGCGCGCATACTCCATCGCCGCCTCGGCATCATGGATCGAGCACGGCCCGATCACCACCAGCAGGCGGTCGTCGGCACCGTACAGGATGCGGTGGATGGCCTGACGCGCCTCGTAGGCGACCTCCGCCGCCCTGGGGGTGGCCGGAAACTCGCGCAGCACATGCGCAGGCGGGACGAGTTCCTTGATCTCCTTGATGCGGACGTCGTCGATGTGGATCTTCATGGAGGCAGTCATGCGGGCTGTGCTAATGCAAAGGTAAGCTCCGGATTCTAGCCGAAGTCATCGAATCGCTGTTTCTGCCTGAAAATCTGCCGCCGGCAGGAATGGCCGGCCATGTTCGCGTGTTCACCGTTTACCCCACAACAGGAGACGCATCATGATCGCCAGACGCACGCTGCTCGCCCCCCTGTCCCTGCTCGTCCTGTCCGCCTGCTCGGCGATGCAGTACCACGCCGGCACCCAGCCCGCGATGGTGCAGGACGGCATGCTGGTCACTCCGGCCGGCATGACCCTCTACACCTTCGACAAGGATCCCGCCGACGCCAGCAAGAGCGTCTGCAACGGACCCTGCGCCACCAACTGGCCGCCGCTCGCGGCCGACAAGGGCGCCTCCGCCAGCGGCGACTGGAAGCCGATCACCCGCGATGACGGAAGCATGCAGTGGTCGTACAAGGGCAAGCCGGTCTACCGCTGGATGAGGGACGCCAAGCCCGGCGACCACGGCGGCGACGGCGTGAACGGGATTTGGCGGATCGCCCGGCCCTGACGCAGGGCGCTCCTGCCCATGTCCTCGCCGCAGGCACTGCTGGCCGAGATTCCCCGTCTGCGCCGCTACGCCAGGGCGTTGACGGGAAATCCCGCGCGCGCGGACGATCTGGTGCAGGACACGCTCGAACGGGCGCTGGGCAAATGGCTGCTGTGGCGGCCAGGCAATCTGCGCGCCTGGCTGATGACGATGATGCACAACCTGTTCGTCAATGAGCTGCGCAATACGTCCGCAATCGAGTACCGCGACGAAGGCGACCTGCCCGACGTTCCCGTCCGCGCCCGCCAGACCGACGGGCTCGAATTGCGCGACCTGGACCGGGCCCTGCAGGCGCTGCCCGCCGAACAGCGCGAAGTGCTGCTTCTCGTCGGCCTCGAGGAGTTGTCTTACGAGGCTGTCGCGCGCATCAGCGGCGTGCCCGTCGGTACCGTGATGTCGCGCCTGTCGCGCGCCCGCGCGCGCCTGCGCGGCCTTCTGACCGGCGCCGCGCCTCATCCGACGACATCGGCCAAACCCCGCTTGAGAGTGATCAAGTGAGCGCCGGGCCACCGTTCTCCGATGCCGAACTCAATGCCTGGGTGGATGGCCGCCTCGATGGCGAGCGGCGTGCCGCGCTCGATGCCTGGCTCGCCGACCATCCATCGCACGGTCGCGAGCTCGAGGACTGGCGCAGGATCAACGAAAGTCTGCGCGCAGCCTACGAACCGACTCTGAACGAAGCCGTGCCGATGCGCCTCAGGATGGCCCCGCCGCGGCTGCCGTCGCGGCAGCTTGCCGCCATGCTGGGCTGGCTGGCGCTGGGAGGCGTGATCGGCGCCGCCGGTGGCTATCGCTACGGCGCTCACGCCTTGCAGACGTCCGCCCTGCCTCCAGCCGCCATCGCCGCGACCGGGCAGATGGATGTCGTGCGCCGTGCCGCCATCGCCCACGCGGTGTACAGCCCGGAACAGCGGCACCCGGTCGAAGTCGGCGCCGACCAGGAGGCGCACCTCGTTGCCTGGCTGTCGAAGCGGCTGGGCACGCCGCTGCGCGTTCCTCAGCTCGGCGCGCACGGCTACCATCTGATGGGCGGACGGCTGCTCGCCGCCGAAGCCGGCCCGGGCGCCCAGTTCATGTACGAAACCGCCAAGGGCGAGCGTCTGACCCTTTACGTCAGCGCCCAGCAGGCCGGGGACACCGGCACCGGGTTCCGCTTTGCGGAGGAGGCCGGCATTGCCGTCTTCTACTGGTTCGATCACGGTTTTGCCTACGCCCTGTCGGGCAAGTCAACGCGCGAATCCTTGCTGCCGGTGGCCGAGACGGTTCATCGGCAGCTCGCACCTTGAACCGAATCGCGCTTCGGGCGTCACAGGTTGCACGGCGGGCGCAATGCATGATCGCCATGCCTTGCCGCCGCGACCAAGCCAGCGCCGTCCTTCCCGCGAACTGGCGCCCCCGGAACGCCTCATCCTTCTCGTCACGCAGCCATGCTCATCCAGCGCCCCTCAGACATCCTTGCTTCAGAGATCACTTCGCGCGCCCTGTTCGAGAATCGCCGCCGCTTCCTGCGCGACGCCGGCCTGCTGCTCGCCGCCGGCGCGCTGGGCAGCGCCGGGCACAGGGCGGAGGCGGCCACCCCTGCGGCCACCAGGCTCGGCCCGCTCGCGTCCTCTCCGCTCAGTACCGGCGAGGAAAAGACCTCCTACAAGGCGGTCACCACCTACAACAACTATTACGAGTTCGGCACCGACAAGAGCGACCCGGCCGAGAACGCCGGCCGCTTGGTCACGCGCCCATGGACGGTGCGGGTCGAAGGCCTCGCCGCCAGGCCGCGCACCTTCGATATTGACGAACTGCTGCGGCTGGCGCCGCTCGAGGAACGCATCTACCGCCTGCGCTGCGTCGAAGGCTGGTCGATGGTGATCCCGTGGGTCGGCTTCCCGCTCGCCAGCCTGCTGAAACAGGTCGAGCCGCTGGGCAGTGCGAAGTACGTCGAGTTCGTCACCCTGTACGACCCCAAGGTGATGAGCCGCCTGCCGGTGCTCGACTGGCCCTACACCGAGGGATTGCGCCTGGACGAGGCGATGCACCCGCTCACACTGCTGGCCATGGGCCTTTACGGCGAAGTGCTGCCGAACCAGAATGGCGCCCCGGTGCGGCTGGTGGTGCCATGGAAGTACGGTTTCAAGAGCGCGAAATCCATCGTCACCATACGCCTCACCGACAAGCAGCCCGCCACCGCCTGGAACAAGGCGGCCAAGCACGAGTACGGCTTCTACTCGAACGTGAATCCGCAGGTGGACCATCCGCGCTGGAGCCAGGCCACCGAACGGCGCATCGGTGAGTTCCGCAAGCGGCCGACGCTGATGTTCAACGGTTACGCCGAGCAGGTCGCCAGCCTGTACCAGGGCATGGACCTGCGTGCCAATTTCTGAGAACGACGCTGAGCCACGACGCAATGATGAACATGCTGCAAACGCCAGGCCGCACGCAGATCGCGTGGATCAAGGCGGCACTCTTCGCCCTCTGCCTGCTGCCGGCGCTGCGCCTCGCGCTGGGTTGGCAGGACGACGCGCTGGGCGCCAACCCGATCGAGACCATTACCCGCGCCAGCGGCGACTGGACGCTGCGCTTCCTGCTGATCACGCTGTGCGTCACGCCCCTGCGCCGCATCACCGGCCTCAACTGGCTGCTGCGGCTGCGCCGCATGCTGGGTCTGTTCGCCTTCGCCTACGGCTGCGCGCACCTGACGACCTATGTGTGGCTCGACCAGTTCTTCGACTGGATGGCAATTGCGCACGACATCCTGAAGCGCCCCTTCATCACCGTGGGCTTTGCCGCACTGGTGCTGATGACACCGCTGGCGCTCACCTCCAACGCCTGGTCCATCCGCCGCCTGGGCGGACGCAGATGGCAGGCGCTGCACCGCTCGGTGTATGGCATCGCCATCCTCGGCGTGGTGCATTACTGGTGGCTGGTGAAGGCCGACGTGCGCGAGCCGATGCTTTACGCCTTCGCGCTGGCCTGGCTGCTGATCCTGCGTGCATGGTGGCGCGAACTGGAACGGCGCCGGCAACAGTCCATGCCGCCACCGGTGCCGGCCTACAAGGGCCGCGTGATCCGCATCGTGCCGACGGGCAAATGAGGCCGCGCCGGTCCGCCCGGCTCAGGCCTGCGTGGGGCGGATCGCGCTCTTCGGCCGGAAGGCCTTGAGCACCGTGTCGGCCGTCTCGATGTAGGGGCCGCCGATCAGGTCGACGCAGTAGGGGATGGCGGCGAAGATGCCCACGTGGCGCACGCTGCCGTCGGCGGCGCGCACGCCCTCAAGGGTCTCGCGGATGGACTTGGGCTGGCCGGGCAGGTTGACGATGAGGCTCTTGCCACGGATCACCGCCACCTGGCGCGACAGGATCGCGGTCGGCACGAAGTTCAGGCTGATGCGGCGCATCTCCTCGCCGAAGCCGGGCATCTCCTTGTCGCCCACCGCCAACGTGGCTTCGGGAGTGACGTCGCGCGGCGACGGGCCGGTGCCGCCGGTGGTGAGGATCAACGCACAACCCGCATCGTCGGCCAGTTCGATCAGCGTGCGCTCGATCAGCGGGCGCTCGTCGGGAATCAGCCGCGCTTCCACGCTCCAGGGAGAGGTCAGCGCGCTGCCGAGCCAGTCCTTCAGCGCGGGAATGCCCTGGTCCTCGTAGCGCCCGTCCGAGGCGCGGTCGCTGATCGACACCAGGCCGATGCGGATGTGCTCGCTCATGGCTGCTCCCGCGTGTCGTCGCCGTGATCGACCTCGACGTCGTCGTGACCGTCCCCGACGGCGTCCTGCGGCGCCCCACCCTCCTCGAGCTCGCGCAGCACGCGGAAGATCTCGCGGAAGGACTTGGGCGGCTTGCCCGCCTCGCGCTCCTTGAGCGCATTGCGGCGCAGGGTGCGCAGGTACTGCAGGTCGGCTTCGGGCCAGGCTTCGGCAATGGTGCCGATCACCATCTCATCCTCCAGCAGATCGTTGCGCAGCCGCTCGAGCCGGTGCATTTTCGCCACCTCGGCTGCGGAGTTGCCGTTGAAGATGTCGAGCTGGGCCTGGATGGGCTCTGGGTCGATCTTGCGCATCAGCTTGCCGATGTACTGCATCTGGCGCCGGCGCGCCTCCATCTTGAAGCGCTGCGCGTCGCGGATCGCCTCGTACAGGGCGTCGGGCAGCGGCACTTTCTTCAGGCGCTCGGGAGATAGCGCGACGAGTTGCTCGCCGAGATCCTGCAGCGCATGCATCTCGCGCTTGAGGCTGCTCTTGCTCGGCGGCTCGGGGACTTCGTCGACAGGGGCGGAATGGGTTCGGCGGCGCGAATCGGAATGCATCACGAGGGCGAGGGCTGGCGGGAACGGGTTAAGATTATAGCCCTTGCCCAACCCGCTCCCGTCCATGTCCGCACAAGGCTTTTCCTTCTCCCAGGCGCATCTGCGCGAGCTTGCCACCGACATCCTGAAGTACGCGAAGAAGCGCGGCGCTTCGGCCTGCGCCACCGACGTGTCGGAAGGATTCGGACAGTCGGTCGCGGTGCGCAAGGGAGAGGTCGACACGATCGAATACAACCGCGACAAGGGCGTCGGCGTCACCGTCTATCTGGGCCAGCAGCGCGGCTATGCAAGCACCTCGGATTTCTCCAAGGCCGCGCTGAGGGCGACGGTGGACGCCGCGCTGTCGATCGCGCGCTTCACCGCGCCCGACCCGTGCGCGGGCCTTGCCGATGCCGCGCTGATGGCCAAGGACTGCCCGGATCTCGACCTGTTCCATCCGTGGGACATCGGCGTGGATGACGCCATCGCGCTGGCGCGCCGCTGCGAAGATGCCGCGTTTGCGGTGAGCCCCAGTATCACCAACTCGGAAGGCGCCA
>JAFEFM010000271.1 GCA_018240585.1 Pseudomonadota bacterium
CAGCAGGTGCGATCGTGCCCGCCCCTACTCGACCGTGACCGACTTCGCGAGATTCCGCGGTTTGTCGACGTCGGTCCCCTTCACCAGCGCGGCGTGATACGACAGCAACTGCAGCGGAATCACGTGCAGCACCGGCGACAGCATGCCGTAGTGCTCGGGCATGTGCAGGATGTGCACGCCTTCGGTCTCGGGGATTTCGCTGCCGGCGTCGGCGAAGACGTACAGTTCGCCGCCGCGGGCGCGGACCTCCTGCAGGTTGGACTTGAGCTTTTCGAGCAGGTCGTCGGCGGGGGCGACGGCGATCACCGGCATGTCCTTGTCCACCAGGGCGAGCGGGCCGTGCTTGAGCTCGCCGGCGGCGTAGGCTTCGGCGTGGATGTAGGAGATTTCCTTGAGCTTGAGCGCGCCTTCCATGGCGATGGGCCAATGGCTGCCGCGGCCGAGGAAGAGCGCGTGCTCCTTGCCGGCGAAGCGCTGCGCCCATTTCTCGATCTCGGGCTCGAGCTCCAGCACCTTCTGCACCGCGACCGGCAGGTGGCGCAGCGCGACGAGGTGACGGTTTTCTTCCGCCTCGGGCAGGCGGCCGTTGAGCTTGGCCAGCGCCAGCGTCAGCAGCGCGAGCGCGGCCAACTGGGTGGTGAAGGCCTTGGTGGAGGCGACGCCGATCTCCGGACCCGCGCGGGTGATGAAGCGCAGCGCGGCCTCGCGCACGATGGCCGATTCCGGCACGTTGCAGATCGCCAGCGTGCGCGTCATGCCCAGGGCCTTGGCGTGCTTGAGGGCAGCCAGGGTGTCGGCGGTTTCGCCGGACTGCGAAATCACGACGACCAGCGTGTCGGCATCGGGCACGGATTCGCGGTAGCGGTATTCGCTAGCGATCTCGACGGTGCACGGCAGCCTGGCGACCGATTCCAGCCAGTAGCGGGCGACCAGGCCGGCGTGATAACTGGTGCCGCAAGCCAGTACCAGCACGCGGCGCACGCCTTCGAACACCTCCGGCGCACGTGCGCCGAAGTGCTGCGGTGCGACCGCGCCGCCCCCGGCGATCATTTCCAGCGTGTTGCCCAGCGCCTGCGGCTGCTCGAAAATTTCCTTCTGCATGTAGTGGAGGAACTGGCCCAGCTCGACCGCATCGGCCGACAGGCTGGAAATATGCACTTCGCGCTCCACCGGCGTGCCATCGGCGCGCACGATGCGGTAGCTGTCGAGGCGCAATTCGGCCAGATCGCCGTCTTCCAGATACACCACCTTGCGCGTGACCTGCAGCAGCGCCGCGGTGTCGGAGGCGGCATACATG
>JAFEFM010000272.1 GCA_018240585.1 Pseudomonadota bacterium
ACGAACAGCGCCTCGGTGACGTCGTGCGCCACCATGGTCTGCGTCACCGGCACGCCGAAGCTGCGCAGCAGCGCCTTCGCCTCCATCGTCGACAGCACCGTGCGGCGCTGGTTGAGCAGTGCCTCCACCAGCATGCGCGCGCCGCCGGCGCTGCCGCGCCCGGCTTCGTCGGAGCGGCCGGCGGTCTGCAGCAGCAGCGCCTGGTTGCGGTGGAAGCGGGAGATGTTGTGGAACAGCTCGACGGCGGCTTCCGGCGCGTGGAACACGGGGATGCCGGCCTGGTCGAGCAGGTTGCGCGCCTGCGCCACCTGGCCGCCGCCCATCCAGCAGCAGCAGATGCTCAGGCTCACCTGCCGGGCGACGTCGATGATGGCTTGGGCGATGTCCACCGGGTCGGTGAGCGCGTGTGGCGACAGGATCACCAGCACGTTGCGGATCGATGCATCCTCGGCCAGCGCGAGGATGGCGTCGCGGTAGCGTTCGGGCGGCGCGTCGCCGCCGAGGTCGAGCGGGTTGCCGACGCGGCCGCTGACGACCTTGAGGCGCGCCAGCGCCGCCTGAGCCTGCGGCGACAGCGCCACCAGCGGCGTGCCCAGGTCGCCGGCGCGGTCGGCGGCGATCGCGCCCGGGCCGGCGCCGTTGGTGACGATGGCGAGCTGCTCCACCCGCGGGCGGAAGCCGGTGGCCAGCGCGCGCGCGGCGAAGAACAACTGGCCGACGTTCTGCACCCGCACCACGCCGGCGCGGCGCATCGCGGCATCGAACACCGCGTCGGCCAGCGATGCGTCGGCGCCGCCGCCGGGCGCGCCGGACGGCTCGTGGCGGCCGGTCTTGAGCAGGATGATGGGCTTGACGCGCGCCGCCGAGCGCAGCGCGCTCATGAAGTGGCGCGCGTTCCGGATGCGGTCGACATACAGCAGGATGTAGCGCGTGCGCGGATCATGCACCAGGAAATCCAGCGTCTCGCCGAAATCCACGTCCAGCCCGGTGCTGAGCGCGATCACCGACGAGAAGCCGATGTGGTGCGTCGCCGCCCAGTCCAGCACCACCGAGCACATCGCGCCCGACTGCGACACCAGCGCGAGGTCGCCGCTGGCCACCGCGATGCGGGTGAGCGCCGCGTTGAGCCCGTCGGCTGGCCGCAGGATGCCGAGGCTGCCCGGCCCGAGCAGGCGCAGGCCGGCGGCGCGCGCCGTCTCCAGCATGCGCCGTTCCAGCGCGCTGTCGGCCGGCCCCAGCGCGGTGATGATCACCGCGTTGCGCACGCCGGCGCGGCCGCACTGCTCGACGACTGCGTGCAGCGTGCGTGCCGGCGTGGCGATGACGGCGAGGTCGATGCGCCGGCCGATGTCTTCCACCGAGCGCACGCAGGGGTGGCCCAGCACCGTTTCCCGCTTCGGGTTCACCGCGTGGAGCTGGCCGCGGTAGCCCGCGTCGATCAGGTTCTTGAAGATGAGATGGCCGACCGAGCGCGCTTCCTCGGATGCGCCGATCACCGCGACGGAGGCGGGCTGGAAGAGGGCGCTGAGGTAGTGGTCGTTGAGCATGGCGGGCGAGGGCGGTCGTTGGAGTCAGGTGAGTCTAGGCAAGCGCGTGGGCGAGTTCATTGACCTGCATCAGCGGCAAAGGCGAAGCGGGCGGCTTCGCCGCGTCGCGCTCAAGCGCGCTCCTACAGGGATGTGCCGCGCTTCTGTAGGAGCGCGCTTGAGCGCGACTGGCAAGTCACCAAATGCCGCCCGTCGACAAAAAACGCGGCCGACGAATCGACCGCGTTCTTGCACAGGGCAGGCGCAGCCTCAGCGCTCGTCGAAGCTCACCTTCAGGTGCTTGGTGGTGCACCGCGCCTGGCAGCTCAGCACGAAGCCCTGCGCCACTTCGGCCGCTTCGAGGGTGAAGTTCTTGTCCATCACCACCTCGCCGTCCAGCACCTTGGCGCGGCAGGTGCAGCACACGCCGGCCTTGCACGAGAAGGGCAGGTCGAGGCCGGCGTTGAGCGCGGCGTCGAGCACGTGCTCGTCGGGGCCGATGGCGATCTCGTGCTCCTTGCCGTCGAGCACCAGCGTCATCGTGATGTCCTTGGCCGCGGTGGCCACCGCCTCGGCGGTGCTGGAGGCACCGACCGGCTTGGCGCCCGGCGCCAGGGTGGCGGTGAAGCGCTCGGTGCGGATGCGGTCGGCGGGCACGCCGGCCTCCACCAGGGCGGTTTCGGTGGCGGTGATCATCTCATCCGGGCCGCAGATGAAGACTTCATCCATGCTGCCCACCGGCAGCAGCGCCGCGATGATCTCGCGCACCTTGCCGCCGTCGATGCGGCCTTGCAGCAGGTCCACTTCCTGCGCCTGGCGCGACAGCACGTGGATCATCGTCAGGCGGTCGCGGTAGCGGTCCTTCAGGTCCTGCAGGTCCTCGTTGAACATCACGGTGGACATGCGGCGGTTGCCGTAGATCAACGTGAACTTCGACTCGGGCTGCTCTTCCAGCGTGCTGGCGGCGATCGACAGGATGGGCGTGATGCCCGAACCGGCGGCGAAGCCCACGCGGTGGATGGCGCGCTTCTTCTTGACCACGAAGCGGCCGTCGGGCGGCATCACCTGGATGGTGTCGCCGGCCTTGATCGAGCGCGCGGCCCAGTTGGAGAACAGGCCGCCTTCCACCGGGCGGATGCCGATCTCGAGCTCGCCATCCTTCGCCAGGCGGCTGCGCGGGCTGCTGATCGAGTAGTTGCGGCGCACGTCCTGGCCGTCGATGGTCGCGCGCAGGGTGAGGAACTGGCCCGGCTCGAAGGCGAAGCGCTCCTTCTCCGACGTGGGGATGTCGAAGGTGATCGCCACCGCGCCGGCCGCTTCCGGGCTCACGCGCTTGACGGAGAGTTCTTGAAAACGGGGTGCTGACATGTCGTTTTGGCTCCGGCCCTCAATAGGGCTTGAAGTAATCGAAGGGTTCCTGGCACGAGAGGCACTTGTACAGCGCCTTGCAGGCCGTGGAACC
>JAFEFM010000273.1 GCA_018240585.1 Pseudomonadota bacterium
CGCTGGTACAGCAGGCGGGCCTGGCCGATGAGGTCGAGGCTGACGTTGGCGAGCGCGAGGTCTTCCTCGAGGATGGGGCCGTGGCCGCACCACTCGGCGTTGCGCTGGCCGAGCACGACGGCGTTGTCGGCCAGGTGCAGCAGGTAGTCGATCGGCGTGCTCATTACATGTGCCCCACTTCTTCCGGGATCTCGTAGAAGGTCGGATGGCGGTAGATCTTGTCGGCCGCCGGGTCGAACAGCTCGCCCTTGTCGTCCGGGTTGCTGGCGGTGATCGCGACGGACGGCACCACCCAGATGCTCACGCCTTCCTGGCGGCGGGTGTAGACGTCGCGCGCCATGTGCAGCGCCTGCGCCGCGTCGGCCGCGTGCAGGCTGCCGCAGTGCTTGTGCTCCAGGCCTTGCTTGCTGCGGACGAAGACTTCCCAGAGGGGCCAATCCTTCAGTGCGGGTGCGGTGCTCATGCTGCCTCCTTGACTTGACGTTCTTTCTGCTTGCGTGCGTATGCCAGGGCTGCGTCGCGCACCCACTGGCCGTCGTTGTGTGCCTTCACTCGCGTCGCCAGGCGTTCCTTGTTGCAGGGGCCGTTGCCTTCGACGGTGTTCCAGAACTCGGCCCAGTCGATCTGGCCGTAGTCGTAGTGGCCGCGCTCCTCGTTCCACTTCAGGTCGGGGTCGGGCAGGGTCACGCCCAGCACCTTGGCCTGCGGCACGGTGGCGTCGATGAACTTCTGGCGCAGTTCGTCGTTGCTGATGCGCTTGATGCCCCAGCGCATGCCCTGCGCGCTGTGCGGGCTGTCGGCGTCCGGCGGCCCGAACATCGCCAGGCACTTCCACCAGTAGCGGTTCACCGCGTCCTGCACCATCGCGCGTTGTCCGTCGGTGCCCTTCATCATCACCAGCAGGGCCTCGTAGCCCTGGCGCTGGTGGAAGGACTCCTCCTTGCACACGCGGATCATGGCGCGCGCATAGGGGCCGTAGGAGCAGCGGCACAGCGGGATCTGGTTCATGATCGCGGCGCCGTCGACCAGCCAGCCGATCACGCCCACGTCGGCCCAGTTGAGCGTCGGGTAGTTGAAGATCGAGCTGTACTTGGCCTTGCCGGAGTGCAGGCCGGCGAGCATCTCGTCGCGTCCGGTGCCCAGCGTCTCGGCGGCGGAATACAGGTAGAGGCCGTGGCCGCCCTCGTCCTGCACCTTGGCGATCAGGATCGCCTTGCGCTTGAGGCTGGGCGCGCGCGAGATCCAGTTGCCTTCCGGCAGCATGCCGACGATCTCGCTGTGGGCGTGCTGGCTGATCTGGCGCACCAGCGTCTTGCGATACGCCTCGGGCATCCAGTCCTGCGGCTCGATGCGGCCGTCAGCCGCGATGCGGGCCTCGAACGCGGCTTCCTGCTCGCTCGCGGCACCGGGCACGACGGCAAGCTTTTTCCCGGATTCGTCCGGGATGTCCATCGCCTGGGTATACATCTGCTCTCTCCTCGCAAATACCGACCCGGGGGATACCGGGGCGGAACTCAACATGTGCTTCGACTCGCTCTTTGATGCGTTGTTTCTGCGTGCCGCCGTTCAGCCCATCCAGGCCGGAGGGCGCTTCTGCAGGAAGGCGGCGATGCCTTCCTTCGCCTCGCCGGTGGCACGCTGGCGGGCGATGCGGGTGGCGGTTTCCTCGGCCACCGCGGCATCGATCGGCCTGCCCGACACCGCCGCGATCAACTGCTTCGCTGCCAGTTGCGCCAGCGGGCCGCCGGCCAGCAGCGGCTCCACCAGCTTCGCCACGCCGGCGTCGAGCTGCTCCAGGGGAACCACTTCGTGCACCAGGCCGATCGCCTTGCCCTCGGCGGCGCGGAACTTCTCCGCGGTCTGGAAGTAGCGCAGCGCGTGGCGCGGGCCGATGGCGCGCAGCACGTAGGGGCTGATCACCGCCGGGATGATTCCGAACTTCACTTCCGAGGTGGAGAACTGCGCATCCTCGGACGCCACCACCATGTCGCAGGCCGCCGCCAGGCCGGTGCCGCCGCCCAGCGCGGCGCCTTGCACGCGGGCGATGGTCGGCTTGGACATGCCCGACAGCGCCTGCAGCATGCCGGCGAACTTGCGCGCATCGGCGAGGTTCTCGGCCTCGGTGTACGCGGAAGCGCGCTGCATCCAGTTGAGATCGGCGCCGGCCGAGAAGTGGCGGCCACGGCCGGCGAGCACGACGATGCGCACCGCGGCGTCGGTGTCGAGCTCGGCACAGGCCGCGCCGAGGTCGGCGATGAGCTGCTCGTTGAAGGCGTTGAACACGTCCGGACGGTTCATCCAGATCGTCGCCACCGCGCCGCTGCGTTCGATTTCCAGTGTTTCGTAGGTCATTCTGCTGTTCCTGCCGCCGCGGCCGGCGGGCGAGGCCCGGCGTGAAGCCGGACCTGCCCGGGCTGCTGCGGGTCTCCTCCGTTATTCGTGCTGACTTCGTCGTCGTGACCTGGCGCCGCCTCAGACGCGCTCGATGATCATCGCGATGCCCTGGCCGACGCCGATGCACATCGTGCACAGTGCGTAGCGGCCATTGCGGCGCTGCAGCTCGTAGGCGGCGGTGGTCACCAGGCGCGCCCCGCTCATGCCGAGCGGATGGCCCATGGCGATGGCGCCGCCATTCGGGTTCACACGCGCCTCGTCGTCGGCCAGGCCGAGGTCGCGCACCACCGCGAGCGCCTGCGCGGCGAAGGCTTCGTTGAGTTCGATGACGTCCATCTGGTCGAGCGTCAGGCAGGCCTTGGCCAGCACCTTGCGCACCGCGGGCGCCGGGCCGAAGCCCATGATGCGCGGCGGCACACCGGCGGTGGCCATCGCCACCACGCGGGCGCGCGGCGTCAGGCCGTGGCGCTCGGCGGCGGCCTCGGAGGCGAGCAGCAGTGCGCAGGCACCGTCATTGACGCCCGAGGCATTGCCGGCGGTGACGGTCAGATCGGGACCATTGACGCCCTTGAGCTTGGCCAGCATTTCCAGCGTGGTGTCGGGGCGCGGATGCTCGTCGGTGTCGAACAGGATCGGGTCGCCCTTCTTGCGCGGGATCTCGACCGGCACCAGCTCGTCGCGGAAGCGGCCGGCGGCGTTGGCGGCAGCCCAGCGTTGCTGCGAGCGCAGCGCGAAGGCGTCCTGGTCGGCGCGCGAGATCCCGAACTGCTCGGCGACGTTGTCCGC
>JAFEFM010000274.1 GCA_018240585.1 Pseudomonadota bacterium
CAGTCAGGGTGCTGGCCCCCATCAGGAACGGGCCCGGCCCGTCCCCGGCTTCGGGCTGGATGCCACCGATGGTGTCGGATCGATACAGTTCGGTGGTGCCGATTTCGATCTTCATGTTCGTCTCCTGATCAATCGCTTGGGGAATGGAGCGGTGCGTCGTGCCAAGCCTGCAACGCAGCCGAACCCACGGTAGCCAGACGGTCGGGCACGGTCTTTGTGGCAGCGCACACGCCTTGCTGACCGCTGCGGCTATGTGCGCTGTCGAACGGAATGGCGGCCCTTCCTGCCGTATCGTGCAACTTCAAGCCCCCATCGTTGCAAGCCCGTCCGGACGAGCGACGTTCTCCACTCCAGCCGGAGGAAATCTCATGAACTATTCGATTGCCTTATCCGCAGCACTGATGGCGATATCCTTGAGTGCGTGCGACAAACCAAAGGTGCAAACCCCGCCGCCGACCGTGATTGCGGTGCCTGTTCCGGTTCCGGGGCCTGCAGGCCCGGCCGGTGCCACGGGTGATACCGGCGCCAAGGGAATGACCGGTTCCACCGGCGCGCCGGGCTACACCGGGGCCACCGGCGACACCGGAGCGGCAGGCAGCACCGGCGCAACGGGTGACACCGGCCAGACCGGAAAAACCGGCAAGACCGGCGGAGACACGGTGATTGTCGTACCGGAAACCAAACGCTGAGCCTCCCGCCTGCGCGGAGGTGGCATGAGCGAACACGCTGGTGCTGCCTTCGCGCGGCAGATCGTCCGGACCGGTTAGGAAGCGCGCTGGAGCCCCTGACATGGCAACAGAAACACCGTCACAGGCCTGGTGGCTCGACCCTGCCGAAGGAGCCGCCGAGTCCGGTTCTTCGACAACCGGCCTGTCGAGTGCCGAAGCCCGCGCCCGGCTTGCCAGATTTGGCCCCAACCTGTTCCGCGATCACCAGGAAAAGCCCTTGTGGCGGCAGTTCCTGTCCCGTTTCCAGAATCCGCTGGTCGTGCTGCTGCTGGTGGCCAGTGCGGTTTCTGCCATGACTGGCGAACTGACCAATTTCATCATCATCTCGGTCATGGTGCTGTTCAGTGTCACGCTGGATTTTGTCCAGGAGCATCGGGCGGGCAAGGCCGC
>JAFEFM010000275.1 GCA_018240585.1 Pseudomonadota bacterium
AGGAGAAGGACAATGAAGATGTCGATCGTGTCGTGCCATGTTGCGGCAGCGCTGATGTGCGCGACGTTGGCAACCGGGCTCCATGCCCAGGAGATCCTGAGGGGCAAGAACCTCAATGAGAAGAACCTCATCGAGGCTTTGACGCCCGAACCCGAGGAGATCCGCACCCGCAGCATCCGCGTCGAGCGCGACAAGGCGCTGGCGAAGCCGGGTGAGAAGTCGCCGGCAGTCACGGCCGCGAAGCGGCCCGGCGCGTCGCTGCTGATCACCTTCGTGACCAACTCGGCAGAGCTGACGCCGGATGCGCAGTCCAAGCTCGACATCGTCGCGCGTGCGCTGCAGGCCGAAAAACTCGCGGATTTCAGCTTCTCGGTCGAAGGCCATGCCGATCCGCGCGGCAGCCACGAACGCAACCTGCAACTGTCGCAGGCGCGTGCGGAGAGCGTGGTCGAGTATCTGACGACGCGCCATCACATCCAGCGCGACCGCCTCAAACCCGTCGGCAAGGGCGACACCGAGCTGGCCAATCCCGCGCGCCCGGCCGCGCCGGAAAATCGTCGGGTGACCATCCTCACCGTGCGTGAGTGAGCGCCTGCGATTGCTGATGTCCGTGGCGATGCGGTACGGCGGGCGGCATGCTCGGTGCACCCGCCTGCAGCCTGGGGTCGAGGGCTGGCGGCGGGGCCGCGGCCCTCAGTCGGTTTCCTCGATCGTGAAGACGGCAGCGCCGTAGGCGTCCGAGCACGCGGTCGCGCCCTTTGGGCATACGGGCTTGCCGAGGAAGGGCGATTGCGTCCCCGGGTGTGCCGCGACGATCGATGCGGCGGAGTCGAGCGGAAACTCGGCGAAGGGGTCCACCGCGACCAGGCCGGTGTCGGCGAAATCCCTCGGGTTTGCGCTGACCACGGCGACGAACTGATTCGCGCCCGGTGGCCCGCCTGCCACCATGACCCAGCCGCTGCGCGGCAGCGCGATCGACTGGCCGGCGGCGACATGGTTGCGTGTGTCCACCGCATTGGGAAAGAGCTTGTAGAAGTGCTGCTTGTCCGTGCCCACCATCAGCACGTAAAGGTAGCCGGGCTTCGACGAGCTTACCCGGAAGTTCAGGCGGTCGCGGCCGATGCGCACCTGCGCCTTCTCCAGGGCCACGGTGACGCTGTGATCGCGATCGCGTTGCTGGAAGATGCGGTCGATTTCGTCGAGCGCGTTGAACGGACCGGCGGGCACCG
>JAFEFM010000276.1 GCA_018240585.1 Pseudomonadota bacterium
AAGGCGAGGGCGGCGTGCCGCTGCTGAGCGGCTGCTGCGCGCGCTTCGTGTGCCGCAACACCACGCGCCACCCGGGCGGCGACCACATCGTGTTCATCGGCGAAGTGGTGAGCTTCGACCGCGAGGAGCGTCCGCCCCTGATCTACCACGCCGGCGCCTACCGGCGGCTCGCCGACTGACCGGCGCAGTGCCGGTCCCCTGCTTTCCTGCCCACTCCTTTCCGGCCTCATTCCCATGGCTCAGCTCATCCTCAAGCCCGGCAAGGAACGCTCGCTGTTCCGCCGCCACCCCTGGATCTTCGCCGGCTCGGTCGAGCGCCTGGACGGGCGCGCGCGGCCGGGCGACACGATCACCGTCGTCACCGCCGACGGCAAGCCGCTGGCGCGCGCCGCCTGGTCGCCAGAGTCGCAGATCCGCGCGCGGGTGTGGAGTTTCGATGTCGACGCGGCGATCGACCATGCTTTCTTCAAGCGCGCGGTGGCTGCCTCGGTGGCGCGCCGTGCGGCCATCCCGGCACTGCGCGGGCAGCAGGGCGTGCGCCTGATCCACGGCGAATCCGACGGTCTGCCCGGCGTCATCGCCGACCGCTATGGCGAGGTGGTGGTGCTGCAGCTCACCAGCGCCGGCGCCGACAAATGGCGCGAGGCCATCGTTGCCGGCCTGGTGCAGGCCACCGGCTGCGCCGCCGTCTACGAGCGTTCGGATTCCGAAGTGCGCGGCCTGGAAGGCTTGCAGCCGCGCACCGGCGCCGTGCATGGCGAACTGCCGGCGGGCGGCCTCAGCATCGTCGAGAACGGCGTGCGCATGGAAGTGGATGTCGAGGGCGGCCACAAGACCGGCTTCTACCTCGACCAGCGCGACAACCGCCTGCTCACCGGCCAGCTCGCCGCGGGCCGCGCGGTGCTGAATTGCTTCTGCTACACCGGCGGCTTCTCGCTGCAGGCGCTGGCGGGCGGCGCGCAATCGGTGCTGTCGATCGATTCCTCCGGCCCGGCGCTGGAATCCGCGCGACGCAACCTCGCGCTCAATCCGCAGCTCGACGCCAGCTGCGCCGAATGGCACGAGGCCGACGTGTTCAAGGCGCTGCGCGCGCTGAAGGACGAAGGCCGGCGTTTCGACCTGATCGTGCTCGATCCACCCAAGTTCGCGCCCTCCGCCGCGCACGCCGAGCGGGCTGCGCGCGCCTACAAGGACATCAACCTGTTCGGTTTCCGCCTGCTCAACCCGGGCGGCATCCTGATGACCTACTCGTGCTCGGGCGGCATCGGCCAGGAGCTGTTCCAGAAGATCGTCGCCGGCGCCGCCACCGATGCCGGTGTCGATGCGCGCATCATCTACCGCCTGTCCGCCGCGCCGGACCATCCGATCGGGCTCGCGGTGCCGGAAGGCGAATACCTCAAGGGCCTGGCCTGCCAGGTGGGGTAAAAGACGGTTCTTTGTTACGTGGGGGCGGGGTGCGTCGGGTGCCTCGAATCCGGTCTGGCGAGATGCACCGCCAGCCAGACCGCATCCGCGCTCGTCGACGCCACCCGGTGTCGCCGGTGCGCCGGGATGAAGACCCAGTCTCCCCCCTCCAGCGCCAGCGACTCGAGATTGCCGTCCGCGTGCTCGAGTGTGAGTTCGGCGCGCCCCGCCGCCAGCATCACCCATTCGTCGCCCGCCTGGTCGTACCAGAAGCCTGGCGGGCTCGCGTGGGCGAATGAGGCGATGCGCTCGATGCGCGCCGCCGGATGGTCGAGCAGCGTATCGAAACGCTCCTGCGGCGCGGCTGGCGGCAGGCCGGCGAACAGCTTGCCGCGATCGCTCAAGCCTTGCCTTCCTTCTTCGCCTCCACCAGCGGCACCACGCCGGGGAACTCGAAGCGCTTGCGGCCGGGTTCCATCTCGGTGAGCGGCTCGCACGGCTTCAGCGTGGCCAGGCAGCGCTCGGTCAGCTCCTGGTAGGTGCGGGTGCCGTCGCCCTTCCACGTCACTTCCTGCTCCGACAGGTCGCGCATCACCTTGGCCGGCATGCCGGCGACCAGCTTGCGCGGCGGGATCTCCATGCCGGCC
>JAFEFM010000277.1 GCA_018240585.1 Pseudomonadota bacterium
GCCACGCTGCTGTGGCAGGAAGTGCTGACAACGTGGGAAAGAAAGAAGGCAGCCGGCGAGCACAGCCAGCCGGCGCTGTTCGAGGCGATGGACGAAGTGCTCGACCTGCAGGCCGGCAAGCTCGCCATCACGCGGCGCATCGCCGGCGACATCAAGGACATCTGGGCGCTGCAGCCGCGCTTCGACAAGCGCACCGGCAAGGCGCCCTACCGGCTCATCGAGCAGCCGCGCTTCCGCGCCGGCTGGGACTTCCTGCGCCTGCGCGCGCAGGCGGGCGAAATTCCACTGGAAATCGCCGACTGGTGGGAGCACTTCGCCCATGCCGGCCATGACCAGCGCGAGGCGCTGATCCACCAGGCACCGGCCGAAGCCGCCCCGGTAAAAAGGCGCCGCCGCCGCAAGCGCAAGC
This sequence comes from Pseudomonadota bacterium, assembly GCA_018240585.1. Classification (GTDB taxonomy): domain Bacteria; phylum Pseudomonadota; class Gammaproteobacteria; order Burkholderiales; family Rhodocyclaceae; genus Thauera. The sequence continues at coordinate 410 of JAFEFM010000277.1, forward strand.
CGGACGGCGCCGCGCAGGAAGGCGACAACGGAGCGGAGGCAGCGTGAGCGGCCCGGCGCGAATCCGCGCCTACATCGCCTTCGGTGCGAACCTGGGCGACCCGGCGCAAGCCTTCCAGTTGGCGCTCAAGCGCATCGCCGCCTTGCCGGCCACGCAGGTCGCAGCGCGCTCCTCGCTCTACCACACCGCGCCGGTGGGCGTGGCCGACGACCACCCGGACTACATCAACGCAGTGATCGCGGTGGACACCGCCCTGGCGCCGCGCGCGCTGCTCGACGCCCTGCTGGCGATCGAGCATGAAGGCGGGCGCACGCGGCCCGGGCACCTTGCGCCGCGCACCATGGATCTCGACCTGCTGCTGCATGGGGAGGCGGTCATCGACGAGCCGGGCCTGGTGGTGCCGCATCCGCGCATGCATGAGCGTGCCTTCGTGCTGCAGCCGCTGGCCGAGATCGCCCCCGAGGCCGAGATCCCCGGCCACGGCAGGGTGCTCGCCCTGCTCGCCGGCCTCGGCGACCAGCTCGTCGTCCGCCTCTGACGCGCCACAGCAGGCAGCGCAGCAACAACCCACGCATCCACGGAGAACGTCCATGCCCGTCTGGCTGCAATCGGCCACCGCACCGCTCGTCGCTGCCCCTGCCTGGATGCAGGCGGCGCTGCTTCTCGTCGGATCGAACGTCTTCATGACCTTCGCGTGGTACGGCCATCTTCGCAACATGCATGGCAAGGCGTGGTACGTGGCTGCACTGGTGAGCTGGTCGATCGCGTTGTTCGAATACCTGCTGCAGGTTCCCGCCAACCGCATCGGCGCCACTGCGCTGAGCCTGGGCCAGCTCAAGATCATGCAGGAAGTGATCACCCTGCTCGTCTTCGTGCCCTTCGCGGTGCTGTACATGAAGCAGCCGCTCAAGCTTGACTATCTCTGGGCGGGCTTGTGTATGCTTGGCGCGGTCTATTTCATCTTCCGCAACTGAGGCAAGGGCCGCCGCCATGCTCGAAAAAGCGCGCTACATCGTCGTCGAAGGCCCAATCGGGGCGGGCAAGACCTCGCTCGCCCGGCGCCTCGCCGAGCGCCTGCCGGCGGAAAGCCTTTTCGAACAGGCCGAGAGCAACCCTTTCCTGTCGCGCTTCTACCAGCATCCCGAGCGCTGGGCGATGGCCACCGAGCTGTCCTTCTTCTTCCAGCGCATAGACCAGGTCGCCACCCAGCTCGGCGACCTGAGCGGCGACCGCCGCGTGGTGTCCGACTTCATCCTCGACAAGGACAAGCTCTTTGCCGGGCTGAACCTCAGCGACGACGAGTTCGCACTGTTCCAGCGTGTCTTCGACGGCCTGCGCCCGGCCACGCCACCCCGGCCCGACCTGGTGATCTACCTGCAGGCCAAGCCCGACACGCTGATGGAACGCATCCGCCGCCGCGGCAACGACGCCGAGCGGCGCATCACCGAGAGCTACCTGGAGCGCGTTGCCGACCGCTACGCGCGCTTCTTCTACCAGTACGATGCCGCGCCGCTCTTCGTCGTCGATGCCGGCGTGCTCAATCCGGTGGACAAGGACGAGGATTTCGAGCTGCTCGTCGAGCGCCTGCGCAACATGCGCGGCTACCGCGAATTCTTCGGCTACGCGGGCTGAGTTCCTGCCGCCGCGGCAGCCACCGCCGCGCCACGACCCCTTGTGCATTGCAGCACTTTGGTGAAAACTCCGCCCCTCCAAACAGGAGAACGCCATGAGCTACCTGCAGGATCAGAAACCCGTCACGCTCTTCGAGCTCGGCAAGATGCGCGCCGAAGGCCGCAAGATCGCCATGCTCACCGCCTATGACGCCAGTTTCGCCGCGCTGTGCGGGCGTGCCGGGGTGGACGTCGCGCTCATCGGCGACTCGCTGGGCAACGTGCTGCAGGGGCAGAAGTCCACCCTGCCCGTCACGCTCGAGCACATGGCCTACCACACCGAATGCGTCGCGCGCGCCGACAGCCGCGCCTTCGTGCTCACCGACATGCCTTTCGGCAGTTACCACGAGAGCCGCGAGCAGGCGATGCGCAGCGCGGCGCGGCTGATGGCGGCCGGCGCGCAGATGGTCAAGCTGGAAGGCGGCGAATTCATGGCGGACACGATCCGCTTCCTGGTCGAGCGCGGCGTGCCGGTGTGCGCTCACATCGGCCTCACGCCACAGTCGGTGCATCAGCTCGGCGGCTACCGCGTGCAGGGCCGCAGCGAGGAAGGCGCGGCACGCCTGAAGGCCGACGCGCTGGCGCTGGAGCAGGCCGGCGCAGCGATGATGGTGATGGAAATGGTGCCGGCGACGGTGGCAAAGGACGTCACCGCCAGCCTGAAATCGATGGCCACCATCGGCATCGGCGCCGGCCCCGATTGCGACGGCCAGGTGCTGGTGCTGCACGACATGCTGGGCGTGTTCCCCGGCAAGACCGCACGCTTCGTGCGCAACTTCATGAGCGGTGCCGCGAGCATCGAGGAAGCCGTCGCACGCTACGTCGCCGCGGTGAAAGACGGCAGCTTCCCCGCCCCTGAACACTGTTACTGAGCGGGCGAGCTTTCGCATCCGCCATTTCCTACCGACCATGCAGATCCACCACACCATCGAGAGCCTGCGCGCGGCACGCGCATCTGCGGGCAAAGTCGCCTTCGTGCCCACCATGGGCAACCTGCACGAGGGCCACATCACCCTGATGAAGCAGGCGCGCGAGCACGCCGACACGGTGATCGCGAGCATCTTCGTGAACCGCCTGCAATTCGGCGCCGGCGAGGACTTCGACCGCTATCCGCGCACGCTGCAGGCCGATTGCGAAAAGCTCGAGGCCGCCGGCGTCGGCCACGTCTTCGCACCGGACGAAACCGTCATGTATCCGCAGCCGCAGCGCTACGTCGTGCAGCCGGCCCCGGCCCACGTCTCCATCCTGGAAGGCGAGTTCCGTCCCGGCCACTTCGGCGGCGTGGCGACGGTGGTGCTCAAGCTGCTGAACATCGTTCAGCCCGACGTGGCACTGTTCGGCAAGAAGGACTACCAGCAACTGATGGTGCTCAGCAACATGGTGCGCGAGCTCGCCCTGCCGGTCGATATCGTCGCCGGCGACACGGTGCGCGCGGACGACGGCCTGGCGCTGTCTTCCCGCAACGGCTACCTGAGCGCCGACGAGCGCGCCGAGGCGCCGTACCTGCATCGCGTGCTGGCGCGCGTGCGCGACGCGGTGTGCGCAGGCGACCACGACCTCCTCAAGCTCGAGACCGAGGCGATGGCCGAACTGGCCGCGCGCGGTTGGGTGCCCGACTACATCGCCGTACGCCGCCGCGCCGACCTGCAGCCGGCGCTGCACCTGGACGATCCGCTGGTGGTCCTGGCCGCGGCGAAGCTGGGTAGGACACGACTGATCGACAATCTCGAGATCTGACGCAGCGGCGCCGGCGTGGCGTCCTTCGCCGTTCACATCTATGCTGTAAACGTTGCACAACAGCGTGCAACGTCATCGACAACAAGGCAAAAGCGGAGGGAGTGGAAGCAATGACGACCACGGTCAAACAGATTCTCGATCAAAAGGGCAGCAAGGCGGTCTCGGTGCATCCCGATGACACCGTATTCACTGCGCTCTCCCTGATGGCGGAGTTCGACATCGGCTCGGTCATCGTGACCGAAAACGATCGGCTGCTCGGCATCTTCACCGAGCGAGACTACGCCCGCAAGGTGGTCCTGAAAGGTCTGGTCTCCAAGGATGTCAGGATCGGCGAGCTGATGACGCCCAACCCGTGCACCGTATCGCCCTCCAGCACGGTCGACGAAGTGATGCGCACGATGACCGAAAACCGCTTCCGCCACCTGCCGGTGGTCGATCACGGCCGTATCGCGGGCATCGTGACGATCGGGGACATGGTGAAGTCCATCGTCACCCAGCAGGAGGCGACGATCCGCCACCTCTCGAGCTACATCTCGGGTGATCTCGCAACGAACTGAGCTTCCGCCTTCCCGAAAAAAAACGCCGGCACGCCGGCGTTTTTTCTTTGGTGCAGCGCACGCAGGGAGCGCCTGCGATCCGCCTTACGCGAGCGCCTTGCCGACGATCTCCTGCACGTCGGCGGAAAGCCCGGGCGACGCCAGCACGCGTTCGAGCTGCGGCCGGATGCTCGCCTGCAGCGCCGGCGTGTAGTGGCGCCAGTTTTCCAGCGCCCTCGCCATGCGCGCCGCGACCTGCGGATTCCGGCGGTCGAGTTCGATCACCTGCTCCGCCCAGAATGCATGGCCGCTGCCGTCCGCCGCATGGAACTCGGCGGCATTGGCGCGGAAGAAAGTACCCAGCAGCGCATACACCTTGTTGGGATTCGACAGGCTGAACGCCGGATCGGACAGCAGCGCCCGCACCCTCGCCAGCGTCGGCGCGGCGGCGGCGTCCCAGCGCCAGGCGCCGGCCTGCAGCGCGAACCACTTGTCGAGCACCAGCGCATCGCCGCGATAGCGCTCGTGGAACGCGGCCAGCGCAGCGTCGCGTGTCGGGCTGGCGCTCTGCACCAGCGCGGCGAGCGCGCCGAAGCGCTCGGTCATGTTGGTCGCCGCCTCGAAGCGCGCACTCGCCGCCGCCAGCCCGCGCACATCGCCCGCCGCCGCAAGATAGCGCAGCGCGAGATTGCCGAGCGCGCGCCGGCCAGCGTCGGCCGGGTGATAGCGGTAGGCGCCGGGAACCTGCATCGATTCGACCAAGCCCAGCCAGTCGTCGGCCAGCGCGCCGCCCAGCGTGCGCATCGTCAGAACCAGGGCGGCACGCAGCGCGGCGGGATCGGCTGGCGCCATGCGCTCGAGCAGATAGCTCTCGGTCGGCAGCGCAGCCGCCTGGGCACGGAATGCGGGGTCGAGCGCGGGATTGTTCAGCAGCGCGCGGAAAGCGGCGACGAAGGCTTCCGGCACCGCGCCCGCCTGTCCGCCGGCGAGCCCGAGGACCACGCGTTCGGCGTAGCGCTGTGCGGCATCCCAGCGGTTGAACGGGTCCGCGTCGTGGGCCATGCGGAAGGCCATGCGCGCATCGTCCTCGTCCATTTCCAGGATGACTGGCGCCGAGAAGCCGCGCAGCAGCGAAGGCACGGGCTCGGCGTCCAGGCCGATGAAGCGGAAGCGTTGCTCGGCTTCGGTGAGCGCCAGCACCCGGGTGCTGGCAGCCGCCTGCGATTCGCCCTCGAGGCGCAGCGCGCGGTCGCGGCCGTCGGGGCCGATGAGCCCGACGGCGACCGGGATCACGAGTGGCTGCTTTTCCGGCTGTCCGGGGGTGGGCGGCGTGCGCTGCGCCAGCGTGAGCGTGTAGCTGCCAGCGGCCGCATCCCACTCGCCGCGCGCGCTCACCCGCGGCGTGCCGGCCTGTTCGTACCAGCGCATGAACTGGTCGAGGTCGACGCCGTTGGCCTCGGACAGCGCCTCGACGAAGTCGTCGCAGGTCACCGCCTGGCCGTCGTGGTAGCTGAAATACAGGTCCATGCCGTTGCGGAAGCCCTCCGGCCCCAGCAGGGTGTGGAGCATGCGGATGACTTCGGCGCCCTTCTCATACACCGTGGCGGTGTAGAAGTTGTTGATCTCCTGATAGCTTTCCGGCCGGATCGGATGCGCCATCGGCCCGCCGTCCTCGGCGAATTGCGCCGCGCGCAGCACGCGCACGTCGTCGATGCGCTTGACCGCACGCGCCGAGGCCGCACCCGCGGGCCCGGCGGTCTCACCTGCCACCCTCGCCAGCATGTCGGCGGAGAACTGCTGGTCGCGGAAGACCGTGAGGCCTTCCTTGAGGGTGAGCTGAAACCAGTCCCGGCAGGTGACGCGGTTGCCGGTCCAGTTGTGGAAGTACTCGTGCGCCACCACGCTCTCGACGTTCTCGTAATCGACGTCGGTGGCGGTGTCGGGCTTGGCGAGGATGAACTTGGTGTTGAAGATGTTCAGCCCCTTGTTCTCCATCGCCCCCATGTTGAAGTCGCCCACCGCGACGATCATGAAGC
>JAFEFM010000278.1 GCA_018240585.1 Pseudomonadota bacterium
TATTAACCCGGCAAGCAAATAGATTTTGATATAATTCGGGCATGGAAAAGATCGACGCCCGCAAGCTCCCGCCCGAAGCCCTGGAACACATTCGTCGCCAGGCATTTGTCCTGCGCAAGCAAGGTTACACATGGGCGCACATCGCCGAGGTGTGCGGGGTTCATGTCGGCACAGTATTGAAATGGGCGCGGCGCGCTCAGGCCGACAGCGTCGATACCGTCATCAAGGGCGGGCAACGTGGCCGCCGCCATGGGTCGGGGCGCACGCTGACGTTGGTTCAAGAGGAGCAGTTGCGCTTGAAGATCATCGGTTCGAATCCCGCCCAGCTCCAGCTTGAGTTCGCGCTGTGGAATCGTCGCGCAGTCATGCTTGCCATCAAGCAGCTTTTTGGCATCGACATGCCCATTCGCACGGTCGGCGAGTATCTTCGACGCTGGGGCTTCACGCCGCAGCGGCCGGTCAAGCGCGCGCTCGAGCAGGATCCGGCCCGGCTCAAGGCGTGGCTCGGGGACGAGTACCCGAAGATCGTCGCGCGCGCGAAGACTGAGGATGCCGAGATCTACTGGGGGGACGAGACCGCCATTCGGCAGGACTCGCACTGGGTGCGCGGCTACTCGATGGCGGGGCTGACGCCGGAACTGCGATTGCCGGCCGGTCGCCATGGATCGACGTCGATGATCTCGGCGATCACCAACCAGGGCTTGGTGCGTTTCTCGTTCTTCGAGGGCGCCATCGATGCCGAGCGTTTCATAGTCTTCTTGAAGAATCTGATTCAGGACGCGCAGCGCAAGGTGTTCCTGATCGTCGATAACCTGCGCGTGCATCGCGCCAACCGCGTCCGCGAGTGGGCTGCCGAAAACGCCAAGAAGATCGAACTGTTCTACCTGCCGCCGTACGCGCCGGAACTCAACCCGGACGAGTACTTGAACCGGGATCTGAAGACGACGATACGCTCCGGCCCGATTGCCAGGACCGCCGCTGCGCTTCGTGAAAAGGCGCGCACCTGCATGGAGCGCATCGCTGCGATGCCGGATCGCGTGCGGTCGTATTTCAGCCATGAGTACGTTCAGTACGCTCAGTAAATTAGCTATTTGATTGCCGAGTTAATA
>JAFEFM010000279.1 GCA_018240585.1 Pseudomonadota bacterium
ACGAGCCTGCGCATGCGTCCCGACCGCATCCTGGTCGGCGAGGTCCGCGGTCCGGAAGCGCTCGACCTGCTGATGGCCTGGAACACCGGCCACGAAGGCGGAGCGGCCACTCTGCACGCCAACAGCGCACGCGCGGGTCTGGACCGTCTGGCGATGCTCATCAGCATGCATCCGGACGCCCCCCGACCGATCGAGCCGCTCATCGGCGAGGCTGTGCAGCTCGTCGTGCATATCGCCCGCGTCGACGGGCAGCGCCGTGTGCAGGACATCCTCGCCGTGTCAGGGTTCGACGGCGGTCGCTACCTCACCCACACCCTCTGAAGGAGTCTTACCGATGCCGCTTACCCTGACCCCGTTCCGCCGCCCGCACCTCGGGCATCCCGCCGTGCGTGCGCTCTGCCTGCTCGCACTGCTGGCGCTGGTCCTGCTGGCACCGCAACTGGCCCTCGCTTCGGAGGGCTCCGGGGGTTCGCTGCCGTACGAGAGCTGGCTGACGAACCTGCGCAACTCGGTCACCGGACCGGTCGCCTTCACGTTGTCGCTGATCGGCATCGTCGTCGCCGGCGGCATGCTGATCTTCGGCGGTGAGCTCACCGCGTTCTTCCGCACCCTGATTTTCATCGTGCTGGTCATGGCGCTGCTGGTAGGCGCGCAGAACATGATGAGTTCCTTCTTCGGCCGGGGCGCGGAGATCGCCGCGGCAAGCGGGGGCGCGGCCGAAACCGTGCGGGTGCCGGTCGTGCAGGCGGGTACGGCGATGTCGACGGCGCAGGCGGTGTGACCATGGCGCTGCGCACGATCCCGCTTCGCCGCGCAGGCAACCGGCACAACCTCTTCATGGGCGGGGATCGCGAACTGGTGATGTTCGCGGGCCTGCTGGCCGGTGCGCTCATCTTCAGCGCGCAGGACCTGCGCGCCACCGTGTTCGGGGTCATGCTGTGGGTGGCGGCGCTCTTCATGCTGCGGCTGATGGCCAAAGCCGATCCGAAGCTGCGCCACGTCTATCTGCGCCACCGCCGCTATAGGGGCTACTACCCGGCGCGTTCGACCCCTTTCCGTGACAACACGGCCGCCCAGGGGAAGCAGTACACATGATCGCGGCCATTGCCTTCGTCGTAGCGGGGCTGGGCGCCGCCTTGCTGCTGATCCTGGTGGCCCGCATCCGCGCGGTCGAGGCCCGGGTGCAGCTCCGGCGGCATCGGTCCCGGGACGCGGGCCTCGCCGATCTGCTCAACTACGCCGCGGTGGTCGATGACGGCGTGATCGTGGGCAAGAACGGTGCCTTCATGGCCGCGTGGTGCTATCGGGGCGAGGACAACGCCAGCCGCACCGATGAGGCGCGCGAGCAGGTGTCGGTTCGCCTCAACCAGGCGCTGGCGGGTCTGGGCAGCGGCTGGATGGTGCATGTCGATGCGGTGCGCCGGCCCGCACCGGGCTACCCCGAGCGCGGGCGTTCGCATTTCCCGGATGCGGTGTCGGCGGCGATCGACGAGGAACGGCGGCGCCTCTTCGAGCGTCTGGGCACGATGTACGAGGGCTATTTCGTGCTGACGCTCACCTGGTTCCCGCCGGTGCTGGCGCAACGCAAGTTCGTCGAGCTGATGTTCGACGACGACGCGATCGCGCCGGACCACACGGCGCGCACGATGAATCTCATCGCGCAGTTCAGGCGCGAGATCGCGGCCATCGAAAGCCGTCTGTCCGCGGCGGTGACGCTCACGCGGCTGCGGGGCGAGCCGAGGGTCGAGGAAGACGGATCGACCGTCACCCATGACGCCTTCCTTGGCTGGCTGCAGTGCTGTCTCACCGGCGCCCATCACCCGGTGCGGCTGCCGGCCAACCCGATGTATCTCGATGCGGTGATCGGTGGTCAGGAGCTGTGGGGCGGGGTGGTGCCGCGTATTGGCCGCCAGTTCATCCAGGTGGTGGCGATCGAAGGTTTTCCGCTGGAATCCGCCCCGGGGCTGCTCACCGCCCTGGGTGAGTTGCCGTGCGCCTACCGCTGGTCGAGCCGCTTCATCTTCATGGACCCGCACGAGGCCGTGCGCCACCTCGAGCGCTACCGCAAGAAGTGGCGGCAGAAAGTGCGAGGCTTCTTCGATCAGGTCTTCAACACCCACCTCGGACCCATCGATCAGGATGCGCTGTCGATGGTCGCCGACGCTGAAGCGGCGATCGCCGAGGTCAATAGCGGCCTGGTGGCGCAGGGCTACTACACCAGCGTGGTGGTGCTGATGGACGAGGATCGGGATGCGCTCGAGGCCTCGGCCCGCCTGATCGAGAAGGCGATCAACCGGCTGGGCTTTGTGGCCCGCATCGAGACGATCAACACGCTCGATGCTTTTCTGGGGAGCCTGCCCGGTCACGGCGTCGAGAACGTGCGCCGGCCGCTCATCAACACGATGAACCTGGCCGATCTGCTGCCGACCTCCTCGATCTGGACCGGCAGCCCGGAGGCGCCTTGCCCGCTCTATCCGTCGGGCGCGCCTGCGCTGATGCACGGCGTGACGCAGGGGGCCACGCCGTTCCGGCTGAACCTGCACGTGCGCGATCTCGGCCATACCTTTATGTTCGGCCCGACCGGCGCGGGCAAATCCGCGCACCTGGCGCTGATCGCCGCGCAGTTGCGCCGCTATGCGGGCATGTCGATCTATGCGTTCGACAAGGGTCTGTCGCTCTACGCGCTCACCCGCGCGGTCGGCGGACAGCACTACGCGGTCGCCTCCGACGACGGGCGGCTCGCCTTCTGCCCGCTGCAGTTCCTCGAGTCCAGAGGGGATCGTGCCTGGGCCATGGAGTGGATCGAGACGGTTCTGGCGCTCAACGGCGTGGAGGCCACGCCGGCCCAGCGCAACGAGATCGGTCACGCCATCCTGAGCATGCAGCGCAGTGGCGCGCGCACGCTGTCCGAATTTTCGGTGACGATCCAGGACGAAGCGATCCGCCAGGCGATCCGGCAGTACACGGTCGATGGCGCGATGGGCCACCTGCTCGACGCCGAGGAAGACGGCCTGGCGCTGGCCGGTTTCACCACCTTCGAGCTTGAGGAGCTGCTCGCGCTCGGCGAGAAATATGCGCTGCCGGTACTGCTGTATCTGTTCCGTCGCATCGAGCGCAGCCTGAGCGGCCAGCCCGCGGCGATCCTGCTGGACGAAGCCTGGGTGATGCTGGGGCATCCGGTGTTTCGCGC
>JAFEFM010000027.1 GCA_018240585.1 Pseudomonadota bacterium
CGGTGCTCCTGCAGGGGCGGCCGCCGGTGCCGCGGCGGGAGCGGCGGCTTGCTCCGCCTTGCCGCAGGCGGCGAGGCCGACGGCCGCGCCGGCTGCCAGGCCGGCGCCAGCTTTCTTAAGAAATGAGCGACGTTCCACGTTGTCTCCTGGTCGTGGTTGAGGGATGAAAGCATCGACAAACGATTATAGGGACCGCGATCAGGCCGCCCTTCACGGAAAACCCTGACCCGCGATCGGCAGGTCAGCGACCGGCGACCTTCATGCGGTCGATGAGCAGCGAGCCGCAATGCTTGGCACCGCGCGGCAGGGCATCGTTACCGACGGCAACGATGCCGCGGAACATGTCGCGCAGATTGCCGGCAATGGTCACTTCTTCCACCGCGTGCTTGATGCGGCCTTTTTCGATCCAGAAGCCTGCCGCACCGCGGGAGTAGTCCCCCGTGACGTAATTCACGCCGTGGCCGAGCAGTTCGGTGACGAGCAGGCCGCGCTCCATCCTGCGCATCAACGCCGGCAGGTCGTCGTCGCCCGGCTTCACGCGCAGGTTGTGCGAGCCGCCGGCATTGCCGGTGGTCTGCATGCCGAGCTTGCGGGCGGAGTAGGCGGAGAGGAAATACCCCTGCAGCACGCCGTCGATCACCACCTCGCGATCGCGCGTGGCCACGCCCTCGTCGTCGAAGGGGCTGGAGCCGAAGGCCTTCTTCAGATGCGGCCGCTCCGAGATGCTGACGACCGGCGAGAACACCGGCTGGCCCAGGCTGTCGAGCAGGAAGCTGGACTTCCGATACAGCGAACCGCCGCTCACCGCCTGCACGAAGTTGCCGATGAGGGCGACCGCGAGCGGCGCCTCGAAGATCACCGGCACCTCGCAGGTGCGGATCTTCTTCGCGCCCAGGCGGGCCAGTGCGCGTTCACCGGCGATGCGCCCGATGTCCTCGGCCGACATCAGCTCGGCCGCGTCGCGGCGCGAGTCGTACCAGTATTCGCGCTGCATGGCGTCGCCCTCGCCGGCGATCACCGAGCACGACAGGCCATGCCGGCTGCTGGCATAGCCGCCGATGAAGCCGTGGCTGTTGGCCGACACGAAGTGCGCCTGCTGGATCGAGGTGTTGGCGCCTTCCGAGTTGGTGATACTGGGGCTCACCGCAAACGCGGCATCTTCGCAGCGGCGCGCCAGTGCGATGGCGTCACCCACGCCGATGTCCCACGGATGGAACAGGTCGAGGTCCGGGCAGTCCTTGGCCATCAATGCGGCATCGGCAAGGCCCGCGCACG
>JAFEFM010000280.1 GCA_018240585.1 Pseudomonadota bacterium
ATGTTCGTCGATCTGACCCCGGAACAACACGCGCTGCGCCTGAAGGTGCGCGACTACTTCCAGACCCTGATGACCCCCGAGCTGCGCAGCGAGCTGCGCGGCAAGGAAGGCGGCGAGCTGTACCGCAACACCATCCGCAAGATGGGCGCGGACGGCTGGCTGGCGGTGGGCTGGCCGAAGGAGCACGGCGGCCAGGGCTATGCCGCCGCCGAGCAGTTGATCTTCTTCGAAGAAGCCAACATCGCCGGTGCGCCGCTGCCCTTCGTCACCATCAGCACGGTCGGTCCGGCGCTGATGGAGTACGGCACCGAGCTGCAGAAGAAGAAATTCCTGCCCGGCATCGCGGCGGGCGAGATCATGTTCGCCATCGGCTACTCGGAGCCGGAGGCCGGCAGCGATCTGGCAACGCTCAAGACCAGCGCCAGGCCCGACGGCGACCACTTCGTCGTGAACGGCAGCAAGCTGTGGACCTCGGGCGCCGAGGCGGCCGACTACATCTGGCTCGCGGCCCGCACCGATCTCGATCTGCCGCGCCACAAGGGCGTATCCATCCTGATCCTGGACACCCGGGCGCAAGGCTTCTCGCACACCGTCATCCCCACCTCTTCCAATCCGACCGCCGCCACCTACTACGACAACGTCCGGGTGCCCAGGGACATGCTGGTGGGCGAGCTCAACGGCGGCTGGAAGCTGATCACCGCCCAGCTCAACCACGAGCGGCTCGGGCTTGGCTCGTGGTCGGACAAGGTCGCGGGGCTTTTCCGGCGCGTGCTGCTGTGGGCGAAGGCCGCCGATGAAAACGGCCGTCGTGCGGTGGACAAACCCTGGGTGCGCAGCTTGCTCGCCGAGTGTTATGCAAAGCTGGAAGCGATGCGCCTGATCAACTTCCGCATCGCCGCCGACCTCGAGCGCGGCCAGATGGACGTGGCGCTGGCGTCGACCACGAAGGTGTACGGTTCGGAGTCCGCGATCGACATCCTGCGCAAGCTCTCCGAGATCGTCGGCGCCAGCGGCCTGGTGCGCGAAGGCTCGGCCGCCGCGGCCCTGCTCGGCGAGCTGGAGTATGAAGTGCGCGCCTCGGTCACGCTGACCTTCGGCGGCGGCACCAACGAGATCCAGCGCGAGCTGATCGCGCAGTTCGGCCTCGGCATGCCGCGCTCGCGCTGAGTCATCGACAGGACGACAACATGAGCACCATTGAAGATTTCCGCCGCGAGACACGGGCCTGGCTCGAGGCCAACTGCCCGCCCTCGATGCGTACCGCGATGCCCGATGGCGAGCTGGTGTGGGGCGGGCGGACGGTCGAGTTCAAGAACGAGGACCAGCGCCTGTGGTTCGAGCGCATGCGCGACAAGGGCTGGTTCTGCCCTGAGTGGCCAGCGGAGTATGGCGGCGGCGGCCTGAGCCCCGAGCAGAACGCGGTGCTGGAGGCAGAGATGCGCCGGCTGCGCTGCCGCCCGCCGCAGATCAACCTCGGCATTTGGATGCTGGGCCCGGTGGTGCTGGAGTTCGGCACCGAGGCGCAGAAGCGCGAGCTGCTCCCGCCGATGGCGCGTGGCGAGATCCGCTGGTGCCAGGGTTTCTCCGAGCCCAACGCCGGCTCCGACCTCGCCAGCCTCAAGACCAGCGCGGTCGATGCCGGGGATCACTTCGTGGTCAATGGCACCAAGATCTGGACGTCCTACGGCGACAAGTCG
>JAFEFM010000281.1 GCA_018240585.1 Pseudomonadota bacterium
GAAGGTCGACCAGCACAAGGCGCGGCTGCTCGGCGTCTCCAGCCAGGACATCGCCAACCTGCTCGCCACCTCGCTGCAGGGCGTCACGGTGACGCAGTTCCGCGAGGGCACCGAGACCATCTCGGTGGTGCTGCGCGGCGCCACGTCGGAGCGCGTGCACCTCGGCCTGCTGCCCGATCTCGCGCTGCCGGTGGCGGGCGGGCGCAGCGTGCCTCTGGCGCAGGTCGCCACCGCCGAATACGGCTTCGAGGAAGGCGTGATCTGGCGGCGCAACCGCCTGCCGACGGTGACGGTGCGGGCCACGCTGTACGGTTCGGCCCAGCCGGCGGAGATCGTCGCCCAGCTCGCGCCGCGCATGAAGCCGATCGACGACGCGCTGCCCCTGGGCTACCGGCTGGAAGTGGGCGGCGCGGTGGAGGAGAGCGCCAAGGGCGGCAGCTCGGTGGCGGCCGGCGTGCCGCTGTTCGTGCTCGTGGTGGTGACCGTGCTGCTGCTGCAACTGCAGAGCTTCTCGCGCACGCTGATGGTGGTGCTGACCGCGCCGCTGGGCATGATCGGCGTCACGCTCTTCCTGCTGGCGTTCAACAAGCCTTTCGGTTTCGTCGCCATGCTCGGCACCATCGCGCTGTCGGGCATGATCATGCGCAACTCGGTGATCCTGGTGGACCAGATCGAGCAGGACCTCGAAGCCGGGCGCACGCCGTGGGAGGCGATCGTCGAATCCACCGTGCGCCGCTTCCGGCCCATCATGCTGACCGCCGCCGCCGCCATCCTGGCGATGATCCCGCTGTCGCGCAGCGCCTTCTTCGGGCCGATGGCCGTCGCCATCATGGGCGGGCTCACCGTCGCCACCGCGCTGACCATGCTCTTCCTGCCCGCGCTGTATGCGGCGTGGTACCGGGTGAAGCCTTCGGACCGCACGCTCGGCAGGGATCGCACCGCAGCAACTGCGCTAGAATGACGCGATTTTGTCTGTGGACGGCGCTTTATAAATAAGCGTGTGCTAATATTTCGCCAGGGAGTGCCTGATGAACTTCGAGAAAGCGCGTTTCAACATGGTCGAACAGCAGATCCGCCCCTGGGAGGTGCTGGATCCGGACGTGCTCGATCTCCTGATGACGGTGAAGCGTGAGGAGTTCGTTCCCGAGCACGCGCGCGCGCTGGCATTCGCCGACGTCGAGATTCCCATCGGCCGCGGCCAGGTCATGCTCAAGCCGGTGATCGAAGGCAAGGTCCTGCAGGCGCTGCAAGTCAACCGTAGCGATTCGGTGCTCGAGATCGGCACCGGCTCCGGCTTCTTCGCCGCGCTGCTGGCGGCGCGCAGCGAGTGGGTGCGTTCGATCGAGATCGAGCCCGAGCTGGTGCGTTTCGCCTGCGCCAACCTCTCGCGCAACAAGGTCGAAAACGTCATCGTCGAGGAAGGCGATGGCGCGCAGGGCTGGATCGGCCGGGCGCCCTACGACGTGATCGTCGTTTCCGGCGGCCTGCCTTTCCTGCCGCAGGCTTTCCTCGATCAGCTCAAGGTCGGCGGACGCCTGTTCGCCTTCGTCGGCGAGGCGCCGGTCATGAAGGCGCGCCTTGTCACCTGCGAGGCCGAGGGCCGCTTCCGTACCGAAGACATTTTCGAGACCGTCGTGCCGATGCTGCAGCATGCACCGCGGCGCGAGACTTTCCGCTTCTGAGGACCCATGCAACAGAGCA
>JAFEFM010000282.1 GCA_018240585.1 Pseudomonadota bacterium
GATCTTTACGAGGAATGCCGAAGCCCGCGACGAACTTCCCCTGCTCATGCGTCTCAATTGGCCACCTGCTTCGTGGACGCGTTATTGGCCGAGTATCGGATGCTGCGGTAATTCGGGCAAAAGGCGCCATTGGCTGTAAGCACCCGGGGAATCCAATTTCCCCGAACCGGTGGGGATAGCAAGGCGAGGAAGGGACGTGCGTGAGCCCGCACCCCGCAACGCTGGATGAACTGCTCGGCGTCGCGTGCCGGGCTGTATGGTGCGGGCGGGGTGCTGGCTCCAAGGTCGGTGCTGACAGCAGGTCGGCCTTTGCAGACCTTCAGTTTCTCGGCTAACTTTGTCAGGAATCTGTATGGTACCCACCATTCAAATCCACCTATCAACGCCTCATCCGACGACGCGGTAGCCGCGGACGAACACCGACATTCGGGGTTCGCCGATCCAGGCTTAAGGCCATCTCTACCGCTGTCGATACATTGAATTCCAACAAGCGCTCAAACAACTCGACGCCACGCAAACTGATCTCACCCGACATATCCTGCAAACGAAGTGCTAAAGAGATAAGGGACTCACAGTGAAAAGCCCATCCACTAGCCGTATCGGCAAGGTGAGTCCCCACCGTATCAATGACTACGTGAGCTAGTTTGGCGACCCGTAGAGGCTGGTACTCAACAAGTCCTTCGAGAATTTCTGGGAAATGCTCGGCACGTCCGTCCAGAAACAATGCAGGACTCTCGGCAAGCGCGTCCATTATTTCCCAAGTACATTGGTCGGGAGGCCAACCTGATCGAAGACGGAAAGTCTCGCCAAGGGCATCACGAACAGGTTTTTCTTCACTTGACAACAACCGCAACAAATATCCATGACCAAGTGGCCGGAGGGTAGGCTCTTGCCACATGCGAATCGCAGTGTGAGCAACTCCAGCTCTTTGCAAGGAGGTCTCCGGGGCAATGGAAGTCAGCAACTCTTCTAATATGTTGCTCAGCCAGCCTTCATCTTGGCGCAAGGCACGCCGCAGCATCAATACTTCACCGCTCCCTTGAAGACCTTTCTCCCCCTGCTCTGCCATTACCGCTAACCAGCGCTTGGCGTAGTGGGGAGAAATCCACCCTTGTAGATCGGCCATTACGCGAATACCTCTTACCTCACCCAGAATGCACGGGTACATCGCAAAAAGACGATCAATACAAACTTGGGCGCGCTCATTCTGCGCTCGACTCAAGTAGGAAAAATAGCGGCTGGCAAGGGCGGACCAAACCGCAGGCGACTCACTGCGAGCCAGGTGTTTCTCCAGAATATCCAGCCAACGGTCAAATGCTTGGGGTTTAGCAGAAAGGCAAATCTGCGACAGGGCCAGCAATATTGGAAAGTTTCCTCCTGGCAGAGCGGCCAACCCTCCATATCCCCATAGCGCGCTATTGTGAGGATCGTTCTTATCCTCTCGCTCGACAGTCTCAGATGCTGGATCGACTGACTCTAACCATCCCTCCAAGCTATTCACCAGCACCTGCGGCATCTGAATCTCGGAGGAAGCTAAAGATTGGATGGCGTAAGCAGACGAATGCCTGAAGCTCTTGCTGGAGAACCCTTTCTGGATCAGATCCTCAATTAGAGCCAGTGCCGCATCAGCGGAGAGTTTGGCTTTTGAAATATCACGAATCACATCGCTAACGGGAAGCTCGTTTCGGCCAGGCGCAAGCTGACGCACCACTTCGATTACTTTTACGGGATCGAATTCCAACATCCTTGCCAACTCTCGTCCCGCTTGAATCGCCCCTCCTTGCATAAGAAAACGAGGATGGTCCCATTCAGTATCGTCAGTTAGCTCATCAAATAAGGAGAGAATGTCCGCGACCGGCGCTTTGACCATTTGCTCCGCGCTGACCGGACTTCCGATACAAGACATTCCAGTGAATCGAATATCTTGATCGTCAGTTTTCGGGAACGCACGCTCCTCTTCTCTAAGGAGCTGACGCCCTTTGGCGCTTAGTTTCTCTTCCGGAATTGAGCGCAACAAGCGGTAGCGATGCTGACGACAAGTTCTCAGGCGACGCAGTCGAATACTCGCATCGTCGTTGGGAAAATGCCCCTTGTAGTACTGCCATCCAATAATAGCCTCTTCCAATCGCGCCAGTTGTCCATTGTCCAGATGAGGCACCAGCACACTGATCAAGGCTCTGCTCTCCTGGTGATGATCGGAATAAGGCCCCAGCACTAATCGCCGCTGATCGGAACAAATATAGTCCACCGCAAAACCAGGGTGGCTTTCCACGCACTCGGCCAACCCCATAACTAGCAGACGCTGGATAGGTAGCAAATCCACATCCAGATAGTTCGTCATGAATACGCAATAGGTTGCTGGCTCTTTTCTTGCCCAGGCACGAACCCCCACAGCTAGGGACTCAAGCAGCGGCCTCTCATGGCGCCAGGTTTCATCCGTCCAAGGATCAAGGAGTCCACCGCATTGACGATACCCAATCAAAATCTGATGTTCTTCGGCTGCAAATCTTTCAAATACGTTCAGCAGTATGGGCCAGACTCCTCTGATATAGGCAGCAGGAGCCGCCTCGGCAACAGCAGGAAGATCGCGCAATTTGTCTGTCTCAAGAAGCTTACTTAGGGCTTCTGAATTGCTACCCTCGTTATGAATAGTCTGCAGGCTGCGCTGCAACCAAGCCACCAACAACCTTGGTGCCTCAGCCGGAAAAACAGCACTGACCATACTAATTGCTTCATTGATGTGCCATTCCGCTACGTTAGTGCGGCCAATAATTGCTTCCAGCTTTGACACCCAAGCAGCAACATTTGGTGCGACATCGCTCTGCACCAGTAAAGTCCAACTTTGAGGGTCCAACGAGGGATTAGGCAACCAATAGCGTTCCACCAATGCCATAACAGCTTCAGGTGCCATGCCCAACGCTCGATCGAGAAGATTCCGCACCTGATTGCACTCTTCTACCGGCCTTTGCATCAATAGCGGCAAGTACCCAGGCTCCATCTCTTTAAACCAGCCCAGGCTTCCCATCACGGCGCCAAGAAAGCGGGGCTGAAACCAAGGGTCGTCAAAATTCTCCCAAGCCAGTTGAACTTCACAGGGCAGAGGGGCCTGCTGCATCCCTAGGAATTCGACAAGCAGCATACGCAAATGGGGACGCAGTCCCGCCTGCCATAACCGATCTAACTCTTCACCATAAAGTGCGGGATCGGTGCGCCGCATATAAATCAACGCATGCCAAAGCTGAGGACGAATACGCAAGCGCCCCTGGCCGGCCAATATCGCTTCTGTTAGGCGTCCGCCCTGCTCCAAGAAGCTACGGGCACGTAAAAACTCATACCAAGTCTGATGACGAAAACTAACCTTACCCTCGCCCTCCGGCTTTATTAGCAGTCCTTCCCTTTCCAGA
The DNA here is from genome assembly GCA_018240585.1 of Pseudomonadota bacterium. Classification (GTDB taxonomy): domain Bacteria; phylum Pseudomonadota; class Gammaproteobacteria; order Burkholderiales; family Rhodocyclaceae; genus Thauera. Next base: position 3,405 of record JAFEFM010000282.1, read on the forward strand.
TCCAGCAATTCCTGTTGAAGATGTTCAAAACGCCCCGTCGGCAGCCAAAGGCTTTCCCGCTCTGCCATCCTCTCGGCTAGAGCAAGCATCAGTTCGCGCCGTCGTCCGCTGGGGTCAGAACGGATAACCCGCTCATCCCACAATTGTTGGAGCAAGCCTTGCAGTCCTTGCGCCAAGTCCGGCTCATGGGCTCCCCGTAGCAAAGACAAAAACGCATTGAGCGCATGGGGTGAGCGAAGCGTTTCTCGCACCTCTTCGGCCCATGCTCCGGCATTGACTCCACGTTCGCGCAACACAGCCTCGACTACGCTCCATTCCGGCAAAGCCAGGGTCAGCGTATCCAGCTCACAACGGCGCAAGGCAGGATCATGACGTTGTTCGAAAGCCCGACAGGAAGCCACCACATGGACCCGCTCGATACCACGCAAATCCCGGATTAGGTCCAGCATCACTCTCAGTCGCTCCGGTCGCTGAACAACCAATTCCGCTAAGGCATCGAGTTGATCGATCAGAACCACAACGGGCTGATCCAGAGCAATGCGTCGCACGATCGCTTCAACAGTCTGGGGAAGGCGCAGAGCTTTGGCCAATTCACCGGCATTGATAACATCGGTAGGTAGGCAATCTGCTTTAATCCCGAGCACCGCCACCCCTTGGGTCATCAGTTCGTTGCCCCAATGCGCCATCAGCGCCGACTTACCGCAGCCCGGCTCGCCCAATAACAGTGTCACAGAATGAGGTTGTTCGGCGAGAGCGGCCCGCAATTCATCCAGTTCTGGTGGCGGCAGCCATTGACCACCAGGCAGAGTACTTGGCCACTGGAACAAATCAACGGAGGCTTGGCGCAAGCTTCCGATCAGGCAAAGCGATGGAATGGCTAAGCCGAGCTTGCCGAGCTCCGCCTCCACCGATTGCCCAAGCTTTTCGAGTAACTCTTCGGTATCTGCAAACAAGCCCGGCCGGACGAGCTCGTCGATTTCCCGATGAAATGCCGCCACATAAGTCATCGCTTCTGGATCGAACAAGCTAGAACGTTCAGCATCCGGCCGGGTCGTCCGCAAGACAATCGTCGGAATATTGCGTGCACGAGCCTGCCGAAATTCCAGATGAGTGATGGAAAGTCGCTCAGGATTGCCATCAAGCGGAACAAAACCGCGTCGGCACCCCTGAATCAGAATAAGTAATTGGCAGCTTGCCACATCGGCCAAGCAGCTCTCCAGCACGGGGTCACTATCCGGCGCGTAACTATCCACCGCCTCATAGCCATTTCTGTCAAGCCAATTCTTTACAGCCTGACGTTCCCGGAAAAGATCGTCTTTAGTGGAAGAAATATAGATTCTGGCCATGCGGAGTGGGAACTACAGAAGAGGGTTGGTATGGGCGGTTTCAAGGCATTGTTGCATGCTAACGTTCTGTCGCACAAAGATGGTTCGTGAAATTAGCCAAGATTAATGGCACATGAAGCGTAGTCCAGCTAGTCCGATCTGAAATGTGCTCATGTCCGGTAAGGGATAAATTGCCGACCGATTCGGCTCGGATGGTCACTGACTGCGTGGGCCGAGTTGCTTCCGTAGGCATCCCGCAGGTTTCAGAGTGACGCGGCCCCTTGAATGTCCTTACCTGAGGTACTTCGACCGACCGGTCATGGCGCCGCTCTGAGACACCTGCACGCACCGAGGGCGACAAGGCCGTCGCGCGGCACGTCCATGTCATTGAGGCGATTGCGCATATGCCCGGGAGCCCTGTCAGGACAAGGCTTCCAGCCGGTAGCAGCTAAGAGAAAAGGGCGGGGAACCCACCGGATTCGCCCGCCCCTTCCTGGCCGTCTGCCAATAATTGGCTAGCTATTTGCCAGTTTATGGTCGCTGCTACAACAACTCACACATCGATGTTCTGCGCATACAGCGCATTGCCCTCGATGAACGCCCGTCGCGGTTCCACGTTGTCGCCCATCAGCGTGGTGAAGATCTCGTCGGCGGCGATGGCGTCGTCGATCTGCACGCGCAGCAGGCGGCGCACGGCCGGGTCCATTGTGGTTTCCCAGAGTTGCTCGGGGTTCATCTCGCCGAGGCCCTTGTAGCGCTGCTTGGTGAGGCCGCGTTCCACTTCGTTGAGCAGCCAGCCGATGGCGTCGGCGAAGCGGGTGACGGGCTGGCGCTTTTCGCCACGGCGGATTTCGGCGCCGGGGCCGATGAGGCCGGAGATGGCTTCGGCGGCGTTGCGGATGCTGCGGTAGTCGCCGGAGACGAGGAAGTCGTGCTCCACCCAGCCGAACTTGCGGTTGCCGTGGTGCATGCGCTCGATGGTGAGGCGCCAGCCTTCCGCTTCCTCGTGGAATTCGGCGTAGATCTGCAGGCCTTCGGGCAGGTAGGCCTGGATGCGCTCGGCGGAGGCGCGGGCGGCGGTTTCGTCTTCAAGGCTGACCTCGAGGTCGTGCGCGAGCATGACCTGCAGCACTTCAGGGTCGATGTAGCTGGCGAGCCGCTTGATGACGGCTTCGGCGAGCAGGTAGCTGCGCGCGAGGCCGCCGAGGGCTTCGTCCACGATGGGCGCGGCGCCTTCGCGTGGGGTCAGGCTGGCGCCGTCGAGCGCGAGCTTGAGCAGGTGGCCGTTGAGCTCGTGGTCGTCCTTGATGTAGATCTCGGTCTTGCCGTGCTTGATCTTGTACAGCGGCGGCTGGGCGATGTAGATGTGGCCGCGCTCGACCAGCTCGGGCATCTGGCGATAGAAGAAGGTGAGCAGCAGGGTGCGGATGTGGGCGCCGTCCACGTCGGCGTCGGTCATCAGGATGATGCGGTGGTAGCGCAGCTTTTCGGGCTTGTAGTCGTCCTTGCCGATGCTGGTGCCGAGCGCGGTGATCAGCGTGGCGATTTCCTGGCTCTGCAGCAGCTTGTCGAAGCGGGCCTTCTCGACGTTGAGGATCTTGCCCTTGAGCGGCAGGATCGCCTGGAACTTGCGGTCGCGGCCCTGCTTGGCCGAGCCGCCGGCGGAGTCGCCCTCGAC
>JAFEFM010000283.1 GCA_018240585.1 Pseudomonadota bacterium
GTGGTCGAGACGCCCGTGTTCATGCCGGTCGGCACCTACGGCACGGTGAAGGCGATGACGCCCGCCATGCTCGGCGACATCGGCGCGCAGATCTGCCTGGGCAACACCTTCCACCTGTGGCTGCGGCCGGGACTCGACATCATCGGCGCACACCAGGGCCTGCACCGCTTCATGGCCTGGGACAAGCCCATCCTGACCGATTCGGGCGGTTTCCAGGTGTTCAGCCTCGGCGCACTGCGCAAGATCAGCGAGGAAGGCGTCAAGTTCTCCAGTCCGATCGACGGTGCGAAACTGTTCCTGACGCCCGAGATCTCGATGCAGATCCAGTCGGTGCTCGACTCCGACATCGTCATGATCTTCGACGAATGCACGCCCTACCCCGCCAGCCGGGACGAAGCGGCGAAATCCATGCGCCTGTCGCAGCGCTGGGCGAAGCGGTCGCGCGACGAGTTCGACAGGCTGCAGAACCGGAACGCGCTGTTCGGCATCGTGCAGGGCGGCATGTACGAGGACTTGCGCGACGAGTCGCTCGCGGCGCTCGAGGACATCGGCTTCCACGGCTTCGCCATCGGCGGCCTGTCGGTGGGCGAGCCCAAGGAAGACATGCAGCGCATCCTCGCCCACACCGCACCGCGCCTGCCGCAACACAAGCCGCGCTACCTGATGGGCGTGGGCACGCCCGAGGACATCGTCGGCGGCGTAGCCGCGTGCATCGACATGTTCGATTGCGTGATGCCCACCCGCAATGCGCGCAATGGCTGGCTGTTCACCCGCTACGGCGACATCAAGATCAAGAACGCGGTGCACAAGGCCGACACCCGGCCACTGGACCCGTCCTGCGACTGCTACACCTGCCGCAACTTCAGTCGCGCCTACCTGCATCACCTGCACCGCGCGGGCGAAATCCTCGGCAGCATGCTCAACACGATCCACAACTTGCGCTACTACCAGACCCTGACTGCGGAACTGCGCGAGGCGATCGAGGACCAAGCATTCCCGGCCTACGTGCAGCGCTTCCGCAGCGAGCGCGCCGCCGGCGCCACCTGAGGCGCGCCGGCGGCGCCCACGGGCTGTCATCCGCCTGCTGCTATAATCCAACGCTTTTTGCCACTTCTGGAGTTCCTACCGTGCTGATTTCAAACGCCTATGCGCAAGCTGCCGGCGGCACCGACCCGACCGGCGGCCTGATGGGCCTGCTGCCGCTGATCCTGATGTTCGTCGTGCTGTGGTTCCTGATGATCCGGCCGCAGATGAAGCGCGCCAAGGAGCACAAGTCCATGGTCGAAGCGCTGTCGAAGGGCGACGAAGTGGTGACGCAGGGCGGCATCGCCGGGCGCATCGCCGAAGTGGGCGACAACTTCCTGCACATCGAAGTCGCCCCCAACACCAACGTGGTGGTACAGAAGCAGGCCGTCTCCACCGTGCTGCCCAAGGGCACGCTGAAGAGCCTGTAATCCCGGATGAGGCGCGCCAGATGGCGCGCTCAGCCGTCCCGAAGGCACTGCGCGGCACGCGCGGTGCTCTCCTCTTCCGTCTGACCCGACCATGAATCGCTATCCACTCTGGAAAAACCTGCTCATCGGCCTCGTGCTGCTCTGGGGCCTGATCTATACGTTGCCGAACTTCTACGGCGAAGTGCCGGCGGTTCAGGTCTCCAGCGCCAAGGCCACCTTCAAGCTCGACCCTGCAGCGGCGACCGACCGCGTTGCCGGCGTGCTCAAGGAGGCGGGCATCGACAACGCGGGCATCTTCTCCGACGCCACCAGCGTGCGCGCCCGCTTCGCCAACACCGATCTGCAGTTGCGCGCCAAGGACGCGATCGAGCGCGCGTTGAACCCGAATGCGCAGGATCCTTCCTACGTCGTCGCGCTGAACCTGCTTTCCGCCTCGCCCGCCTGGCTCACCGCGATCCACGCACTGCCGATGTACCTCGGCCTCGACCTGCGCGGCGGCGTGCACTTCCTGCTGCAGGTGGACATGCCGGGCGCGCTCACCAAGCGCCTGGACGCCACCACCGGCGACCTGCGCACGCTGATGCGTGACAAGAACGTGCGCCATGCCGGCATCACGCGCGAAGGCAACACCGTGGTCGTGCGCTTCCGTGACGCCGATCAGCGCGAAGCCGCGCGCCGCGCCATCCAGGCATCCACTGCCGACCTGCAGCTCGCCGACCGCGACGACACGGCCGACGACCTGAGGCTGGTCGCCACGCTGACGGCGCAGGCGCAGAAGACGATGCGCGATTTCGCCATCAAGCAGAACATCAGCACGCTGCACAACCGCATCAACGAGCTCGGGGTGGCCGAGCCGGTAATCCAGCAGCAGGGTGCGGATCGCATCGTGGTGCAGTTGCCAGGCGTGCAGGACGTGGCCAAGGCGAAGGACATCCTCGGCCGCACCGCGACGCTGGAAGTGCGCATGGTCGACGACACGCCGGGCCTGCTCGAGCAGGCGCTGACCGGCAACGTTCCCTTCGGCACCGAGCTCTTCAAGGAGCGTGGCGGCGCGCCGCTGCTGCTGAAGAAGCAGGTGGTGCTGACCGGCGACCGCCTGACGGACGCCCAGCCGGGCTTCGACGGCCAGACCAACGAGCCCGCGGTGCATCTGA
>JAFEFM010000284.1 GCA_018240585.1 Pseudomonadota bacterium
GCGTGGCTACATCGAGCAGCGCCGCCAGGCCCACGCCTACGATGACTATCTGCGCAGCAAGGTCGAGGCAGGCCGCGCCTCGATGCAGGCCGGCCGCGGCCGCTCGAACGATGAAGTGGAAGCCGCGTTTGCTGCCAGACGCAAGCAAGCCGCGACATCGTAATCGTCGTCTGGACGCCGGAGGCAGAACAAGACCGTACCGACATCTGGGACTACATCTCGGCAGAGAACCCTGACGCAGCCGCCCGCATGGATCTGCTTTTCAGCGATTGTGCGGCCAGGCTGGTCGCGCATCCACAGTTGGGCAAGACGGGGCGGATTCCAGGCACTCGCGAGCTGATTCCGCATGAAAGCTACCGACTCGTGTATGAGATCGACGACCACACGGTGTGGATATTGGCCTTGGTGCATACCGCCCGGCAGTGGCCGCCCTTGCAGAAATAACTCATGAAGCTCACCGAAGATTCACGCCGATGACCGCCGCCCTCGAATTTCACTCCGTCAGCAAGACCTTCCGCTCGCGCGGCAAGACCGTGGAGGCCCTGCGCAACGTCAGCTTCGACGTCACCGAAGGCGAGGTGTTCGGCTTCGTCGGGCCCAACGGCGCAGGCAAGTCGACCACGATCAAGATCATGCTCGACGTGATCAACGACTACGAAGGCGAAGTGAAGCTGTATAGCGTGTCGGCGCGCGAGGCCGAATCGCGCAAGGGCATCGCGTACGTGCCGGAATCACCCGCGCTGTACGAGCAGTTCACCCCGCTCGAAATCCTGCGCATGGCGCTGGACATGTACGACATCCGCCGCAGCGACGCGGACGCCTGGTGCATGCAGTGGCTGGAGCGCTTCTCGGTGGCGCAGAACGCAAAGCGCCGCATCCGCGAACTGTCCAAGGGCAACGTGCAGCGCGTGGCGCTGGCCCATGCGCTGGTGGTGAGCCCGCGCCTGCTGGTGCTGGACGAGCCGCTGTCGGGGCTGGATCCAGTGGGGCGCAAGGACGTGGTCGACATCCTGGCCGACTACAAGCGCAATGGCGGCGCGATCTTCTTCACTTCGCACGTGCTGCACGACGTCGAGCGCATCGCCGACCGCTTCGGCTTCATCCATCAGGGCGAACTGCTGACCACGCGCTCGCCGCGCGACCTGGTGAGCGAGCGCGCCGACCGCTTCATCCTGCGCTACCAGGCCGATACCGCCGTGGAAGCCGGCGGCACGATGATCCGTGCCGGCGAGTTCGAGCAGGAAGTGGCGCAGGCCGACCTGCCCGCCTTCATCGCCCGCCTCAACACCGCCGGCAGCCGACTGCTGACGATCAAGCCCGCGGTGTCGCTGGAGACGGTGTTCTTCAAGATTCTGGAGGATCGCAAGCCGGGGTGAGCCGGGCTTCACTGGCGGGCGAAGGATCGCGGTCAGGCCCGCTCCTGCGCGACGGTGTGCGGTGTTTACTCGCCTTTCACGCCCTCGAACACTTCGGCCACCGGGCAGCGGAAATCGATGCTGGCGAGTTCCAATTCCTCGTCGGAGGCGAAAGGGTAGAGCACCCAGTGGCCGGTTTCGTCGCGGCGGAAGACTTCGATGCGGCGCTGCTCCGTCGACACCAGCACGTATTCACGCAACGAATCCAGCGTTCGGTAGGCGGCGAACTTGTTGCCACGGTCATAGGCCTCGGTGCTCGGCGACAGGATCTCGACAACGAGCACCGGATGATGCTTGACGTCGCTGGCCTCGGGCGCGCGGTCGCGCGGGTCGCAGGTGCCGAGAATGTCGGGGTAGAAGAAGCTCTTGGCGGCCTCGGCACGGACCTTCATGTCGGAGATGAAGTCCGGGCCGAGGCGGCGGCCCAAGTGGGCACTACGCTCGTTGTGTCGATCCTACGACCACTACGCTGGAAAACGAAATTCGTGGGGCAACTCAGTTCCGCAGGCACGGTTGAAGTAGTCGGCCTGTTCCGGCGTCGGGCAAAACGCGATTTTGTGGGACAGTTGCATCGCTTACTCGCAGTGTTCGTCCGTCGAACGTCAAACGACTTCGCCAGTTTCCGCACAGATGACACGCACCTATTGCTCAGCTGGATCATCCACTCGTTCGATGGCCGCTCACTTCCTAAACCGGCCGCGAATGCTGGGCCATGCGCTGGAGCGCGTCACGCAACGCGGGCAGTTCCTTGCTCACGACGACCCATACGGCATCGACGTCGATCGTGAGATAGTCGTGCACCAGGATGTTCCGGAAGCCGGAGATTGCACGCCATGGGATTCCGGGTTCCGTAGCCTTGATCTCGTTCGTCAATCGCTGACTGGATTCCGCCAGCGTCTGAAGATTTCGGACAACGGCATCCTGAATCAACCGTGAGGTGCGGAAATCGGCCTCGTCATCGCCCGCGTACTCCGTGATGCGGCCGATGCATTCCAGCATGTGGACGAGGTAGACCTGATCTGCAGTCGGGCTGGGCCTCATGGACCGGGACTCAGAGCGGCTGTGCTTCGTTGAGGATGCGATCCCGCAACAAGGGATGCAGCGACTTTTCCGTCACGACATCCACTCGACGTCCGAGGATGTCCTGCGCGTCCATCAGCAAAGCCCCGAGCACGAAACCCGACGTGCC
>JAFEFM010000285.1 GCA_018240585.1 Pseudomonadota bacterium
GGCGTGGTGACGGCCGTGCTGGCCGAACCGGGCCAGGTCGTGGCGGCCGGCCAGGCGGTGCTGCGCGTGGCGCGGCCGGGGGAACGCGAGGTGCTGATCCATGTGCCCGAGAACCGGGTGCGCGGCTTCGCGCCCGGCAGCATGGCCGAGGTGCGGCCGTGGATCGCGGCAGACAGGGTCTATGCGGCGCGGGTGCGCGAAGTTGCGCCCGCGGCCGACGCGGCGACGCGGACCTTTGCGCTGCGTGTGAGCGTGCCGCGCGCGGACGATGCGCTGCCGCTGGGCGCCACTGCCAGCGTGGCCTTCGCCAGCGCGGACGGCGAGGGGGTGCTGCTGCCGCTGCCGGCAGTGACGCGGGCCGATGGCCGGGCGCAGGTGTGGGTGGTTGCGGCCGACGACAGCCTGCGACGGGTCGCCGTCGACGTGGGCGCGTGGCGCGAGGATGGCGCGCTGGTGCGTGGCGGGCTGCCGGCGGATGCGCGGGTGGTGGTCGCCGGCGTGCAGCGCCTGGTCGAGGGTGCGAAGGTGCGGGCGGTGGAAGAGGGCGCGCCGGTGGCGCTGGACGTCAAGCGATGAGCGATCATCGCAAGGGCGGCGGCAGCCGCTTCAACCTGTCCGAATGGGGGCTGGCGCACCGCTCGCTGGTGCTCTACCTGCTGTTCGTGTCCACGCTGATCGGGCTCGTCGCCTACACGCACCTGGGGCAGTCGGAAGATCCGCCATTCACCTTCAAGATCATGATCGTGCGCGCGGAGTGGCCGGGCGCCACCGCGCACGAGGTGGAGCAGCAGGTCACCGACAAGATCGAGCGCAAGCTGCAGGAGATTCCCCAGCTCGACGTGGTGCGCAGCTTTTCGCGGCCGGGCGAAGCCATGGTATTCGTCATCACGCGCGACTCCACGCCAGCGGGAGAGATGCCCGACGTGTGGTACCAGGCGCGCAAGAAGGTGGGCGACATCGCCTACACGCTGCCTGCGGGCGTGCGCGGCCCCTTCTTCAACGACGAGTTCGGCGACACCTACGGCAACATCTTCGCGCTCGTCGGCGAAGGCGTGTCGCACGCGGAGCTCAAGCGCCATGCGGAGGCGATCCGCAGCGAGCTGCTGCGGGTGCAGGATGTCGCCAAGGTCAGCTTCTTCGGCGAGCAGGCGCAGCGGGTCTACATCGAACTCTCCAACACCAAGCTCGCCACCTTCGGCCTGCA
>JAFEFM010000286.1 GCA_018240585.1 Pseudomonadota bacterium
CCACCAAGGAGGCCGCGTGATGACCGGCGCGACCGCAACCCTGCTCGTTGAACTGCTCACCGAAGAACTGCCGCCGAAGGCCCTGCCGCGCCTGGGCGACACCTTCGCCACCAGGATCGCCGATGGCCTGAAGGCCAGGGGCCTGGCACCCGCCGACGCGGCCTTCCGTGCCTTCGCCAGCCCGCGCCGGCTCGCGGTGACGGTGGCGCATGTCGCGGCCGAGGGCGCCGCCAAGGAAGTGACCGAAAAGCTGATGCCGGTGGCCGTGGCGCTGGATGCCGAGGGCAAGCCGACGCCGGCGCTGCTGAAGAAGATGGAAGCGAAGGGCATCCCCGCCGATGCCGTTTCCAGCTTCGAGCGCCGCATGGACGGCAAGGCCGAGGCGCTGTTCCACACCGCGGTGGTGCCGGGCGCGAAGCTGGCCGAGGTGCTGTCGGGCATCGTGCACGACGCGATCAAGGCGCTGCCGATTCCGAAGGTGATGCGCTGGGGCGACGGCGACGCCACCTTCGTGCGCCCGGTGCACAAGCTCACGCTGCTGCACGGCGCCGACGTGGTGCCGGGCCGCGTGCTGGATCTGGATTCCGGCCGTACCACCCGCGGCCACCGCTTCATGAGCCGCGGCGACATCGACATCGCCACCGCCGATGCCTATGAGGAGACGCTGCGCGCCGAGGGCAAGGTCATCGCCTCCTTCGCCGATCGCCGCGCCGACATCGAGCGCCAGTTGCTGGCCGAGGCGGCGCGCCAGGGCGCGCTGCTCGACGAGTACGCCGACCTGCTGGACGAGGTCGCCGCGCTGGTCGAGCACCCGACGGTGTATGTCGGCGAGTTCGAGGCCGAATTCCTCGCCGTGCCGCAGGAATGCCTGATCCTGACGATGCGCGCCAACCAGAAGTATTTCCCGCTGTTCGATGCCGCCGGCAAGCTGCTGAACCGCTTCCTGATCGTGTCGAACATGCAGCTCGCCGACCCGTCCAACATCGTCGCCGGCAACGCCCGCGTGGTGCGCCCGCGGCTGTCGGACGCGCGCTTCTTCTTCGAGCAGGACAAGAAGCAGAAGCTGGAAGCGCGCCTGCCGCGCCTGGCGCCGGTCGTCTATCACAACAAGCTCGGCAGCCAGCTCGAGCGCGTCGAGCGCCTGGAGGCGCTGGCCGGTGCGATCGCCGCGCAACTGCATGGCGACGTCGCCGCGGCGAAGCGTGCGGCGCGCCTGGCGAAGGCGGACCTCGTCACCGACATGGTGGGCGAGTTCCCCGAGCTGCAGGGCATCATGGGGCGCTACTACGCGCTCGCCGACGGCGAGGGGCAGGTGGTGGCCGACGCCATCCAGGCCCACTACCAGCCGCGCTTCGCCGGCGATGCCTTGCCGGCGGGCAATGTCGCCGCCGCGGTGGCGCTCGCCGACAAGCTCGATGCGCTGGTCGGTTTCTTCGGCATCGGCATGGTGCCGACCGGCGACAAGGACCCGTTCGCGCTGCGCCGCGCCGCTCTCGGTGTGCTGCGCATCCTCATGGAAGCGCCGCTGCCGCTGGAGCTGCCCAAGCTGATCGAGACCGCGGCGGCGGGCTTCAAGCCCGGCCTGCTGACGGCCGACGGGTTTGCCGCGCAGTTGCAGGACTTCATGTTCGAGCGCCTGAAGAACCTGCTCAGGGAGACCGGCCGCGACGGCGCGGTGATCGACGCGGTGCTGGCGCTCAAGCCTGCGCGCATCGACCTGGTGCCGGCCAAGCTCGCCGCGGTGGAAGCCTTCTGCGCGCTGCCGGAGGCCGAGGCGCTGGCCGCTGCCAACAAGCGCATCGTCAACATCCTGAAGAAGGCCGAGGGCACGCCGGGCGAGCCCGACGTCGCGCTGCTGCAGGAAGCTGCCGAGAAGGCGTTGTTCCACCAGGTGGTCGAGGTCGCGCCGCTGGTGCGCTCGCATGTCGCCAACGAGGACTACACCGATGCGCTGCGTGTGCTCGCCGGCCTGCGTGCGGCGGTGGACCAGTTCTTCGAGGATGTGATGGTGATGGCCGAGGAGCCGCTGACGCGGCAGAACCGCCTGGCGCTGCTGGCGCAACTGGCTGGCCTGATGAACCAGGTGGCCGACATCTCGCGCCTGTCGGCGTGAGCGGCAGCGCGATCGCAGCGGGGGAGGGACCATGCCGACGAAGAAGCTCATCATTCTCGACCGCGACGGCGTCATCAACGTCGATTCGGAGCAGTTCATCAAGTCTCCGGACGAGTGGAAGCCCATCCCCGGGTCGCTCGAGGCGATCGCGCGTCTGAACCAGTGGGGCTGGCGCGTGGTGGTGGCCTCGAACCAGTCGGGCGTGGGACGCGGACTGTTCGGCATGGATACGCTGAACGCGATCAACGAGAAGATGGTGAAGAGTCTCGCCCAGGCCGGCGGCAGGCTCGATGCCATCTTCTTCTGCCCGCATGCTGCCGACTCCACCTGCGATTGCCGCAAGCCCAAGCCCGGGTTGCTGCGGCAGATCGGCGATCGCTTCAACGTCGAGCTGACCGGCGTGCCTTGCGTCGGTGACAGCTTGCGCGACCTGCAGGCCGGGGTCGCGGTGGGCTGCGCTCCCTACCTGGTGCTGACTGGCAAGGGCATGAAGACGCGCGACGACCCCAACCTGCCGCCTGGCACGCTGATCTTCGACGACCTTGCCGCAGTGGTCGCCGACCTGACTGCCTGAGTCTGGCCCCTTCCTCCCGTTTCTTCCCCGGAGCACGCCACCGTGCACCTGATCCGTTCCATCCTGTTCGCCATCCTCCTCGCCGTCATCACCGTGCCCTATGCGCTGGTGGCGATGCTGATCTTCTGGCTGCCACCGATGACGCGCCACCGCGTCATCACCTCTTGGGTGCCGATCATGATGTGGGTGATCCGCCATGTGCTGGGCATCCGCTATCGCCTGATCGGCGCCGAGAACATCCCGCCCGGGCCGGCGGTGGTGCTGTCCAAGCACCAGTCGGCCTGGGAGACGATTGCGCTGCAGCAGATCTTTCCGCCGTTGTGCTACGTGCTCAAGCGCGAGTTGCTGCGCGTGCCCTTCTTCGGCTGGGCGCTGGCGCAGATCCCGGGGATCGCCATCGATCGCGGCGCCGGCAAGGATGCGCTGACCCAGGTCATCGAGCAGGGGCGCGCGCGGCTGAAGGAAGGACTGTGGGTGGTGGTGTTTCCGGAAGGCACGCGCGTCGCGCCTGGTGCGATGCGGCGCTACAAGCCGGGCGGCGCCTTCCTCGCCAAGCGTGCCGGCGTGCCGGTAGTGCCGGTGGCACATAACGCCGGGGAATTCTGGCGCCGCAACGCCTTTCTGAAATGGCCGGGCGAAGTGGTCGTCAGCATCGGTCCGGTCATCGACGTGAAGGGGGTGAAGGTCGAGCAAATCAATTCCCGCGCCGAGGACTGGATCGAGGGCGAGATGCGTCGCCTTTTCCCGCAGCACTATGCGAACCAGCCTTTCGGTGAGGCGGTCGAGGCGGAAGCCGAGTCGCCGGCGGAGTCGGGCGAGGCTTGAGCGGGTCGGGCGTCACGCGCCCGGCCAGCCACGATCCTTTCACGCGGAAGGGGAGATCGAGGTGTGCGCGGCGCGGAGGGATTGAAACGCAGGACAAAAAAAAGCCCGCTCAATGAGCGGGCTTTTTGCTGATTTCGGCAGGAACCGATCAGGCAGCAGCCTTCTTGGGGGCCTTGGCAGCGGTGCTGACGGCCTTCACGGTGGCGTTGGTCGCGGCAGCCACGTTGGCTTCGGCGATCTCGGCGACCTGCTTGGCAGCCTTGCTCATGCTGTCGTAGGCGCTGTTGGCGGCGGCGATGGCCGACTTGACGGCAGCGACGGCCACGTCCGAACCGGCGGGGGCCGACTTGGCGGCCTTGTCCAGCGCGGTGGCGACGCCCTTGTTCAGCTCGGCGACCTGGGTTTCGAACATCTTCGACAGCTCTTCCTGGCTCTGCGACGTGATTTCATACACGCTGCGGGCGTAGGCGACGGCCTTCTCGACGATCGGCTGGGCCAGCGAGGCTTGCAGGTTCAGCAGCTCCTGCACGTCCTTGGCGGCGAGCATGGCCTTGGTGTTGGCCACGCCGTCTTCGAGGATCGAGCGGGCGGTGTTCAGGTTCAGGGCGGCCAGGCGCTCGGCGCTGGCGAAGGCCGAGTTGGCCAGGGTCAGCAGGTTCTCGATGTTGGCCTTGTTGGCGGCGGCGAACTGCTCGGGGGTGGCGAAGTTGGTCATGTGGATTTCCTCTTTGATGACTGACTGTATGGTTTGGGCACGGCGCTCGAATCACAGCATAGCTGCGATGTTGCGTTGCAGCATGATTTGAATTATAGGGACGAGGCCCGCCATGTCAATAAGAATTTGCTGCATTGCACAACCGCAATCCGATTGCCCGTGTCAATCGGTCGCGGCGCTGCCGGTCCGGCGTGGCTCAGTCTGTCAGGAGGATGTTGCAGCCGCTTGACGATGCGGCAGCGAGCGAGGGTGGGGAGGCGCGGTGGCTGCTCGCAACCACCGCGGCGGGCGAGGCTCAGTCGTGGCGGAAGTCGGGCTTGCGCTTCTCGACGAAGGCGGCCATGCCTTCCTTCTGGTCGTTGGTGGCGAAGGAGGCGTGGAACACCCGGCGCTCGAACAGCAGGCCTTCGTTGAGGCCGCTCTCGAAGGCGCGGTTGATCGACTCCTTGATCATCATCACGATGGGCAGGGAGTAGCTGGCAATGGTCTCGGCGGTGGCCATCGCCTCTTCGAGCAGCTTGTCGGCCGGCACCACGCGCGCGACCAGGCCGGCGCGCTCCGCTTCGGTGGCGTCCATCATGCGACCGGTGAGGCACAGCTCCATCGCCTTGGCCTTGCCCACCGCACGCGGCAGGCGCTGCGTGCCGCCAGCGCCGGGAAGGGTGCCGAGCTTGACTTCCGGCTGGCCGAACTTCGCGGTGTCGGCGGCGATGATGATGTCGCACATCATCGCCAGCTCGCTGCCGCCACCCAGCGCAAAACCGGCGACGGCGGCGATGACCGGCTTGCGGCAGGTCTTCACGCG
>JAFEFM010000287.1 GCA_018240585.1 Pseudomonadota bacterium
ATCGCCCCCCTGATCGGATGGAGCATCAGCCGGCTGTTCCGCCTTGATGCCCCCGCCGGCCGAGCCATCGCTTTCAGCGCAGGCACTCGAAATTCCCTTGTCGTGTTGCCGCTTGCTCTCGCTGTGCCTGGGGCCATACCCGTATTGCCTGCCATCGTCGTTACGCAAACTCTTATCGAGCTGCTCAGCGAGTTAGCCTATGTCCGCTTCATCGCGCGACTCGGCGATATTGATCCTGTTGCTTCGCAAACCTCCTCGTAGTCGAGCGTGGCAAATTTAGGGCCGCTACGACCGGCTTAGCGTACGATTTTTCCCTTTCGTGAGCCGACCCCGACTACTGCACCCGATTCGCTATCGACGCACCAACCCCTCATACATCGCCACATAGCAACCAACGACGGCAGCCCTGGAATGATGGGCTCGCACGGTATGGGCGCCCCGCTCGGCAAGCCGATGCCAGGCAGTCGGCCCCGCCGTGAGCAATGACCGCAGACATCCTGCAAGTTCGTCGGGCCGACCCGTTGCAACAACGAGCCCATTGTCTTCCGCCTGAATCAACTCGCGAGCGCCTACCGTGTCGGTGGACACAACCGGCAGTCGATGTGCCCAGGCCTCGAGAATGACATTGCCCAGCGGCTCATCGCGTGACGGGCAGATGAAGATATCGGCCAGATGAAAAATCGGCGTCGTCTGCATCTGCCAGCCGAGCCATCGTGTTCTGTGCTCGATACTTAGCGCCGCCGTTTGGCTTGCCAGCTTCGTGCATAGGGGTCCATCCCCGGCAATCACGAGAAAAAGGGGACGTCCGCCGATATGAGTCGGCAACGCTGCAAACGCCTCAAGGAGGTCCGAGAAGCCCTTCTTGGGAATCAGGCGTCCGAGCGAGAAGAGCACGATGGCATCGGCAGGAATTTCATACTGTTTGCGCAATGCGCCGATGAGGCTGGCCGGCGTGGGCGCAGGTGGCTCGACGAAGTTTCCAATACGATAGACGCGCTGAGCAGGCAGCCCTTCTCTGATCAGATAGTCGCACAGGGCCTTGCTGTTTCCGACCCAGGCATCGGCATGCCGATAATAGCCATCGATCTTGTAGAAGCCGCCCAGCCGAGCGACGTGAACAGCCGACGCACTGCGTGGAATGCGTGTCAGCCGCGTCGCCCGCCCCATGTAGGTTTGGACGATATCCGGCCGAAGACGATGAATCAGCCGCCGAATCGAGACGACGGATGCAAGGTCCCATCCACTTCGCATGGGTACGCCCTGACATGTCAAATCGGACGGCAAGGTCTGCGCCACCATTGCACCGGGGCGCGTTACGGCAACGACCTCCTGCCCTTCGAAATTTGACAACGCAGGGACAAATCGGGAGTAAAAGCTTTCTGCGCCGCCCAGTTCCCGACTGCCGATGATATGCAATGAACGCATGATTTGACGCCTGTGAAGTTATCTTTGGAACAATTGATTTGGGCAACGCGCGCGATGGGGCTTCGCTGTCGAGGCTGCTGCCGTACAGGCGCACAGTCGCAGCCTCAATCGCCCACGACGCCAAGGGGACGAGGCAGTACGCGGCACTGAACGGTGTGCATAAGGCGTGACCGGCCGCCCGGTGCCGGAAGCGACACCAGGGAGCGCAACAATGAATGCGGATCAGGCGGCTGCTCGAAACGTGCTCAGCACGTAGAGCGCAATGGGTGCGTCAAGTCATCGCAATCGGAACCATACGGTTGCCTCACCCCGCCCGGGGAGGGCAACCACGGCCACAAACTTCATGCCGGGGATGATCTTGAAGTGGCCTTGCACCTCGAATTTCTCCCCGGCGGGCAAGAGCGCGGTTTCGATCCTTTCCTTACCCGACAGCAAAGTGACTCTTGCGGCGCCTCCGGTGACGGCAACGCTCTTCCCATGATCGCGAAGGTAGAGTTGCAGCAGGGTTCGCGTAGCCACGAGTTCATAGTCCACTTCATTGACTTCGGCCACCATGCCGCCATGTCGGGGCACATGGTCCTTGTCATGGTCATGCCCGCCTGCGGCGAAGACGCTGAAGGACACCAGGACGATCACCGTTGCAATGACAGAAGCGTGTTTCATGCGACCTCCATGACGAAGGAGAGAACCGCGGGTGGATCGGGTCTATCGGGCGAAAGCGCAGCGGTCCGTACCCTTCCGCCCCACACAGGATCAATGGGCGGGAGCCAATGTCTCCGCGGGTGACGCCATTCGCCTCTCGCGTCCATGGGCGATGCGATACAGCGCCGGCAGCACGAGCAGCGTCAGTGCGGTAGACGACAGGATGCCGCCGATGACCACAGTGGCCAGCGGCCGCTGCACTTCGGCACCGGTACCGACCGCGATCGCCATGGGAACGAACCCGAGCGATGCGACCAGCGCCGTCATCAGCACGGGACGCAATCTCGTGAGCGCGCCCTCCCGGATCGCGTCATCGAGATCGAAGCCGTCATCGCGCAGACTCCGGATGTACGAGATCATCACCAGACCGTTGAGCACGGCCACCCCGGACAATGCGATGAACCCCACGCCGGCGGAGATCGAGAGCGGGATATCGCGCAACCACAGCGCCAGGATGCCGCCGGTCAGGGCGAAAGGCACTCCGGTGAAGACCAGCAGCCCGTCCTTGACATTGCCAAACATCATGAAGAGCAACGTTAAGACAAGCAGCAACGCGACCGGCACGACGATCTGCAGCCGTTTGGCGGCCGACTGCAACTGCTCGAAGGTGCCGCCCCAGGTCGTCCAGTATCCTGTGGGCACCTGCACCGCCGTGGCGATCTTCGTTTCCGCCTCGGCGACGAAGGAACCAATGTCGCGCCCGCGCACGTTGGCG
>JAFEFM010000288.1 GCA_018240585.1 Pseudomonadota bacterium
ATCCAGCGCTCCACCAGGTGGTCGCGTACCGCGTAGGAGACGGCGTGCAGCCAGTCCTCGGTGCGCGCGGACTCCGGATTCTTGGCGATCTGGTACATCAGCTTGTTCGAGATCGCGCGCTTGAAGGCGGCGACGTCGCGCGACAGGTGGTCGTAGTGGTGCTCGAACTGCTGCAGATCCATTGGCGGGTTCACGATGCGAAGGCCGGTGGTCGAAGGAGTTGGGAAGGAGAGGGAAGTCGGTGCGGGCGCGGGGCGTCGTCGGGTCAGCCGCCGACCTGCCGGTAGAGTGCCAGATAGCGCGCGGCGGCGACATCCCAGCCGCAGGGCTGCGCCATCCCCCGCTGCTGCACCTGGCGCCAGTCGCCCGGGCGGCGGTATAGCGCCAGCGCCCGGTCTGCAGCCTGCAGCAGGCCGGCGGCGGAGAAGTCGTCGAAGACGAAGCCGGTGGCATCGGTGTCCAGCGTCTCGAGCCGGGTGTCGGCCACGGTGTCGGCCAGGCCGCCGACCCGGCGCACCAGCGGCAGCGTGCCGTACTTGAGGCCGTAGAGCTGGGTGAGGCCGCAGGGTTCGTAACGTGACGGCACCATGATCACGTCGCTGCCGGCGATCAGGCGATGGGCGTAAGCTTCGTCGTAGCCCAGCCTGACCGCGACCGCACTCGGGCTGGCTTCTGCGGCGCTGCGAAAGGCGGCCTCGAGGCCCGCATCGCCGCTGCCCAGAAGGGCGAATTGCGCGCCCTTGGCGACAAGTTCCGGCAGCGCCTGCAGCACCAGGTGCAGGCCCTTCTGCTCGGTGAGCCGGCTCACCACGCAGAAGATGGGCGATGCAGCGGCGGCCTGCAGGCCCAGTTCGCGCTGCAGCGCGGCCTTGCAGCCGGCCTTGGCCTCGAGGCCGGTGGCGTCGTAGCGGGCGGCCAGCAGGCGGTCGGTGGCCGGGTTCCAGACCGCGTCATCGACCCCGTTGAGGATGCCGGACAGATCCTGCGCGCGGCTGCGCAACAGGCCGTCGAGCCCGCAGCCCTGTTCGGGTTGCTGGA
>JAFEFM010000289.1 GCA_018240585.1 Pseudomonadota bacterium
GCGACCAACACCTTCGTGCAGCGCGGCATCGGCGACGTGCTGCTGGCGTGGGAGAACGAAGCCTTCCTGTCGGTGAACGAACTCGGCCCCGACAAGTTCGAGATCGTCGTGCCCTCGGTGACGATCCTGGCCGAACCGCCGGTCACCGTGGTCGACGGCGTGGCGAAGAAGCGCGGCACCGAGAAGGTCGCCCAGGCCTATCTCGAATACCTGTATTCGCCGGTCGGCCAGACCATCGCCGCCCGCCACTACTACCGGCCGATCAAGCCCGAACTCGCCGATCCCAAGGATGTGGCGCGCTTCCCCAAGGTGAAGACCTTCACCATCGACGAGCTCGGCGGCTGGCAGAAGGTGCAGAAGACGCACTTCGGCGACGGCGGCGTGTTCGACCAGATCTACGCCAAGTAACCCACACAAGCTGAACGGAGGATCGTGATCATGACCATCCAGGCCATCAACGTACGCAACCAGTTTCGCGGCAAGGTGAAGGAAATCATCCGCGGCGACGTCGTCAGCGAAGTCGACGTGCAGACGTCGTCGGGCATCGTGACTTCGGTCATCACCACGCGCTCGGTGGACGAACTCGGGCTCAAGCCCGGCTCGGACGTCGTTGCGCTGGTGAAATCGACTGAAGTGTCCATCGCCACGCTCTGAGCGAGGCTGACGTGCAGCACACGACCCTGATCGTCCCCGGCTTTCACGGCAGCGGTCCGCTGCACTGGCAGACCTGGATCGAACATCGGCTGGCCGGCGCGCAGCGGGTGCGCGGCATCGACTGGGAGCAGCCGGTCCTCGCGCGCTGGGCGGGTGCGGTGCGCGACGAAATCGATGCCGCGCCGCATGCGGTGTTTCTGGTGGCGCACAGCTATGGCTGTCTTGCCAGCGTGGTGGCGGCTGCCGATCGGCCAGAGAAGGTGGCGGGGGCGCTGCTCGTCGCACCTGCCGATCCGCAGCGCTTCGGTCCCTTCGGCCTGCGCGAGATGGCCGACGAAGGCAGCTCGGTGGCGGCCTGGCTGCCCGACACGCCGCTGGAGTGTCCCAGCATCGTGGTCGCGAGTCGCAACGATCCCTGGGTGAAGTTCGACAGCGCGGCATTCTGGGCCGAGCGCTGGGGCAGTCGGCTGATGGACATCGGCGATGCCGGACACATCAACACCGACTCCGGCTACGGTCCCTGGCCGTTCGGCCTCGACCTGCTGGTCGCCATGCAGCGTGTGCATGACGACGTCCCCCTGGGTGCCATCTCGAGCCAGGCGAATTCGCAGCGCGGGCGCCATGGCGCCCTGGCGCGGATCCGGCATCACACCCGCTTCACGCTGAATCGCCTGGCGGGACGCGATATCTGATTGACGGGCGGCGACGGCGTCTCGATTCACGACGAGCCGACCGATGGCCAGGCCGCCCTTTCGGCGCGGCATCCTCATGCGCGTTCGCCGGCCGGATCTATCCCGTTTTCCTGCATTCGATCTGATTTTTTATTGGTTCGCCGGTGCGTCACCTGCGCGTAACTTTCAAGACCTGAACACGCAACGCGCAACCAGAAGAACCTTATCCCAGGAGGCCCGCCATGACCGAAACCGCCTTTGCCATCCGCGAATCCGAACAGCCTGCAGCGACCCCGGCGTCTGCCGCAGCGGATCATCCCATCCTGGCGCGGGCGCGCC
>JAFEFM010000028.1 GCA_018240585.1 Pseudomonadota bacterium
CGCATCTGCGAGGACCCCGACGAGGAAGACCGCCGCTGGTTCCCCGAGATCGCCGGCAGCGACTGGCGCGAGACTTTCGACTTCGCGATGCGCAACTTCAAGGACGAGAGCTTCATCGCCCAGTATCTGTCGCCCAAGGTGATGCGCGACTTCCGCCTGTTCGCGGTACTCGACGACGACCGCGAGACCAACCTGAAAGTGTCGGCCATCCACGACGAGTCGGGCTTCCAGCGCGTGCGCCAGATCCTGTCCGAGCAATACAACCTGGGCAACCGCGAACCCAACATCCAGGTGTGGAACGTCGACCTGCGCGGCGACCGCTCGCTGACCCTGCGCCACCAGCAGCACCAGCGCCGGCCGCTGGGCGGCACCACCGAGGAGGTGATGAAGCACATCGCCCGGCTATGGGGCTTCACCGTGCGGCTGGAGACGGTCGACGAGGCCGGCGAAGCGCGCCTGATCCACGAGGCCAGGGTCGAACGGCCCGTGCGACAGGCCGGTGTCGAGGTGGCTTGAGGGGGAAGCAGCAGGTCGGGCGCCGACGGGGCACGCCTGCGGCAGATGCCGCTCGGCGCCACGCCTCCGAGGCGCAGGCTACCCCAGCGCCGCAACCAGCTCGCTCAGATCGGCCAGTTCCAGATGCGGCTTCGCCTCATGCGGCCACCGTGCGTCGCCGCGATTGACCCACGCCGCCTGCATGCCGGCGGCGCACGCCGCGATCACGTCGAGCAAGGCATCGTCGCCGACGTGCAGCACCTCTTCCGGCTGCACGCCCACCGCCTGGGCGGCGACATGGAAGATGCGGGGGTCCGGCTTGGAGATCCCCACTTCACGTGCGGCCACGCTGGCGACGAAGAAGGGCGCGAGCCCCAGCCGCGCAACTTCGGCGTTGCCGTTCGACAGGCTCACCAGAGGGTAGCGCGCGGCGAGGAATTCCAGCGCCGGCATCGCGTCCGGATAGAAACTGACGTTGTGGCGCTCGGCGATGAAGACGTCGAACGCCGGCCCGGCCAGTCCGGGGTCGTCGCCAGCCGAGCACAGGGCGATGCGGATCGACTCGCGACGCAGGGCCGTCATGTCGTGCGCCAGCTCGGGGCGCTGCCGCCCGACGGCTTCGCGCACCTCGCGCAATGCCTGGGGGCTGGCATAGCGGGCGGCCGTTGCCGGCGCATTGACGGCGAGCCAGTCGTGGAGCACCCGCTCCGCCCGCTCGATGGTGGGCCAGATCGGCCACAGGGTGTCGTCCAGATCCAGCGAGATGGCCTTGATGCGTTCTGTCTTCAGCATGGCTGCAATGGTAACCGACGGCCGGCGCCTGTTCATTAGGGCGTCCGCGGCGGAAAGTGGTAATGCAGCGCATTGAGATAGCGGGCGACTTCGCCGATGTCGGCGTCGCTCCAACCCAGGCCGGCGACGCCCTGCCAGCGACGCACCTCGAACTCGAGGCTTTTCCAGTCGCTCACCGCCTGCTTGTCGCGCCAATGCACCTGCACGTTGTGGCAGGCGTCGCAGTGGGTCGCGTACAGCAGTTCTCCCCGCCCCGGATCGCGCGCCGCCGGCGCACCGGCCGCCGACCCCACGGCGGAAGCCAACATCAACGCAAGGGCAAGCCTTCGACTCATTTTTCCCTCCCCCATTATCGACTTAACTATAGGCGCGCAATCGCACTCCATCGACAGCATTCCATCGCACGCGCCCCCGCGCCGGAACAGTCCCCGCGTTCGAATCGACACGATGCCAGACAAGGGCGGGCGCAGCGGCCAAGATTCATCTTGCAAGTCCGCGGCCGTTGTCTATGTTGAGACAGTTCATCGCCACGGGCCGCCTGCCCGCCAACGATCGCGCCACTTCGCGGAGGGGAATCATGAATGTACGCGACATACAGACGGCCCTGAAGGCCGCCGGATTCGACCCCGGCCCCATCGACGGCGTGCGCGGCAGGAACACCATCGCGGCGATCAAGGCCTTCCAGCAGAAGAACGGGCTGGCGGCCGACGGCATCGTCGGCCCGAAAACCGCCGAGAAGCTTTTCAGGGGCACGGCGCCCGCAGGCGCGCGCTTCGACACCCCGGGCACGATGCCCTGGCTGCAGACCGCCTTCGAGCTGATGGGCACGCGCGAGAAGCCCGGCAAGGGATCCAACGAGGCGATCCTCGGCTGGGCGCACGATCTCGAGATCCTGTCCTACAACGACGACGACATCCCGTGGTGCGGCCTCTTCGTTGCGCATTGCATCGGGTCGCAACTTCCGGACGAAGCGCTGCCGAACAATCCGCTCGGCGCGCGCGCGTGGGAGAAATTCGGCCTCAAGACCACCGCGCAACTGGGGGCGGTGATGGTGTTCTGGCGCGGCTCGCCGACCAGCGGCCTGGGGCATGTCGGCTTCTACTGGGCGGAGGACGACGAGGCCTATCACATCCTGGGCGGCAACCAGAGCAACGCGGTGACCATCACCCGGCTTGCCCGCGGCCGCCTGGTGCAGGCGCGCTGGCCGCGAACCGTGCCCGCTCCCACCGGCATCGTCCGGCTGGCCGACAAGCAGGGCAAGGTGCTGTCGCAGAACGAAGCCTGAGCCCATACGGCCGCAACGTCCTTCAAGCCGGACGAAGCGAGCGCCGCGCCCCCGCACGCGACCGAAGCCCGGTATCAGCCGGCCTCGCGACGCACGAAGCGCTCGGACACCCAGCCCGAAGCGCACGAACCGCGGTAAGGCCGGCGCGCCGGCAGCGGTGAGGACACGCCGCAGTCGCGGCCGTCCGCCGCATAAACGACACCCAGCCAGCCGCCGCGCGCATCGCAAAGCCACAGCCGTGTGCCGTTCCGGAGCCGATCGGTGATCGCGAAACGCAGCGCCGGCCCGCGTCGAAGCGCCAGGAAGCTCCCGGAGCCGCCGCGCAGCCCGGCGACGATACCGGTCGACGCGCAGGCATCCAGTCCTGGTTCACCGCCGACCATCACCGGAACCGCTTCCCTCGGCGGGGCATCGGCCTGTGCATGACCACCGGCGACGAGAAATCCCAACACGAGGCCCATCACAACTGAACGGCGCATATCTCCGACTCCCCGCATCGATCTCCACGCAGACAGGCTGCCCCGGACTCGCCCGGTCGGCGGCCTCTGCCGTCGACACACTCCCCTGCGGACGCGGAAGCGCGGCAATTAGCCGCCGGGCTGCCCGGTGCCAGTATAATTCGCGGTTTCCCAGATTCAGCCGGAGCAGTTCCATGGACGCCGAACGCCTCAATGCCATCGCCGAAAAACTCGCCGACCTCAGCGCCCGGGGTCGCGAACTACGGAGGTATCTTTGACTACGATGTGAAAGCATCGAAGCTCGAAGAGGTCAATCGCGCGCTGGAAGATCCGGCCGTGTGGAACAATGCCGAGCGCGCGCAGGAGCTGGGCAAGGAGAAGCGCCAGCTCGAGGACGTGGTGGTCACGCTGCAGAAGATCGACGCCCAGGCGCGCGACCTGAAGGACCTGTACGAACTGGCCGAAGCCGAGAACGACGACGACACCTTCGAGGCGGTCGAG
>JAFEFM010000290.1 GCA_018240585.1 Pseudomonadota bacterium
AAGAGACATGCTGGTCACGTTCAAATCCGCTGCCAGCGCCGACGTCATCATGTTCGGCGACATCGCGAAGCAGCTCATCGCCGTCTTGGGCAAGGACCCTGAGGACAGCAAGGGCATCGTCACCGTCGAGCAGTTGCCGGCCGCCATCGCCAGCCTGCGCGCCGCCATCGACGAAGACCGCGCCCGCCAGGCCGCGCGCACCGAAGCCAGCGAGGCCGCCGACCGCGAAGCCGGGCGCACCGGCATGGCCGCGCCGGTCGGCTTCGCTCAACGCGCCTGGCCGCTGCTCGACATGCTCGAGGCGGCGCACAAGGAAGGCGTGCCGGTCACCTGGGGCGTCTAGGCGCGGGCCGCGCGGCCTGCGCGACCCTCGGCTGCGCGACCTGCCCCCCCTACTCGGCATCCGGCTGATTGGCCGGCGCCGCCTTGCGGAAGGCCTCCAGCGACTCGCAGCGCGCCGCAATGCGCGTGATCGTCGGATAGGGCTCGAGGCTGCAGTCGAAGCGCCGCGCATTGAACACCTGCGGCACCAGGCAGCAATCGGCCAGCGTTGGCGTGTCGCCATGGCAGAACGTGCCGGTGCGCGCGTCGCCCGCCAGCATCGCCTCCACCGCCGCAAGGCCGACCTCGATCCAGTGGCGATACCAGGCGTTCTTCTGCGCGTCGTTCGCCCCCAGATCGCGCTGCAGGTATTGCAGCACGCGCAGGTTGTTGATCGGGTGGATGTCGCAGGCGATGGCCTGGGCGATGGCGCGGATGCGCGCCCGATCGGCCGGCGCACCGGGCAGCAACGGCGGCTGCGGATGGGTTTCATCGAGATACTCGATGATCGCCAGCGACTGCGTCAGCACCTGCCCGTCATTCTCCAGCGCCGGCACCAGGCCGGCGGGATTCAGCGCCCGGTAGCCGGGCTGGTGCTGCTCGCCGCCGCCGCGCGCCAGATGCACCGGCACCGCGTCGTACGCGAGCCCCTTCAGGTTCAGCGCGATGCGCACGCGGAACGCCGCGGAGCTGCGGAAATAGGTGTAGAGCTTCATCGCCTCAGCCCTTGATCGCCGCCACCCGGTTCTCGATCGTGCCGAAGACGTTGCACCCGTCGCGATCGCACATCTCGATGCGCACCACGTCGCCGTCGCGCATGAAGGGGGTGGTCGGCTTGCCCTGCTCGATCGTCTCGTAGGTGCGCACTTCGGCCAGGCAGCAGTAGCCGACGCCGCCGTGCTCGATCGACGAGCCCCACAGGTCGCCCTGCTTGTTCGACACCGTGCCCGAAC
>JAFEFM010000291.1 GCA_018240585.1 Pseudomonadota bacterium
GCGGGCGGCTTCCTGGCGGGCGACGGCTTCAGATCACCAGCAGACCGAGGCTCTTCAGGCCGATGAACAGCGTCGCACCGATCAGCAGGTTCTTGAAGCCGACGTAGCAGATCATGTCCATCACGCTCGCCTTGCGGTAGCGCTGGCCCCACCACGGGCCCTCCTTCACATAGGGCTTGGAGCCGAGGCGTACCACCACTTCGAACACGCTCCAGCCGAACCACCAGCCGATGATTGCGCCGGGCGTGAGGTTGTTGCCCAGCGCCGCCAGCACCCAGACCAGGGTGGCGGCGAGCGCGAGCGCCAGGCCCGCCGCCTGGATTGCGCGCTGGCGCTGGAAGCCGCTACGGCTCCAGGGCCACAGGTGGTCCCAGATTTCGGCGCCGATGTGCGCCAGGGCGCCGCCGGCATAGGGCGGTGTCACCGGTTCGGTCATGCTGCGGGGATCGATCATGATGCGCTCCTCGTCGATGTGACGGCGCTCAGGCCTTGGCGGCCGGCACCGGTTTGATCGGGATGTAGTAGCCGTCCTTGCCGATCGGCGTCAGCGGCAGGCCGGCCTTGGTACGGCGCTTCCGCTCCTGCGCCAGCGGAGGGCAGGCGTGCTCGTCGGTGTACAGGACCATGCAGTCGAGGCAGTGCATGCATTCGCGATGATCGATGCGGCCGTGTTCGTCGATCGCCAGCGAACCGCATCCCACGGCGCAGGCCTTGCAGGTGCTGCACTCCTGCTTGCGCTTGAGACCGAACCACCTGAACGTGGAGGGCATCGCGAGCGAGGCGCCGAGCGGGCACAGGTACTTGCAGAACGGCCGCTCGATGAAGATCGACAGGCCGAGCAGCACCGCCACGAACAGGGTGTAGGGCCAACTGCGGTTGAACATGCCGACGAGGAAGGTGGTCTTGAAGGGTTCCACCTCGGCGAGCATCTCCGCCAGGCCCATCGAGAACACCGACACCGCGAGCAGGCAGAAGAACACCGCGTATTTGATCCACTTCAGGCGGTTGTGCCATTTCATCGGCAGCGCGAACTGGAAGCGCTTCAGCCCGATGGCGCCGGCGACCTTGTAGATCAGCTCGGAGAGCGAACCGAACGGGCACATCCAGCCGCAGAACAGGCCGCGACCCCACACGAAGGTGGTGAGGATGATGAAGATCCAGAACAGGAAGATGAAGGGGTCGCTGAGGAACA
>JAFEFM010000292.1 GCA_018240585.1 Pseudomonadota bacterium
ACCCGCATCTTGGAAAAGATGCTGGAGTTCTCGGGCTCCTTCAGCCGCGACAGGATGAAGAACTGCGCCATCATCTTCAGCGTGTCGGGGGCGCAGGGCGCTTCCGACAGCGAGCTGTGGGCGAGCAGCTTCTCGTAGATGCGGATCTCGTCGGACACACGCAGGCAGTAGGGCACCTTGACGGTGTAGATGCGGTCGAGGAAGGCCTCGTTGTTCTTGTTGTTCTTGAACGCCGCCCATTCCGATTCGTTGGAGTGGGCGAGCACGATGCCGTCGAACGGAATCGCGCCGAAGCCTTCGGTGCCCTTGTAGTTGCCTTCCTGGGTGGCGGTCAGCAGCGGGTGCAGCACCTTGATCGGCGCCTTGAACATTTCGACGAATTCAAGCAGCCCGCGGTTGGCGAGGCACAGGCCGCCGGAGTAGCTGTAGGCGTCCGGGTCGTCCTGAGAGAATTGCTCGAGCTTGCGGATGTCGATCTTGCCCACCAGCGACGAGATGTCCTGGTTGTTCTCGTCGCCCGGCTCGGTCTTGGCTACCGCGGTCTGTTTGAGCACCGAAGGGGTGAGCTTGACCACGCGGAATCGGGTGATGTCGCCGCCGAACTCGTTCAGGCGCTTCACCGCCCACGGGCTCATGATCCGGTTGAGGTAGCGGCGCGGAATGCCGTAGTCCTCTTCCAGGATGCGGCCATCTTCATTGACGTCGAACAGCCCCAGCGGCGACTCGTTCACCGGCGAACCCTTCACCGCGTAGAACGGCACCTTCTCGATCAGGCTCTTGAGCTTTTCGGCCAGGGACGATTTGCCGCCGCCGACCGGCCCCAGCAGGTAGAGGATCTGCTTCTTTTCTTCCAGGCCCTGCGCGGCGTGGCGGAAGTAGGAGACGATCTGCTCGATCGCCTCTTCCATGCCGTAGAAATCGCGGAAGGCGGGGTAGAGCTTGAGCACCTTGTTGGAGAAGATGCGCGACAGCCGCGGATCGAGCCGGGTGTCGACGAGTTCGGGTTCTCCGATCGCCATCAGCATGCGCTCGGCCGCCGTGGCATAGGCGGTGCGGTCGCGACGGCAGAGTTCCAGATACTCCTGCAGCGACATTTCTTCTTCACGTGCCGCTTCGTAGCGGGCCTGATAGGCATTGAAGATGGTCATGGCAACGTCTCCTTGCATGGTGATGGTGGGGCCCTGCTGTCGCGCAGGTGCAGGACGGCGCCGGATGCGGCGGGCGTCGAGCTGCCATTGCGGCGACGTCGAGGCTTGTAAAGCACCAGACGTGCCAGTTTGCTGCAGTGCACAACAAACTCGCCGCCGAGCAAGGGATTGAGGCCGATTCGGGGCGGATGCGGAGGTGATGCGCATGCCGGCAGTTGCTGCCGGTCGCACAAATGCGATGCACGATTTTGGGGCGCTGCACCAAAAGTGCACCAGGATCAACAGGAGGGGGCCGCCGGAGGCAGCGCTCCGCGCGGGGAACGGCAGGCGGGTGCGGCAGGCTCAGGCCGCCTCGAAATGCTCCAGCATCAACTGCACCGAGGCGACGCCGTTGTATTCGTTGACGCCCAGCCGGTAGGCGGCGCGGATCTGCGCCGCGGCGCCGTCAGCGTGGTTGAACTGGATGGCGTCGTAGCGCGTGCCGTTGCGCGACAGCTCCAGCTTGAGGTGCTTGTCCTTCAGCAGGCGCTGGCGCTCGACGCGGAAAACGTCGTCGAACGTCGGCGCGGGGAAGCCCTGGCCCCAGATCTCGCCGTCAAGCATGCGCACCGCGTCGAGCGCGAAGTAGCCCGATTCCAGGCCGCCGTCGGTGTCGATGCGGCGTTCGCGGTCGGCGGGTTCCAGCAATTCATTGACGACGTCCTCGAACACGGAC
>JAFEFM010000293.1 GCA_018240585.1 Pseudomonadota bacterium
AAGACCGGGGCCATTCCTCCGATCATCATGACCCGAATGACGAAGGGGGGCGTCGGGAAGACGTCGATCTCGGTCAATGCTGCAACGGCGCTAGCGTTGATGGGGTATCGCGTTCTGGTGATTGACGCGGATCCGCAGGCGACCGCTTCGAACTTGCTGGGGGTCGAGTCCACCTTCGACACGACGATCAAACACATTGGGCACTTTCTGGTCAAGAAGTCTGCTGACCCGGATACCGATCTATCCGAGGCGATCGTTCACGTGTACGAGGGGGGGTTCCTCGACGTCATCCCGTCGGACATCACGCTTGCCGAGGCTGACGCGTCACTCGTCACGGCCATGGCGAGCCACGAACGCGCGCTGCTTTTCCTCAAGCGCAACGGCGCCTTTCTCTCAGAAAATTACGATGTCATCGTTGTGGATACAGCTCCGGGCACCACTCCGATCGGACTCGCATTCTCTTACGCAGCCAAAGAATCCGGGAAAGTCCTGACGGTCGTCGAACCAGAGGGAAGTTGTCTGCGCGCGCTTGATTCCCTGTCGTCAAACTTGGCTGAAATCGAGGCGATGACGGGTGCAAAGATTGGTCTCGAAGTCGTGATCAACAAGTATCACCCTCAGCTCAAGCATGTGCGTGAATCGATGGGTTTTCTGTACAGCAAGTACGGCACCATGCTGAACGACTCGATCGTCCCGACATTCAGCGGTTTCTCCCGCCAACTCAATCCGCAGACGCGCGAGGCCGTTCCACTTGTCGAATCCGATCCGAGTTCCGCAGGATCGATCGCGATCATCGATGTCGCGAAGAGCCTGATCCTGAGCTTCGGAATCACTCAACCCGGCTTGCCGAAAGTTGACACGGAGCGCTGACGATGGCCAAGCGTGCACCCTATAAGATATCGGGCTTGATCAAGTCAGGCGCCGTCGTTCCATCGACATCGCCTCATGCCGAGCCCGAAGAATTCGCTGTCATCTCTCATCAGCCCATCGTTCCCGAGGAGGCAATCGGGCAGATCGTGCCACCACTCAAGGTCACATCTGCGCTGCCACCCAAAGCCGTCCCGATTTCCACGAACGGATCAGGCCGGAACCTCATGATGATCGATGTACGACTCATCGATCCGAACCCCCTTGCTCCGCGTGAGGTTTACACCCCCGAAATGATCCGGGATCGCGCAGAGGCGCTCCGCACGCAAGGGCAGCACGACCCGATCCACGTCATCCCGAACCCGGATCAGGACGGCCGATTCATTATCGCGGACGGCTGGACACGCGTTCAATCGTGCCTGGAGCATCGGGTTCTCGAAGAACTTCTCGCAGAAGTTCACGACAACCTGACACTCGAAGAATCAGCCTGGTTCGGCTATCAACAGAACGAAGAGCGCGAGCAACACTGCGACCTTGATCGGGCACTGTTCTACGAGAAGCTCATTGCCGCTGGCGAGACGTCGGCCGATGTCGCGCGCAGAGCGGGCGTTTCTCGATCGCAGATGACATTTTATCGGGCGTTTTCGAAGCTGCCCCCCGATGTCGTCGAGATTATCAAAGGCGCACCAACACGTTTTGGCGCCAACGCCGCATACCAGTTGAGCAAAGTTGCCGACAAGGTCGGCCTCCGACAGGCCGTCCGGCTTGCAGTGAAGTTTGCAGAAGAGAATCACACCCATGCCTGGCTTGTGAATCAGACCCAGGCTTTGCTTGAACCGAAGACGAGCAAGACACCGACGGCCTCAAAACAGGTTCGCTACAAGAACGGCTACTACAAGCGGCGCGGCGACGCGTTCGAAGTCAACATCAGCGTCGAGCCGTCGAAGCGCGTCAAGTTTGCGATGGCGCTCGAGGAGCTGCTGGCAACGGTCGCCGAAGAGTTCAATGAGGATGACACGTCGAAGGGTAGTGCTCCAGCCGAGAACGAGGAGGCGCGGGACTAGCATGATCAGGCTGTTTATACGTATAAACACCAGACAGCCGGCTT
>JAFEFM010000294.1 GCA_018240585.1 Pseudomonadota bacterium
GGCCTCGTCCAGCCATTGCAGCGCGTCGATGTAGGACAGGAACTGCTCGAGATAGGCCGGCGACAGCTCGCGCATCTGCGTGAGTGCCTGCAGCGCAAGGTGGTGCGAGTTGAGCGGGCCGGCGTTGTCGGGCGCGCGCGCGACGGCATGGGAGAGCTGGCGCTCGACATTGAGCTTCGACCAGGTGCGGCGGAACTGCCGCAGGGACTTCAGTTCGCGTGGCGGATGGGTGACGGGTATGCCCGCCGCGGCGGTTGCCGGCGGCGGGTTCGCAGGCTGGCCGGCGTGGGCGAGCAGGGCGGCCAGCGGGCTGGGACCGCCGCGGGTTTCCAGCCGCGCGGCCAGGCGCTGCAGCGCGCTGAAGTCGGCCGCATCGTGGCGCTGGTGCAGCGCGTCGGCGGCTTCCGGGAAGCGGGTGGTGGCGCCGGCCAGCACCTCGCCAGCGTCGGCGCGAGCCCGTTCGAACTTCTCGCGGAACTGCGCCAGCGCGCTGGCCAGCCGGCGTTCCACCACTCGGCGGGCATCTTCCGGCTGCGCCGCAGCCCGCCGCGCGAGCGCTTCGATGAAGCGGAAGCCGGCAGGATCGAAGCGCTCCGCGCCCTGCGCGCGCAGCGCCTCGATCATCGCCGCGAATCCCTCTGGCAGGCGATCACCGGGCATGCACGCGCGTCCCGCCGTGTAGGAGCGGGCTCGACCGCGACCGGAAGCGCCCGCGCTGCCCGCACCCGCGCGATCCCAGCTGTCGCCACCCCCACAGAAACCTGCGTGCTGCCATCCGTATCACCCGGCCGGCCTGTCGCTGCGCGCCGATCGGGGCACCGGCGCCATTTCCACGCGGCGGTTGCGCGAGCGGCCTTCGTCGTCGGCGTTGGAGGCGACCGGCTGCTCGGGGCCGAAGGCGGCGGCGAAGACCGCGGCGGACGGGATGCCCGCGTCGATCAGCGCGCGCGTCACCGTCAGCGCGCGCTGTGCCGACAGCTCCCAGTTGTCGGCGAACTGGCGGTTGCTGTCGCGGATCGGGCGGTCGTCGGTGAAGCCGCTCACCATCAGCAGCTCGTCGCGGGTGGCGAGGTAGGCGGCCAGCGGCGGCGCCAGGCTCTTCAGCAGTTGCCGGCCTTCTGGCTGCAGCTCGGCGGAGTTCAGCGCGAACAGCACGCTGCCGCTGATGCCGATGCGGCCGTCGTTGAGCGTCACCCGGCCGGCGGCGAGCGGGCCGGCCAGCGCCTGCTCGAGCGCCACGCGCCGCTGCTCCTCGACGTGGCGCTTCTGCACTTCCGCCTCCAGCGTGCTCGCCAGCTCGAGCTGCACGCCCAGCACGCCGACCAGGATCAGCACGAAGGCGCCCAGCAGGCCGGACATCAGGTCGCCGAAGACGGCCCAGACCGGCGTGGCCTGCTCGTAGCCGGCGTCGCCGGCGTGGATGTCTTCCATCATCAGGCCTCGTCCACCATCGACGGCTGCCTGGCGGAGA
>JAFEFM010000295.1 GCA_018240585.1 Pseudomonadota bacterium
AGCTCGATGCCGACCAGGCCGCCGCCGATGATGGCGACCTTCTTGCCCAGCGGCATCCACACGCGCGACAGGTTCTGGATGGCGTCGGTGCTGTCGGTGACGCCGACCAGGCTGCCGGCCTTCATCAGCGTGCGCTGGGTGAAGGACAGCTTGCGCTTGGCGATCTCGTCGGCGCGGTCGTCGGTCATGAGGCGGCGCAGCTCGTCGCCCGACCACACGTGGTCCAGCTCGGCGCCCGGAATCGGCGGGGCGTTGCGTTCGGCACCGGTGGCGACGATCACCGCGGTGGCGCCAAGCTGGCGGATGAGTTCGGGCGTGGCGACGGTGTTCAGGCGCACGTCGACGTGCAGCTTCTTCATCTGCGTCGTCAGGTAGTCGAGCAGGGCACCGTTCTCGGCATAGGCCAGCGCGGCGAAGAACAGCGTGCCCCCCAGCCGGCTGCCACGCTCGACCAGCGTGACCTTGTGGCCGCGCAGGGCGGCGGCGCGGGCGGCCTCCATGCCGGCCGGGCCGCCGCCGACGACCAGTACGTGGCCGGGCTTCTCAGCCGGCACGAGCCGGATCTCGGCCTCGTGGCCGGTCATCGGGTTCACCGCGCATTTGACGCGCTGGTTGATGAAGATCTGGCTGACACAGGCGTAGCAGTAGATGCAGGGCCGGATGTCTTCGGGGCGGTTCTCGATCAGCTTGTTGGGCAGTTCGGGGTCGGCAAGCATCTTGCGCGCCATGGCGACGAAGTCGCACTGGCCGGCGGCGACAGCGTTGTCGGCGACTTCCGGTTCGAGGCGGCCGACGGCGATCACCGGGATCTTCACCGCTTCCTTGATCTCGGCGGCCCATTGCAGGAAGCCGGCCTTCTGTTGCACCAGCGGCGCTTCGGTGAAGGCGACGCCAGTGCTGGTGTTGGCGTAGGCCGAGACGCTGACGGCATCGCAGCCGGCGGCTTCGGCCATGCGCGCGAAGACCTTGGCCTCTTCCAGGGTGATGCCGCCGTCCAT
Organism: Pseudomonadota bacterium; assembly: GCA_018240585.1. GTDB lineage: Bacteria > Pseudomonadota > Gammaproteobacteria > Burkholderiales > Rhodocyclaceae > Thauera. The sequence continues at coordinate 999 of JAFEFM010000295.1, forward strand.
GCGCAGCTCACAGGCGTCGAGGCGCAGCCACACCGGGTAGTCGGCGCCGACGCGCTGGCGCACCGCGGCGATCACCTCGCGCAGGAAGCGGCCGCGGTTCTCGATCGAGCCGCCGTATTCGTCGTCGCGCTTGTTGAAGTAGCCCGACAGGAAGCCGGCGATGATGTAGGTGTGCGCAGCGTGGATTTCCACGCCGTCGAAGCCGGCGCGTTTGGCGCGGTCCGCCGCGGCGGCGAACCACTCGATCATCTGCGCGATGTCGGCCTTGTCCATCACACGGATCTTCACGCCCGCCTTCTCGCGGCCCTTGGAAGAGCTGATGAAGGCGCCGAGCTCCTCCTGAGTGAGCGCGGCGAACATGTCGGTCTTGACCGCCGGCGGCATCGACGGCACCCACAGCTCGCGGCCTTCGGCGAGGTCGCGCACCGAGGTCTTGCCGGCGTGCTGGAGCTGGATGCCGATCTTTGCGCCATGCTTGTGGACGCGGTCGACGATGCCCTTCAGGCCAGGGATGAACTTGTCGTCCGACAGGCCGACCTGGTAGGGCTCGGCGGTGCCGTGCGGATAGGCGATCGCGCCCACGCCCATCGTCAGCAGGCCGGCGCCGCCCGCGGCGCGGGCTTCGTAGTAGGCCTGGATGCGTTCGCCGCAGGTGCCGTCGGATTCGGCGAAGTTGGACCCCATCGGCGCCATCACGATGCGGTTGCGCACTTCCATGGTGCCGATGCGGCCGGGCTGCAGCAGGTTGTCGAAAGCTCCCATGGTCTGTCTTACCCCTTGGTCAGGAAGTCGATGCAACTGCGGTTGAAAAGCTCACGGTGTTCCACCTGCACCCAATGGCCGCAGCGGTTGAGCAGGATCATGCGTGCGTCCGGGGCGTTCTCGATCAGCTTCAGCGCGCCGGTGTGCGGGTTGAACTTGTCGTCGGTGCCCCAGAAACCGAAGATCGGCACGCGGATCTCGTGCAGTCGCCCGGTCATGTTGGGCACCATCATGGTGGAGAACAGGTTGGCCGGCTGCGACGGTGCGATGGCCGCACGTTCGTTGATGATGCTGTCGTCGAGCAACGACGGGTCGAACACCTGCAGGCTCATCACGTGGCGCATCTCGGCAGGGCCCATCGGGCCCTTGGCGAAGGTTTCCACCATGCGCAGGATGCCTTCCATCTTGAAGTAGGTCTCGCGCTCCTCGACGCCGCCGGGCGCCATCAGGATCAGCCGTTCCACTGTCTCGGGATGTGCCAGCGCCTGCCCGAGCGCGATCGCGCCGCCCAGCGAGTTGCCAAGCAGCGTGCAGCGGGCCACGCCGATCTTCTTCAGGAAGGCGTTCAGGTTGGAGACGAAGAAATCCAGGTTGTAGTGCGCGTCGGCGGGCTTGTCCGAGCGGCCGAAGCCGGGCAGGTCGAGCACGATGTTGCGGAAGCCGGCCTCCGCGAACGCCGGGTAGTTGCCCTTGAAGTTGCTGTAGCCGCTCGCGCCCGGGCCGCTGCCGTGCAGCCAGACGACGACCGGCCCCTGGCCGACGTCGAGGTAGTGCAGGCGCATGCCGCTGTCGAGGTCGGCAAACTGGTCCAGGGGAATCGGCAGGTCGGGTGAGGTCATCGGTGAGTCTCCGGCTTGGCTTTCGGATGTGGAATCGGCTTGTCAGGTGCTGGCCAGCGCCACGGCGGCGCCGTTTGCCGTGGCGCCGAGCCGTTGCTGGCGGTAAGGCCGGACGGCCGCGAACAGGCACGCGGACGTCAGCAGGTAAAGAAGTACCGAGCTCGCCAGCGCGTAGCGCAGGGCCTCCTGGCCGAGACGCGGGTTGAGGAAATCGCTCAGCGAGCCGACGATGATCGGCCCGAGTCCGACGCCCAGCAGGGTCATCGACATCACGAAGATCGCCGTGGCCTGCGCCAGGCGATCGGCCGGGAACAGATGACTGATGGCACCGAAGCAGGGCACCGACCACCAGGTCGCCGTGAAGCTGAACGCGAGATAGAACAGGAAGGCGGTCGGGACGGGCAGTGAGCCGAGTTGAAAGGCGATGCCGGTGGGCCACAGGTAGAAGGCGAGCCCGAGCGGGACGCTGAGCAGGCAACCGATCATCGGAACGACCAGTTGCCAGGCCGGGTCGCGCGCGACCATGCGGTCGGTCACGCTGCCGCAGAGCAGGGTTCCCAGCGTCGCGCTGATACCGCCGCCGAGGCCGACGAGCAGGCCCGCCTGTTGCATCGTGAGGCCGTGCGAACGGATCAGGAAGCTCGGATTCCAGGTGCCGATCGCGTAGCCCATGACTGCAGCGAGGGTTCCGGCCGCGACGATGAGCAGAAACGGAGGCGTCGCAAGCAGTTGGAGCAGCGTCGCGCGCCAGCTTTCCTGCGCCCTGCGGCTCGCCGCCACGGCCTGCGCCGGAGCCGTCGGGCTGCGCACGGAAAACCACAGCAGCAGCCCGAGCAGCGCGCCCGGCGCGCCGATGACGA
>JAFEFM010000296.1 GCA_018240585.1 Pseudomonadota bacterium
GGCCTCGCACCCTTCCTGCGGCCTTACCGCGCCCGCATCGCGCTGGCTTTCGTGCTGCTGTGCCTGGGTTCGGCCACCATCCTGCTGGTGCCGCTGGCGTTCCGGGACCTGATCGATTCCGGCTTCGGCAAGGGCGTCGCGCCCGGCGGCGGGCTGCTGGGCACGACCACGCTGGACGGGAATTTCCTCGCGCTGTCGGGCCTCGCGGTGTTCTGGGCGGCGGCGGTGGCGGCGCGCTATTACACGGTGTCGTGGGTGGGCGAGCGCGTGACGGCCGACTTGCGCAGCGCGGTGTATGCGCGCGTGCTGGGCCAGTCGCCGCAGTTCTTCGAGACGCTGCAGACGGGCGAAGTGCTGTCGCGCCTGACCGGCGACACCACGCTGATCCAGACGGTGGTGGGCAGTTCGGTGTCGATGGGGTTGCGCAGCCTGTTCCAGTTCGGCGGCGGCATGGCGATGCTGGCGGTGACCAGCCTGCATCTGTTCGCGCTGATCCTCGGCCTGATGGCGCTGCTGACGGTGCCGATCGCGCTCATCGGCCGCCGCGTGCGCGCGCTGTCGCGCGAGTCGCAGGATCGCATCGCCGACGCGTCGGCACTGGCGGGCGAGATCCTCAACGCCATGCCCACCGTGCAGGCGTACACCCAGGAGGCGAGCGAGGCGCGGCGCTTCGCCGAGCGCAGCGAGACGAGCTTCGTCACCGCGGTGCGCCGCACCCGGGTGCGTGCGGCGATGACGGCGGTGGTCATCTCGGCCGTGATGGGGACCATCGTGTTCGTGCTGTGGATCGGCGCGCGCCAGGTGCAGGCGGGCGCGCTCAGCGTCGGCGAGCTCGGCGCCTTCGTGCTGTATGCGGCGCTGGTGGCGGGCGGCGTGGGCACGCTGGCCGAGGTGTGGGGCGACGTGATGCGCGCCAGCGGCGCCACCGAGCGCCTGCTGGAGCTGCTGCACGCCGAGTCGGCGATCCGCGAGCCGGCCGTGCCGAAGACGCCGGTGCGGGCAGAAAGGCTGTCGATCTGCTTCGATCATGTCGGCTTCTGCTATCCGGCGCGGCCGTCGGTGCGCGCGCTGGACGATATCTGCCTCGACATCGCGCCGGGCGAGCGGGTGGCGCTGGTGGGGCCCTCCGGGGCGGGCAAGACGAGCCTGTTCCAGTTGCTGCTGCGCTATTACGAGGTGTCGGCCGGCGGCATCCGCATCAACGGCCAGGACATCCGCGAACTGTCGCTGCACAACCTGCGCCGCGACATCGCCATCGTGCCGCAGGAGCCGGTGATCTTCTCCGCCAGCGCGCTGGAGAACATCCGCTACGGCCGCCGCGACGCCAGCGACGACGAGGTGCGCCAGGCGGCGCGCGCGGCCGCGGCCGACGAATTCATCGCGCGCCTGCCCGAGGGCTACGACACCTTCCTCGGCGAACGCGGCACGCGGCTGTCGGGCGGGCAGCGCCAGCGCATCGCGATCGCGCGCGCCATCCTGAAGGATGCGCGGCTGATGCTGCTCGACGAAGCCACCAGCGCGCTCGACGCCGAATCCGAGATCCTGGTGCAGCAGGGTCTCGATGCCGCCATGCAGGGCCGCACCACGATCGTGATCGCCCACCGCCTGGCGACGGTGCAGCGGGTGGATCGCATCGTCGTGCTCGACGGCGGGCGCATCGTCGAGACCGGCACGCCCGCCGACCTGCGCCGCCAGGGCGGGCTGTACGCGCGGCTGGCGGCGCTGCAACTGGATCTGTAGCGCCGCCGCGCGGACGTCAGTCCGCGTCGTCCAGCACCCGCACTTTCACCGCGCGCCCCTTCAGTTTGCCGGCGGCGAGCCGGCGCACGGCCTGGGGCGCGATGTCGCGCGCGACGGCGACATAGGTGGACTGGTCAGTCACGGTGATCTTGCCGACCTGCTCGCGCGTGAGTCCGGCCTCGCCGCCCAGCGCGCCCATCACGTCGCCGGGGCGGATCTTGTCCTTGCGTCCGCCGAGGATCTGCAGCGTCACCATCGGCGGCACCAGCGGCGCGTCTTCGCCGGCCGGCAGCTCGGCGAGGTCGTGCCATTCCGGCTCGATGCCGCTGAGCTGCGCGATCGCGGCCACACGGCGGCGGTCGACGGTGCTGCACAGCGACAGCGCCCAGCCCGCCTCGTCGGCGCGACCGGTGCGGCCGATGCGGTGGATGTGCACTTCGGGGTCGGGTGTCATGTCGACGTTGATCACCGCCTCGAGCTGGGCGATGTCGAGGCCGCGCGCTGCGACGTCGGTCGCCACCAGCACCGAGCAACTGCGGTTGGCGAAGCGGATCAGCACCTGGTCGCGTTCGCGCTGTTCCATGTCGCCGTGCAGCGTCAGCGCATGGATGCCCTGCGCGCGCAGCAGCGCGAC
>JAFEFM010000297.1 GCA_018240585.1 Pseudomonadota bacterium
CATCGACGGCAACCCGGTCTATCTGGCCACCAGCCGCTACAACCTGGAAGTGACGGCCGAGAAATGGCCCAAGGTGACCTTCCACGCCACGCGGGAGCATGGCGAAGTGCTGGCATAAGCTGAATGCGCCCGGCTTCGGACCGACCACGACTCAAGGGCATTCCATGAATCGTGGTCTTCCCCGCGTCCGTCACGCAGGCGTTCAGCCTCGTTCCACCCAGTAAGTCTGCTTGTGCCCCCGCGCCGTGTAGTCGCGGGCGGCGGCCTCCGCGCGCTCGCGCGAATCGAAAGTCTCCATCAGGAAGCGGTTGCCGTTGTCGTCGAGCCGCCACAGCGCCCAGCGCTGCGGCGCGGCGTCCTGCTGCCCGCGTGCGGCTGCAACCGGGTCGATTTCGCGCTTCGGCAGTCCGCCTTCAGGCATGTCTAGCGGCCCGCAGGCGCAGTGGACAAACTGTGGTGGGGCAGTGGCACGGTCTGTGGATAAGCGGCCGAAGATCGACAGGGCGGATTTTCATCAACAATCGGTCCTTCGCTGCAAGGCGCTTTCTGCACCGCCTTATAGGCCTCTCAAGCGTCTGTATGGAAAGGGAAAAACAGGCTTATCCACAGAAACCTGAGGTACATGATCTTTATATTCTTTTAATTACTTAAATCTTGTGTACACCCAGAAGCATCCCCCTGCGCCGGACCGCAGAGGGATGCCTTCCGGCTCAGAACGGCGGATCGTAGGCCGCAACGCCTTCCGGCTGGGGCTCCGACGCCGACGCCGTGGCAGCGGCCGGGCGCGGCTCGGTCGCAGCGACCGGCTCGACACCGATCTCGCCTCCCAGCGCCTCGACCACGGCCGGCAGCAGATGCGCCAGCTCGCCGGTCATCAGCGCAAACTCGGCGTTGAACAGCGCTTCCTTGTCTTCCTGCTCGCCCTCGATCTGGTCGCGCACCACATCGAGGAAATCCAGCCGCTTGATCTCGAGCTTCTCGGTCAGCACGAAGCTGATGCGGTCGTCGAAGGTCAGCGCCAGCCGCGTCGGCAGCTTGCCGGCCTCGAGGTGGCCCTTCACCTCGTCGCCCTCGAGCGGATGGCGCACATAGCGCACCGCCGCCTTGTCCTCGGCCACCGAGCGCAGCTCGCAGTCCTGGTCGATGCTGAAGCCCGCCGGCGCCTCGTTGCCGGCCAGCCAGTCGGCCATCGCCGACATCGGCGACTTCTCGGTGCGTAGCAGCGTGAGCGGGAAGCTGTCGAGCGTGTGGCGCAGTTGCTCCAGCATGTCCTCGGCCTTGCTCTGGCTGGCGGCGTCGATCACCAGCCAGCCATTGACCGGGTCGATCCACGCGTACATCCGCCGGCGGCGGGTGAAGGCGCGCGGCAGCAGCTCCTGCATGACCTGCTCACGCAGATCCTTCATCTGCTTGCGGCCGAGCTTGTAGCCCTGCTGCTCGGCCATTTCCTCGGCGCGCTCGTCGGCCTCCTGCTTGACCACCGCCGACGGCAGCAGGCGATGCTCGAAGCCCAGGCACACGAGCCACTGCTGGCCCACCGCATGCACCAGCACCTCGTTGCCCAGCGGCGACAGCCAGCCGCGGCTTTCCATGTCCTGGCTGCCGCAAGGATGGAAGGGCTTTTTCGCCAGTTGCTCCTCCAGACGCTCGAGCGTCATGTCCCAGTTGGCAGGCAGGCGATAGATCTGCAGATTCTTGAACCACATGGAGCGTTTCTTCCTCGTCGTGAACGAAAACGCGCCCGCCACCCTCCGGCGGGCGCATGTGAAAAAGGGCTTACTGCTGCAAGCCGCCGGACTCGGCGATCATGCGGATGACGCGCACCGTGTCGATGTCCGACTGGTGGTAGGCAGAGCGCACGAAGGCCGCGTACTGCCCGTCCTCGGTGCCTGCACCTTCGGGCAGCGTCGTCTGGTACTGGAAGCGCAGGAACAGCGCGCCTTGCTGCGGCTCCTCGATGGTGATGCGCAGGCTGCCGCCGGCGTGTTCGTCGTTGGCCTCGGATTCGAAACAGATCCAGTCCATCGTGCGGAAGGTGACGCGGTCGCGGATCACCGCGCTGCCGAAATGCAGGTCGCGCACCAGGTGCTCGTCGCTGCGCTCGACCACGCGGCAGGCTTCAAGACCCGGCAGGAAGGCGCGCGCATCTTCCGCCCTGCACAGCAGGCCGAACCACAGCTCCTCGCGCGTCAGCGTGGCCTGCAGCGGGTTTGCGAGGTCATTCACCTCGATCAGGTGTTCGAATCTCAAGGGTGTTTCTCCTGAACCAGGCGAGGGCACAGTTTACCGCGCCCGCCGCGCCACCCGGGATACCATGCGCCCATGCAACTCGAACGCCTACTCCATTCCCAAGGTTTCGGCAGCCGCAAGGAGTGCCGCGCCCTCATCCGCGCCGGCTACGTCAGCATCGCCGGCACTGTGTGTGACAACCCGAACGCCGACTTCGATCCGGGCAGCACCGACGGCAATCCCGGGCTCGCCTTCGAGGTCGATGGCGAACCCTGGCGCTTCCGTGCCCAGGCCTACGTGATGCTGCACAAGCCCGCCGGCCACGAATGCTCCCACAAGCCGACTTTCCATCCATCGATCTTCCGCCTGTTGCCCAACCCGTTGCTCAACCGCGGCGTGCAGTGCGTCGGACGCCTGGATCAGGACACGACCGGCCTGCTGCTGCTGTCGGACGACGGCCAGTTCATCCACCAGTGGAGCTCGGGCAAGAAGCGCACGCCCAAGGTCTATGAACTGCAACTGGCCGATGCGGTCGGCGAAGCCACGGTGCAGGCCCTGCTCGCCGGCGTGCAGCTCGACGACGAACCCGCACCCATCGCCGCGGTTGCCTGCGAGCAAACGGGCTCCCATGCGCTGCGCCTCACCATCGCCGAAGGCAAGTATCACCAGGTCAAGCGCATGATCGGCGCCATCGGCAACCGTGTCGTTGTCCTGCATCGCAGCGTCGTGGGCGGGCTGGCGCTGGATCCCGATCTCGCACCAGGAGAGTGGCGCTGGCTGGAGCCGGCCGACTTCGATGCCCTGAGCCACTTCGACTGACCCAAGGAAATCCCGCGCAAGCGGGATTTTTCTTTTCGGGGAGTACCGCCTGCAGGGCCGGGATGGCGCAGCCTGCGCTCCGTCCGCCGGTTCGGGTCTTGTTCTTTTGTTTTTCTTTTAATTTAAAAGATAAAGATGTAAACAGTGGCCCGATTTCTGTGGATAACTCCACCCCGCCCAGTATCTGCGGGATTTTTCAGCCGGAACAAGGCCGTTGATAAGCCCCCTCGATCACTGTGTGCCAAATGTCCATGTTTTTTGCGAATCGCCGCCGGAAGGCCTTTGTCCACAA
>JAFEFM010000298.1 GCA_018240585.1 Pseudomonadota bacterium
GCGCACGACGAAGCGCAGCCCGGGCTGGGCGGGCGCGGCGGAGGTGTCGCTGGCCGCCGCATCTCGCTCCACCCTCAAGCTCACGCTGCCGCCCGCCTCGGTGGCCTGGATGGCGTTTTCCAGCAAATTGGTGAGCGCGCCGGCGAGCGCCTTGCGGTCGCCATGCAGCGCGGCATCGCCGCAATCGCAGACGCACTGGAAGTCGATCTGGCGCGCGCGCGCCAGCGGCTCCAGCGTGTGCGCCAGCTCGGCGGCCAGCTCGCAGGCGCCGAAACGCTGCCGGCCGAGGCTGTCGCCGCGGGCGAAGAGCAACATGTCGCGGATCAGGCGCTCGAGGTAGCGCAGGCGTTCGATGGCGCGGTCGGCCACCTTCGCCCGCTCTGCCGCACCCAGCTCGGCCTGGCGCAGGTTGCCGGTGTACAGCAGCGCTGCCGCGAGCGGCGTGCGCAACTGATGGGCCAGCCCGGCCACCATCTCGCCCATCGCGGCGAGGCGCTCGTTGCGCTCGGCCGTCAGCCGCATCTGGTGGGTGTCGGTGATGTCGTGCAGCAGCAGGATGCGCTCGTCGCCCGACTCCAGCGCCGTCTCCGACAGGGCGAGGCGCAAGGTCTCACCGGACCTGGCGAGAGTCAGCTCGCCGGGCGTCTCGGTGGCCTGCAACGCACGTCCCACCACGGCCCAGTCGCGCCCGGCGAGCTCGCCGCCGAACAGGGCCTCGGCGGCGCGATTCACCTGCACCACGCGGCCGCTGCGGTCGAGCACCACCACACCGGCGGGCAGCGCACCCATCAGCATGGTGAGCCGCTCGGTGAGCTGCGCGACCTGGCCCTGCAGCGCGTTGTACGCGGTCGACAACTCCTCCGAAGCGCGGCTGAAGAGCGCAAAGGCCTCGGCGAGCTGCGCGGCATCCAGCGCGGGAGCGGTTGACGTGGCGGGATCGATGGCAGGTTTCACGACGATCAATGTAGCCGATACCCTGCCCTGGCAGCCGGCAAACAGGCGGCAAAAAATGCCGCTTTTCCTGCCTCGCCGCTTGTGCCAGCCGGCGGACAATGCCGTCATCCGTCAAAGTGCACGCAACAGGATCGCCGCCATGGCAACCGCTGAAAACACCGCCGACGCCGCCCTCGGCGCCGCGCCCGCCGAGGGCGGCC
>JAFEFM010000299.1 GCA_018240585.1 Pseudomonadota bacterium
ATCACCGGCTTGCGTCCGATCCGGTCAGAAAGCCGGCCGGCGGGAAATCCGAACACCGTGTAGAAGAGGGCGAAGGCAACGCCCGACAGCAGGCCGACCTGCGTGTCGGAGATGCCGAACTCGAGCTTGATCGGCTCGATCAGGATCGAGATCACCAGGCGGTCGATGTAATTGAACACGTAGATCGTCGCCAGCATGAACAGCGCGTAATGGGTGTGCCAGGTCGGGTTTTGCGGCTTTGGGGGGCTCGTGCGCACTGCGATGTCTCCGGAAGTTGCCCTGGTGGCAGCGTCGCGGCCCGGGTCTTGTCTGCTGCTTATCGTCCCGGTCCGCCCCGACGGCGGCATCGTCCATTCAGACGAATGGCAGCGAATCGGGCCGACCGCGCGCGTCATGCCAGGCGGAACGCGCCGTCCCTCCGCCCTTAGTCCCATTGGACGATGCCGCTCGATGCCGGAGCGACAAAACTGCGCTCCATCGCGTCCCTCGCCAATGCTGGCCGGCGGGAATCGCAATTACACGACGATGGAGACGGCACATGAGCTTCGAAGACAAGGTGGTGTTCGTGACCGGCGCAGGGCAGGGCATGGGGCGCGCGATCGCGGCGCATTTTGCCGGTCTTGGCGCCCGGGTGGTTGCTGCGGATATCAACGCCGACGCCGCGGGCAAGGCGGTTGCCGAACTGGGCAGCCGCGGGCTGGCGCTGGCCTGCAACGTGGCGGAGCCCGCGTCGGTGAAGGCGGCCTTCGAGGCGGTCGGCGAGCGCTTCGGCCGCCTCGACGTGGTCATCAACAGCGCCGGCATCGGGTCGGTGGATGCCTTCCTCGACACCCCGGACGACAACTGGATGCGGGTGATCGGCGTCAATCTCACCGGCTCGTTCCTGTGCTGCCGCGAAGGCGCGCGTCTGATGCGCAAGTGCGGCGCCAAGGGCTCCATCATCAACGTGTCGAGCACCGCTGCGATGTCGGGCGAGGGGCCGAGCCACTATTGCGCCTCCAAGGCCGGCGTCATGGGCCTGACGCGCAGCATCGCCCGCGAACTGGCTGCAAGCGGCATCCGCGTGAACACCATCGTGCCGGGGCCGACCAACACGCCGATGATGGCGGGCATCCCCGACGAGTGGATGCAGGCCATGATCAAGGCGATTCCGCTCGGGCGCATGTGCGAACCGGAAGAGATCGCGCGCGTCGCCGGCTTCCTCGCCAGTGACGACTCGAGCTTCATCACCGGCCAGAACATCGCCGTCAATGGCGGCATGGCTTTCCTCTGAGCGGCGCCGGCATGAACACCGCGACCGTCCCCGCCGAGCTGCTGGCGCGCATCGACCGCCTCGAATCACTGGATGCCATCCGCCAACTGGCCGCAAAGTATTCGCTGTCGCTCGACATGCGCGATCTCGACGCCCATGTGAACCTCTTCGCGCCGGACATCCGCGTCGGCCGCGAGAAGGTCGGCCGCGCCCACCTGAAGGCCTGGGTGGACGACACGCTGCGCAACCAGTTCTCCGGCACGTCCCACCACGTCGGTCAGCACATCATCGAGTTCTCGGACCCCGATCACGCCACCGGCGTGGTGTATTCCAAGAACGAGCACGAGACCGGACCGGAGTGGGTCATCATGCAGATGCTGTACTGGGACGATTACCAGCGGATCGAGGGCGAGTGGTATTTCCGCCGCCGCCTGCCGTGCTACTGGTATGCCACCGACCTGAACAGCCCCCCCATCGGCGAGCGCAAGATGCGCTGGCCCGGCCGCGAGCCGTACGAAGGAACGTTCCACGATCTGTTCCCGTCGTGGAAGGCGTTCTGGGCCGAGCGGCCCGACAAGGAACACCTACCCGAGCTCGCGCCGCCGGCGCCCGTCGAGCACTTCCTCGCCACGATGCGCCGCGGCGCTCCCGAACCGAAGATTCGCGTGCGCTGAGTCGGCCGCGATCAGCCCCGAACGAACAATTCCCGAACAGATATGGAGATGGGCGCATGTCCGATTCCGCCGTCGTTTTGAACCCGCCTGCGGCGCGCAGCAAGGTGGTGCCACGCGAAGTGACCCAGGCCAAGCTCGATCTGCGTTCGCGTGCGGCCAACCTCATCAGGCCCGGCGATCTGTATACGGTCGCCGATCGGCTCGAGGAGCAGGCGCGCCGATTCGCCGATCGCGATTTCCTGCTTTATGGCGATCAGCGCTTCAGCTACGCCGAAGTCGATGCGCGCGCCAACCAGCTTGCGCATGTCCTGCACGCGCGCGGCCTGCGGTGCGGCGACGTGTGCGCCCTGGCGATGGAGAACCGGCCGGAGTTCTTCTTCTGCTGGTTCGGGCTGATGAAGATCGGCGCGGTGGCGGCCTTCATCAACACCCAGGTGAGCGGCCGGCTGCTGGTCCATGCGCTCGAGGCGACCGGCGCACGGGCGGTGATCGTGGGCGAGGAGTGCCTGGGCAATTTCGCCGCCACGGCGGAACTGCCCGATGTGCCGCTGTACCTCGTCGCCGATGCCGAGAAGCCGGCGCCTCCCGACCTGCACGCGCGCGCCACGGCCGATCTGGCCGACGAGATCGCCGCGGCGCCACGCAACACCTTCCCGCGCGACGGACGCGCCACAGTGCGGGCCGAGGCGCCCAAGCTGCTGATCTTCACCTCGGGCACCACCGGCCTGCCCAAGGCGGCGCGCTACAGCCACATGCGCTGGATGTCCTCCGGCGACGTCATGGAAGTGACGCTGGAAGTCACGGCGCGGGACGTCTTCTACTGCTGCCTGCCGCTGTACCACGGTGCCGCCGCGACCTCGGTGACGTCGACCGCGCTCAAGGCCGGCGGCAGCATCGTCGTGCGGCGCAAGTTCAGCACGCGCGAGTTCTGGCACGACGTCCGCCGCTACGGCATCACCGTGTTCCAGTACATCGGCGAGATCTGCCGCTACCTGCTCAATACGCCGCCGCAGCCGGACGACTGGGAACACAGCTTGCGCTGCATGCTCGGGGCCGGACTCACGCCCGAGAGCTGGACGCGCTGGATCGAGCGCTTCGGTCCGATCCAGGTGTTCGAAGGCTGGGGCTCCACCGAGGCCAACACCGCACTCATCAACGTCGACAATTACGTCGGCTCGTGTGGCCGTGTGCCGGACTGGAACAAGACCAACTTCCGCCTGGTGCGCTACGACGTCGAGACCGAGTCGCACCCGCGCGACGCGAATGGCCGCTACATCCGCTGCGGGCCCGGCGAGGTGGGCGAGGGCATCGGCTACATCGTCGATCACCCCGAGATCGGCGGTGGGCGCTTCGAGGGCTATACGTCGGCGGAGGCCACCGAGAAGAAGATCCTGCGCAACGTGTTCGCCGAGGGCGATGCGTTCTGGAGTTCGGGCGACCTGCTGCGTTACGACGAGGAGGGCTATTTCTACTTCGTCGATCGCATCGGCGACACCTTCCGCTGGAAGAGCGAGAACGTGTCGACGGCGGAAGTGGCCGACGCGCTGTCCGACTATCCGGGGCTTGAGCTGATCAACATCTACGGCGTCCAGGTGCCGGAGCATGAAGGCCGCGCCGGCATGGCTGCCATCGTCATGCAGCCCGGCCACGCGTTCGATCCGAAGGCCTTCTACGAGCTGACCGAATCCCGCGTTCCGCGTTATGCCGCGCCGCAGTTCGTGCGCGTGTCGAGCGCCGCGGACCTGACGACCACCTTCAAGCTGCGCAAGGTCGACCTGCAGCGCCAGGGCTACGACCCGAGCGCCTTCGACGACCCGCTCTTCGTGCGCGACGAAAAGGCGGGGACGTACCGGCCGTATTCGGACGAGGCGCTGAAGAATGCGGGGCTGCCGCCGTTCGGCTGACATCCGCGCTGGGGAAGGCAAGGAGGGGAGCCACGCGGTTCCCCTTTTTTGCGTCTAGTCCAATCGGACGATGTCCGCCTGCCGTGTTCGGGACACCCTGCGCACCATGCAGGAGGAGACGCCAGGGCGGCAGTCGCGAGCAACGCGGCGCTGAACCCGATTCCTGCCGCGATGGTGCGCATGCGCACCGGACATCCGAACGAGGTAGGAGAGACAAATGATCACCAAGATTCTGGTCTTCAGCCTGGTGGCCGGCTGCATTTCGGCCCTGACGACGATGCTGGACCGCGACACCGTGCGATCGGGCGACGACTCGGCGCAGGCCCAGCCGTGCGGCGAATCCGGCGGTTCCTGTTTCGCCATTGCCGTCCAGCCGCGCACTTCGACCGACCGCTTCCTCGCCATGCTGGCGACTCACTGAAGCGCCGCTCCGCCCTTACCTGACTTCCCTGTCTTGCGTGCTGGCCCGGTGCGTCGCTGCGCATCGGGCCGTTGCGCTTGGTGGTGCAGGTGCGGTGACGATCACGGCAGTCCATGTCGGTGGGACTAGTCGATTTGAACGATGGGCCGGCGCCGCCGCTATGGCATCTTCTCTCCCCATGCAGGGCCGCACATGGCCTGGATCAGCGAGGTGAGGGAGCATGGGTCTGAAGGGAAACGCAGCAATTGTCGGTGCCGCGCAGTACAAGCCGGAGAAGTACGCCACCGCACCGCGGATGTTCCATCTGGAGCAGGTCGCCGACCTGGCCGGCCGCGCGCTGGCCGACGCCGGCCTGAAGGCGTCCGACATCGACGGCCTGGTTCTCCACGGCCCGCAGTTCCATGAGGCGCAGGTCTTCGTGCCGGCAATGGCGGCCGAATATCTCGGCCTTTCGTTGAACTTCGCCGAGGTCGTCGACCTCGGCGGCTGTTCTTCGGTGGCGGCGGTGTGGCGTGCGGCGATGGCGGTGGAGATGGGCCTGTGCCAGGCCGTGCTGTGCGTGATTCCCGCCCGCATGGCGCCCTTCGGGCCGGACGAGGACCCGAGCTGGATGGCGCGTGCGATGCGCTTCGGCGGCCACAGCACCGCCTTCGGCGCGCCCGAGGCCGAGTTCGACCTGCCGTATGGCCACATGGGGCAGAACACCGGCTACGCGATGATCGCCCAGCGCTACGCGGCCAAGTATGGCTACGACCCGGTGGCGATGGCCAAGATCGCCGTCGATCAGCGCACCAACGCGCTGGCCAATCCGCAAGCCAGCTTCTTCGGCAAGCCATTGAGCATCGACGATGTCCTCGCCAGCAAGATGGTCGCCGAGCCCTTGCGCGTGCTCGAGATCGTGATGCCGGTGGCCGGTGGTGCGGCGGTGATCATCGCCTCAAAGGAAGTGGCGGCGCGGGCGAAGAACCGCGGCGCCTGCATCACCGGCTTCGGCGAGCACCTCTATTTCAAGTCGCCGACCTACGCTACCGAGATGACCGACACGCCCATCGGCCCCGCCGCCGAGCGCGCCTTCGCGATGGCCGGCATCAAGCGCAGCGACATCCACGCCGCGCAGATCTATGACTGCTACACCATCACCGTGCTGCTGACGCTGGAGGATGCCGGCTTCGCGCCCAAGGGCGAGGGCATGCGCTGGGTGCGCGAGCACGACCTGACCTACAAGGGCAACTTCCCGATGAACACCCATGGCGGGCAGTTGAGCTTTGGCCAGAGCGGCACCGCGGGCGGCATGTCGCAGGTCATCGAGGCCTTCCACCAGATTTCCGGCCGCGCCGGCGACCGCCAGCTCAAGCGCTGCGACACCGTGTTCGTCTCCGGCACCGGTGGCGTGATGAGCGAGCAGGGCGCACTGATTCTCCAGGGAGCATGACGAGCATGTCGACCAACAAACCGCTGCCGACACCGACCGAAATTTCTGCGCCGTACTGGAACGGCCTCAAGGAAGGCCGCCTGACCATTCCGCACTGCAAGTCCTGCGGCCACTGGATCTTCTTTCCCCGCCGCCATTGCGACAAGTGCTGGTCGCAGGACCTGGAGTGGAACGAGGTCGAGGGCACGGGCACGCTCTACACCTACACGCTGACCCGCGTCCCCACGCTGCCCGACTTCACCGACGAGATGCCGCAGAAGATGGCGGTGGTCGAACTGGACGAAGGCGTGCGCATCAACACCACGCTGATCGGTGTGGATGAAGCCGAGATCGAGGTCGGCATGCGGGTCAAGCCGGTGTTCGACACAGTGAAGCCGGATGGCAGCGCTTTGCTGCGCTTCACCTCGGCGGGCAAGGATTTCCCCTCGCGCATCGACAGCACCCCGGCCGCGCTCGCCGCGGCAGCCGACGCCCAGGCCAGCGCCGAGCCGGCGGCCGTGAAGCGCCAGGTGCGTTTCGACGACGAGGCGGCGATGAGGGCGATGGTAAGCGAGACCTACTCGGCCTGGAGCAACCAGATCGTCGTCGATCAGGCGCTGATCGACGAATTCGCCAGGCTGTCGGGTGACGACTACTGGATCCACACCGATCCCGAGCGCGCGCGCAAGCAGAGCCCCTTTGGCGGCACCATCGCCCACGGCGCGCTGGTGCAGGTGTTGCAGTCGCGCCTGCGCATCCCGCTGGATTTCGAAGTGGTCGGCTTCAACAACATGGTCAATTACGGCTCCGACCGCCTGCGCTTCCCGGCGCCGGTGCCGGCGGGCTCGCGCATCCATGCCCGGTCGCGGGTGAAGTCGGTGGAGAAGCTGCCCAAGGGCACCCAACTGACGATGGAGATCGTCACCCATGTCGTGGGCAGCGAGCGGCCCTCGGTCATCAACGACCTGGTGATCCTGTACATGTGATGGCTGGGGCCATCGCTCCTGAAGTGAGTTTTTGCTCGTGTAGTGCGTTGTCGTAGTGCCTGCAGTTTCGTTGCATGGTGTCCTCCTCTCTTCTGGCTGCCTCCCCGCAAGGGTTGGCAGCCCTTTTTTTGGCTTGCTGCAGGGTGTCACCGCCCGATCTGCGTAGTCTCAACGGACGATGATGGCGCGGCCGCCTCTTCGCACAATGCCCCCACGTATCCGAGCAATCTTTTGGGGGGCAGCAATGATCGACATCCGCGGTTTGGCCTACTTCGTCGCCCAGATCGACGACCTCGCCGAATGGAAGCATTACGCCGAGAACGTGCTCGGCATGATGACTTCGGCTGCGCCTGGCGGTGGCCTGTACATCAAGATGGACGAGCGCCCCTTCCGCATCCTGGTGGTGCAGGGCGCCGAGCGCCGCTACCTGGCTTCGGGCTGGGAGCTCCCTGGCGAGGGCGCGTTCAAGGCCGCGCTCGCCGAACTCGACGCCAAGGGCGTGGGCTATGAGCTGGCCGACGCCGCCACCGTCGCCCAGCGCGGCATGCAGGCTGTCGCCGTTGTCCGCGACCCCTCGGGCAACCGCCACGAGCTGTGCTGGGGGCATGTGTCGGACTGCCAGCCCTTCGTGTCGCCGCAGGGCGTGCCGCGCTTCCTGACCGGCGACATGGGCCTGGGCCACACCGTGATGCCGGCGCCCAACTTCGATGCCACCGCCGCCTTCTTCCGCGACGTGCTCGGTTTCGGGCTGTCGGACATCTTCAACTTCCGGCCCGATCCGTCGGCGCCGCCGATCCGCATCCACTTCATGCATTGCAGCAACGCGCGCCATCACAGCCTGGCGATCGCCGAATACCCGGTGCCCACCGGGTGCGTGCATGTGATGGTGGAGGTCGATTCGATGACCGAAGTCGGCCGTGCCCATGACCGCCGCATCGCCCACAAGGTGCCGCTGTCCGCGACGCTGGGCCAGCACCTCAACGACCGCATGATCTCGTTCTACATGAAGACGCCGTCGGGCTTCGACCTCGAATTCGGCTATGGCGGCCTGCAGTGCGACTGGGACCGCCACAGCGCCTTCGAATTCAGCCGCGTCAGCATCTGGGGCCACGACTTCGGCGTCGGCCAGCAGGAACAGGCCGCCTGAGCGCGGCACACAGGAAACGAT
The DNA here is from genome assembly GCA_018240585.1 of Pseudomonadota bacterium. Lineage (GTDB taxonomy): Bacteria > Pseudomonadota > Gammaproteobacteria > Burkholderiales > Rhodocyclaceae > Thauera. The sequence continues at coordinate 7,817 of JAFEFM010000299.1, forward strand.
CCATGAACAAATTGATGACGACGGCCGATGTCGTCGACCAACTCCGCGACGGCATGACCATCGGTTTCGGCGGCTGGGGCCCGCGCCGCAAGCCGATGGCGATCGTGCGCGAGATCCTGCGCTCGAACGTCAAGGACCTCACCGTGGTGTCCTACGGTGGCCCGGACGTGGGCATGCTGTGCGCGGCCGGCAAGGTCAGGAAGCTGATCTTCGGCTTCGCCACGCTCGATGCCATTCCGCTCGAGCCCTGGTACCGCAAGGTGCGCGAGGCCGGCGGCCTGGAGCTGATGGAGCTCGACGAAGGCATGTGGCAATGGGGCCTGCGCGCCGCCGGCATGCGGCTGCCCTTCCTGCCCACCCGCTGCGGCCTGGCGACCGACATCACCCGGCTCAATCCCGAGCTCAAGACCATCCAGTCGCCCTACGACGACGGCGAGGTGCTGCTGGCGATGCCGGCGCTCAAGCTCGATGTGGCGTTGCTGCATGTGAATGTCGCCGACCGGCTCGGCAACACGCTGATCGAAGGCGGCGACCCGTATTTCGATCACCTCGTCGCGCGTGCGGCGGACGCCTGCTACGTGTCCGCCGAGCGTGTCGAGGAGCGCCTGGCGCTGACCCCCGACCGTGCCCGCCTGAACACCTTCGAGCGCTACCTGGTGAAGGGGGTGGTGCATGCGCCCTGCGGCGCCCATCCCACGACCTGCGCGCCCGAGTACGGCTGGGACATGGACCACTTCAAGCGCTACGTCGCCAGCGCGGCGGAAGAGGGCGGCTGGCAGGCCTACATGGATGAATTCGTTACCCCGGGCGAGGCCGCCTACCAAGAACGGAACGGCGGCATCGAGCGCATGGGCAAGCTGCCCCTGCCGGTGTTTTGAGGAGCGCGAGCGGCATGAGCAATAACATTGAATTCACCCTGGCCGAGCTGATGATCGTCGCGGCTTCGGAAGCCTGGCGCGGCGACGGCGAGGTGCTGGCCTCGGGCATCGGCGTCATTCCGCGCCTGGGCGCGAGCCTGGCCAAGCTCACCTACGCCCCCGAGCTGCTGATGACCGACAGCGAGTGCTTTCTGGTCGAGGAGCCGATCCCGCTCGGCCCGCGCGGGGACTATGTGCCGAAGTACTCCGGCTGCATGTCCTTCGAGCGCGTCTTCGAGTGCGTGTGGGGTGGTCGTCGCCACGCCATGATCGGCCCGACCCAGATCGACCGCTACGGCCAGACCAACCTGTCGGTGGTCGGCGACTACCGCAAGCCCAAGGCCGCGATCCTCGGCGTGCGTGGCCTGCCGGGCAACAGCATCAACCACATCAACTCCTTCTTCGTGCCCGCCCACAGCAAGCGCGTGTTCGTGGAGGGCGAGGTCGACATGGTCTCCGGCTGCGGCTTCAACCCGGCGCGCTGGGA
>JAFEFM010000029.1 GCA_018240585.1 Pseudomonadota bacterium
CCCTCAAGGTCTGCTTCACGGCGCTGATCCTTTACATGCTGTTCATCATCGGCAACCTTGCCAAGGAATCGAAGGCGGGCAAGTACGGCGCGATGTGGATGTTCCTCGGGCTCGGGCTCGGGTTCGTCGGCTTCGTTGCCAAGGCCGTCATCAAGAGAGTCCTGGGTATCGAATAGGAAAGAGCATGAGCATCACCGAAAAGATCGAAAACATCGCCGTCACCACCAAGGCCAACGTTTATTTCGACGGCAAGTGCGTCAGCCACGGCATCCAGTTCGCCGACGGCACGAAGAAGTCCGTCGGCGTCATCCTGCCCGCCACGCTGACCTTCAACACCGGCGCGCCCGAGATCATGGAAGGCGTCGCCGGCTCGTGCCGCGTGCGCCTGAAGGGCGATACGGAGTGGAAGACCTACGGCGCCGGTCAGTCCTTCAACGTGCCGGGCAATTCCAGCTTCGACATCGAAGTCGCCGGCGAGCCCTACCACTACATCTGCCACTTCGGCTGATCACGGAGCAGGGGAGCGCGCCATGCCGTCGTTCGACATCATGTCCGAAGTCGACCAGCCCTCGCTGCGCAATGCGGTCGAGCAGGCCAACCGCAAGGTGGATGGCCGTCACGACTTCAAGGGCACCAGTGCCAAGATCGAACACGCCGAGAAGCTGCTCACGCTCTACGGCGACAGCGACTTCCAGCTCGATCAGATCAAGACCATCCTGCTGCCCGAGATGACCAAGAAGAACGTCGACGTCCGCTGCCTGGACTACGGCGACGTGCAGAAGATCTCCGGCAACAAGGTCAAGCAGGAAGTGAAAGTCCGCGTCGGCGTCGATCAGGACCTGGCCAAGAAGATCGTCAAGCTGCTCAAGGACAGCAAGATGAAAGTCCAGGCTGCCATCCAGGGCGACGCCGTGCGCGTCTCCGGCGCCAAGCGCGACGTGCTGCAGGAGGCCATCGCGCTGGTCAAGAAGCAGATCACCGATTTCCCGTTGCAGTACGGGAATTTCCGCGACTGACGCTGTCGGCTTACCTCGACAGAATCGGGGCCCTGTCCTGGTGGCGCCAGCCCGACGAGCAGGAAGGTGGAGGAGCGGCTGGCGTTCGGCCGCATCTGCGCGGCTCGTCCCCAACTCAATAGAGCACGACGGCGGTCATCTTCGCGACAGCGAAGGAAACCGGTCGACAGTTCTCGATCGAATGATTTCGTAGATGGTCCTCACCTGGAGCGCTGCCTGGATTGCCAGCTTCAGGCGAACGAAGCGTTCCTCGACTTCTTCCGGGTACTCGTGGGTGAATTCGTTGCGGATGCGTCGGAGTTCGAGCCACTGCTCGGCGGATGGCAACCAACCCAGTTGCTCGAGTCGCGCGAGTCTGTCCAATACCGGCATTGGCGCCACCTCCTCGC
>JAFEFM010000002.1 GCA_018240585.1 Pseudomonadota bacterium
GCGTTCGCAGTTTGCCGCATCCCGTACGACAATTGCAGCCGTCCTTCACGAATTCATGCGGATGATGAGCACCACTCCACACCAGCCCGCCTCGCGCGCGTGGCAGCACGCGAAACTGGCCATCGCCTGGGCGGTGTTCGTCACCTACGGCAGCCTCGTCCCGCTCGAATTCAAGCCCAACCCCCACGCGTGGCAGCAGTTCCTGCACACGCCCTGGCTGCAACTGGGCGTCGGATCGCGCGCCGACTGGGTGGCCAACATCCTGCTCTATGTCGTTCTAGCCTATTTTGGCGCCGGCGCCGTGTGGACGATGCGTGCCACGCGCAGCCTGCGCGTCGTGCTGCTGGCCATCGTGCTCGCCGCCTGCGTGGCGCTCGCAGTCGGCATCGAGTTCGCGCAGCTCTACTTTCCGCCGCGCACCGTGTCGCTCAACGACCTGCTGGCCGAGGGCCTCGGCACCGCGATCGGCGCGGCGCTGTGGTTCGTATCGGGCAAACGCGTCGCCGCGATGTGGGAGCGCTTCGTCATTGGCGGCAGCCACAGCATCGTCGCGCTGCTCGCGCTGTATGCGCTCGGCTACCTCGGGTTGAGCTTCTTTCCCTACGATTTTCTCGTCTCCTCAGCGGAACTCTCCGCCAAGCTCGCAAAGCCCGACAGCTTCAGCATCGGGCCTGGACTGAGCTGTGGCAGCAGCTTCACCTGCGGTGTCAAGCTGCTGGTGGAGGCGCTGCTCACGGTGCCGTTCGGGCTGCTGCTGGTGCTGGCGCGGCGCGGACGTGGCAGCGAACCGCTCGCGCCGGGATGGGGCTTTGCGGCGGGCGCCGCGCTGGGCGTGGTCGTCGAAGGCGTGCAGATCGTGCTGGCCTCGGGCACCACCCAGGTCGTCTCGGTGCTGACCCGCGCCGTCGGCACCGGCTGGGGCGCGATGCTCGCAGGCAGCCATCCGCGGCGCTGGCTGGACTACTCGCCGGCAGCGGCACGCCGCCTCATCTTCGTACTGCTGCCGGTGCACCTCGGCCTCGCCCTCGCGCTCAACGGGTTGCTGCCGCTGCGCCTGCAGCCCGAATGGGCCGCGCTGGAAAAGCTCGACGGGCTGCGCTTCCTGCCCTTTTATTACCACTACTACACCAGCGAGACCGTGGCGGTGCGCAGCCTGCTGTTCGTTGCCGGCAGCTACGCGCCGATCGGCGTGGCGGCAGCGATCGGCTGGCCCGCCGTGCCCCGTCGCGCAGCCTTTGGCGCGGTGCTGGCGGCGCTGGTGCTGTGCTTCGGCGTCGAGGTGCTCAAGCTGTTCTCGCTCGGCACACGGCCCGACCCCACCAACCTGTTGATCGCCGCGGCCAGCGCGTGGCTGGCGCACTGGATCGTGCAGCGGCTGCTGGCACATGCCGCCGGCCCGGCCGAGCACGGGGCCATGGGGGCGCGGCGGCCGCCGCGATACGACGTTGCCGGCACCGATGATCCGCGCGCGATCGCGGCTGTCGCCGCGCCTGCAGCGGACGGTGGCCTGCGATCCCTGCGCCCCGTGCTGCTCACCGCGGTGCTGCCCATCATTGCGATCTTCATCGTGGTCGCCACCACCGTGCCGTCGGCGCCGCCGGCCAATCCGGTGAACGAGGCCGAAACCACGTACCCGCCGCCCGCAGCCATTGCGCCGGTCGCGCTGCCGGGCTTCCGCCTCGCCCATCCGCGTCTGCCGCATCCCGCACCCACCGACGTGGCGATGCTGCAGACCTTCAACCCCAACTACCTGGCGCAGATCGCCAGCGCCGCACGCAGCAACCCGAACGCCATCGACACCGCCATCCTCGCCGCCGCGTTGAAGCCCAACAGCGTCGATCTTTCCCGCACCCATGAAAAGCTGATGGCGCTGCAGTTCTGGGAGCGCGGCCACGGCCAGGTCAAGCCGCTGGCGCTGGCCTACGA
>JAFEFM010000300.1 GCA_018240585.1 Pseudomonadota bacterium
GGCTTCGGCTTCCTCGCCGGCGCGACCATCGATGCCGACAAGCTCGAAGGCGAGATCAAGAAGGTCATCGCCGCCACCGGTGGCAGCAACTTCGGCCTCAACTTCCACATGTTCCAGCAGAACGCTGCGCAGTGCGTCGACCTGGCCATCCAGTACCGGCTGCGCGCGGTCAGCTACGGCCGCGGGCCGGACAAGAAGACCATCGCCCGCTTCAAGGAAGCCGGGGTGCTGTGCATCCCCACCGTGGGCGCACTGAAGCACGCGGTGAAGGCGGTCGAGCTGGGCGCGGACATGATCACCATCCAGGGCGGCGAGGGCGGCGGCCACACCGGCGGCGTGCCCACCACCATCCTGCTGCCACAGGTGCTGGCGGCGGTGAAGGTGCCGGTGATCGCCGCCGGCGGCTACTCCACCGGGCGCGGCCTGGCGGCGGCGCTGGCGGCCGGTGCAGCGGGCATCGCCATGGGCACGCGCTTCCTGATGACCACCGATTCGCCCACGCCCCCGGCCACGCTCGAGCGCTACGTCAAGGTCGATGACCCGCAGAAGGTGCGCGTCACCCTGGCGGTCGACGGCATGCGCCACCGCATGATCGAGAACCCCTTCATCAACAGCCTCGAGGCCGCCAGCCCGATGGGCCGGCTGCTGATCGCGCTGAAGAGCGCCTGGCACTGGAAGCAGCAGACCGGCATGAGCCTCGGCCACATGCTCGGCGTGTTCCGCCAGGCGCTGAAGGAAGACCCGGGCGCGGTGTCGCAGACGGTGATGTCGGCCAACCAGCCGGTGCTGCTGCAGCGCTCGATGGTCGAAGGCTTCCCGGACGAAGGCATCCTGCCCAGCGGCCAGGTGGCGGCGGCGATCGCCAGGCTCGAGAGCTGCGAGGACGTCATCCACGGCATCGCCGCCGAGGCCGAAGCGTGCCTGGCTGCACTCTATGGGCGTCTCGAGCCGGCACAGCCCGTGCAGCCACAGATCGAAACCCGGCCTGCGGGCATTCAGGCAGTCGCCTGACCGCGCGGCCTACGAAGAACACCACGGAGACTGAAATTGAGCCAGGCCTTCCTTAGCACCATCGACAACGGCATCGCCGAACTCGTCATCAACAAACCGCCGGTCAATGCGCTCGACAGTAGCGAGTGGTTCGCGCTCGCGCGCCGCATCGACGAACTCGGCCACGACCCCGAAGTGCGCGTGATCGTGATCCGCGCCGAGGGCCGCGGCTTCTGCGCCGGCGTCGACATCAAGGAGCTCGACGCCCATCCCGAGCGCATCGTCGCGGTCAATGGCGGCAACTATGCCACCTTCAAGGCGGTGCATCGCAACCCGGTACCGGTCATCGTCGCGGTGCACGGCTTCGTGCTCGGTGGCGGCATCGGCATCACCGGTGCGGCCGACATCGTCGTCGCCTCGGAATGCGCCACCTTCGCGCTGCCCGAAGTCGACCGCGGCGCGATGGGCGGCGGCGCCCACCTGCAGCGCCTGTTCCCGGTGCAGAAGGTGCGGTACCTGTTCTTCACCGGCGAGAAGATCGGCGCCACCGAAGCCGAGCGCTACGGCTTCATCGAGCGCGTCGTGCCCAGGGACCAACTGCGCGAGGCCGCGCTGGAGATCGCCCGCAAGATCGCCGCCAAGAGCCCGGCCATGATCCGCATCGCCAAGGAGGCGCTCAACGGCATCGAGGACGGCAACCTGGAAGACAAGTACCGCTGGGAGCAGGGCTTCACGCTGCAGGCCTACACCAGCCCC
>JAFEFM010000301.1 GCA_018240585.1 Pseudomonadota bacterium
GATCGTCGAACGCGCGCTGTTCAACCCCAACCTGAGCCAGGGCTGGTTCGCCGGCGTCACCGCGATCATCAACAACATCACCATGCTGGGCATCCTGCTCACCGGCGCCGCGCTGATCCGCGAACGCGAGCACGGCACCATCGAACACCTGCTGGTGATGCCGGTGACGCCGCTGGAGATCATGCTGTCCAAGGTGTGGTCGATGGGTGTAGTGGTGCTGCTGGCGTCGTCGTTCTCGCTGCAGGTGGTGGTGAAGGGTCTGCTGGGCGCGCGGGTGCCGGGTTCGCCGGTGCTGTTCGGCCTCGGCACGCTGCTCTATCTGTTCGCCGCGGCCTCCATCGGCATCTACATGGGCACGCTGGCGCGCAACATGCCGCAGTTCGGCCTGATGTCGATCCTGCTGCTGCTGCCGCTGCAGATCCTGTCGGGCGCGCTGACCCCACGCGAGAGCATGCCCGAGCTGGTGCGCTGGCTGATGTCGCTCACCCCCACCACCCACTACGTCAGCCTGGCGCAGGGCGTGCTGTTCCGCGACGCCGGCATCGACGTGGTGTGGCCGCAGTTCATGATGGTGGCGGCGATCGGCGGCGCCTTCTTCGCCCTCGCACACCACCGCCTGCGTCATACCATCGGCTCGATGCAGGGCTGAACCCGCACCCCAAACGTCGACCGCCCATCGAGGAGAATCCCGTCATGACCCCACGCAAACCTGCTGCAAAGCCGACCGTAGCCGCCGCCCTGCCGGCGCGCACGACGACGGCGAGCCTGCCGGCGGTCGCCGAAGCCACCGCCTCGCCGCCCTTGCCCTCGCGCAATCCGCTGGACCAGAAGTTCCATGCGGCGATCGCGCGCACGACGATGTCGGTGTCGCCGATGTCGCTGCTGCTCGCCACCGTGGACTGGGCGGGCCACCTCGCCGGTTCACCGGGCAAGCGCCTGGAGCTGGTCACGCTGGCGCAGGAGCATGCGCGTCGCCTCGTCGAATACGCCGGTCAACTGGCGCTGGCCTCCCCGGGCAACCCGGCCGAGCGCTGCGTCGAGCCGGTGCCGCAGGACCGCCGCTTTGCCGGCGAGGAGTGGGAGCGCTGGCCCTTCAACCTGATGCACCAGTCCTTCCTGCTCGCCGAAGCCTGGTGGCAGGCGGCTACCACCGGCGTCGCCGGCGTGTCCCGCCACCACGAGCACGTCGTCTCCTTCGCCGCGCGCCAACTGCTCGACGTGTTCTCGCCCGGCAACTACCTGCCGACCAATCCCATCGTGCTGCGTCGCAGCTTCGAGACTGCCGGCATCAACCTGGTGCGCGGCGCGATGAACGCCGCGGAGGACCTGCAGCGCCTGGCACTGGGCGACCCGCCCGCGGGCGCGGAGAATTTCGTCGTCGGCCGCGACGTGGCGGTGACGCCGGGCAAGGTGGTGCTGCGCACGCCGTTGATGGAGCTGATCCAGTATTCGCCCGCCACCGCGCAGGTCTATCCCGAGCCCATCCTGATCGTGCCGGCGTGGATCATGAAGTACTACATCCTCGACCTGTCGCCGCACAACTCGCTGGTGAA
>JAFEFM010000302.1 GCA_018240585.1 Pseudomonadota bacterium
ATGATCAGCATGATCTGCAGGCCGAGCGTGACAGCGTCGACTTGGGAAAGGGCCCATTCGGGCAGGATCTGTCTCATGAGTCTCCGGGTCGTGCGAACCTGCGGCACGTCTCTTTGCCGCGACAGTCCGCAATTCTAGCCGCCTGCCCGCCGCGCCGCGCCGGTACGCTCAGAACACGTCTTCCGCATAGCGCCCGCCGGCCTTGAGCTGTTGAACGCTCAGGCTGACGGTGCGCAGGATGTCGTCGAGCGTCTCGACCACGCCCTGGGCCATGGGACGGCTGCCGCAGACCCTCACGATGGCGCCCCGGGCGATCAGCTCCCGCACCCGGTTAGCGTCGTGGCGCAGTGCATCCTGCACATACCCTCCACCATCGGGGGTGCGCGAGAAGGCCGTGCGCAGGCTGGCCAGCCGCCGGTCGCCCAGCCAGGCCTGAATTTCCTTGCCGAAATAGAAATCGCGCGCCGGATCGCGTGCGCCAAAGTACAGATGCATCGGCTGGTGCCTGCGGTTGCCGCGGATGAAGCCCGCCAGCGGTGCAACGCCGGTGCCGGCGCCGATCAGCACCACCGGCTGCCGAGAGCCGTCCAGGCCAAAACCGGGATTGGGCCGGATGAAGGCCCGGATCGCGTCGCCGGCTTGCAGCGCGTGCAGGTAGGTGGAGCACAGGCCATCGGGCATGCGGCGCACGCAGATCTCCAGGAATCCATCGCGATAGCTGGAGGCCAGCGAGTAATAGCGCGGCACGCTGGAACCCGGTGCCAGAATGCCGACCAGGTCGCCCGCTTCGAAGTGCGGCAGACCGCGTCCGCGCAGACGATCCAGCCAGTGTTGCGGCGGCCAGGTGAAACGCAGGATCGTCGCCGGCTGGCCGAGCTCGCCGGCGAAATCCTGGCGTGCAATCAGCGTCAGCGGGGTGGTCGGCGGCACCTGCGGCACGTAGTCCAGGGGCAGGGATTTGCCCAGTGCCTGCCCCAGCGCTTCGCTCCAACGCGTGAACTGCTGGGCCGACTGCTGATGGATGCGCTCGAGCGGGAGCAGTTGCGGCCAGCCGCGCGTGCGCAACGCCTGGTCGAGCGCCTCGGCAAAGGCACAGAAGGCGGGAAACTGGCGGTCGCCGAAGCCGAGCACGGTGACCGGCGCGGAGCCTGCCGGCTGGCGGCCGATGCGCTCCAGGGCCCGCGCCGCATGGGCGGGCGCCTGGCCGTCGCCGTACGTCGCCGCGAGCACGAGAACCTGCTGGGTTGCGGTCGCCGTCTGGAAGCGCTCGACGCCGCTCGTGTGCACGCGGTGCCCGTTGCGCACCAGCGCGTGATGCAGGGCTTGCGCGAAACCCCAGGTGGAGCCGTTTTCACTGGCGACGAAGATCAGGATGTCGGCCTGGGACAGCGCGCTGTTGTCCGTGATCCTGGGTGTCTGTCGGCGCGCCTGTCGCCACAGCATCAGGCCCGATACCCAGAACAC
>JAFEFM010000303.1 GCA_018240585.1 Pseudomonadota bacterium
AGATCTGCTCGGAATGGTCGGCCGCGGGGATTATCCGCTCCGCCAGGCTGACGCGGTAGTTGGGCAGAAACACCACCTTCAGGCGGTCGCCGATCCGCGGCTCGTTGTTGATCGTGGTGGCGACGTCGTTGATCAGGTGGATCACCAGCTTGGCGAACTGGTAGGCCGAGGCCGACTTGCCGGCGAAGATCACCACCCGCGGCACCCAGTCCGCGTCCGGCCGGGCGAGGATGGCCTGGTAGCGGGTGACGACGTGCAGCACGTTGAGCAACTGGCGTTTGTATTCGTGCATGCGCTTCACATGCACGTCGAACAGCGCGTCGGGATTCAGCTCGATGCACAGGCGCTCGCTCACGTAGCGGGCGAGGCCTTCCTTGTTCTGGCGCTTCACCGCGCGGAAGCGCTGCATGAAGCCGGCGTCGTGCTGGTATTCGCGCAGCGCGGCGAGCTGGTCGAGGTTGCGCCGCCAGGTCGGGCCCAGGCGTTCGTCGATCAGCGCGGCGAGGCCCGGGTTGGCTTGGGCCAGCCAGCGCCGCGGCGTGACGCCGTTGGTCTTGTTGTTGAAGCGCTCGGGCCACAGGCGCGCGAAGTCGGCGAAGATCGACTCCTTCATCAGGTTCGAGTGCAGCGCCGACACGCCATTCACCGAGTGCGAGGCGACCACCGCCAGGTAGGCCATGCGCACGCGGCGTTCGCCGTGCTCGTCGACCAGCGACAGCCGGCGCATCAGCTCGATGTCGTGGCCGTGGGCGGCGGTGACGCTGGTGAGGAAGTCGGCGTTGATGTCGAAGATGATGCGCAGGTGGCGCGGCAGCACGCGGCCGAGCATGTCCACCGGCCAGGTCTCGAGCGCCTCGTGCATCAGCGTGTGGTTGGTGTAGGAGAACACCTTCTGGCACAGCGCCCAGGCACGCTTCCAGGGCACGCCATGCTCGTCGACCAGCAGGCGCATCAGCTCCGGAATGGCCAGCACCGGATGGGTGTCGTTGAGGTGCAGGCTCACCTTGTCCGGCAGCGCGTCGAAGCTGTCATGGTTGAAGAGGTAGCGGCGCACGATGTCCTGCAGGCTGGCCGACACGAAGAAGTATTCCTGGCGCAGGCGCAACTCGCGGCCCGACAGCGTGGAGTCGTCCGGGTACAGCACGCGCGACACGTTCTCGGAGTGGTTCTTGCCTTCCACTGCGCCGAAGTAGTTGCCGCGGTTGAAGGCCGAGAGGTCCATCTCTTCGGTGGCTTTCGCCGACCACAGGCGCAGCGTGTTGACCACCTCGGTACCGTAGCCGGGAATCATCTGGTCGTAGGCCATCGCCAGCACGTCGTCGGTGCCGACCCAGCGCACCTCGTCGCCGTGCTCCTCGAGGTGGCCGCCATAGCGCACCAGCACGCGGATCTCGGGGCGCTGGAATTCCCACGGGTTGCCGTGGGTCAGCCAGTAGTCGGGCACCTCCACCTGCTGGCCGTCGATGATACGCTGGCGGAACATGCCGTAGTCGTAGCGGATGCCGTAGCCCATGCCGGCGATGTCGAGCGTGGCCATGGAGTCGAGAAAACAGGCCGCCAGCCGGCCAAGGCCGCCGTTGCCCAGCGCGGCATCGGGTTCGAGCTCGAGCAGCGCGTCGGGGTCGACGTCGAGCTCGCGCAATGCCTGGCGCACGATCGGCATCAGGTCGGCGGCGAGCATCGCGTTGGTGAAGGTGCGGCCGATCAGGAACTCCATCGACAGGTAGTACACCCGCTTCACGTCCTGCTCGTAGCAGGCGCGGATGGTCTTCATCCAGCGCTCCACCAGGTGGTCGCGTACCGCGTAGGAGACGGCGTGCAGCCAGTCCTCGGTGCGCGCGGACTCCGGATTCTTGGCGATCTGGTACATCAGCTTGTTCGAGATCGCGCGCTTGAA
>JAFEFM010000304.1 GCA_018240585.1 Pseudomonadota bacterium
GCTCAGCGGGGTGAACTGGCTGGCTTCGAACGCGGGGTTGATCAGCACCACCAGGTTGCCGAAGCCTTCGGCGTCGGACTGCAGCCCGTCCGGCCCCCTGGTGCGCACGAAGCGGGTTTCCAGGAGCTGCGACAGGGCCGTGTGCACGACCGCCCCGCCAAAGCTGTGGCCCACCACCACCAGGCGCGTCGCGCTGCGCCCCTCCTCCACACTGTCCTTGTCGCGCTTGATCTGCTCCAGCCGGGCCAGCACCTCGGTCACTCCGCCATGCCCAACCTTCTGCGCCGTGTTCTTGCGCTCCCAGAAGGTGAGGTTCTCGACCCACGGCACGCTCACCGAACCGCCGCGCCAGCCGAGATACACCCCGGCCACGCGGCGCGCCGGCTTGCCGGACTGCAGCGCGATCTGCGCCTCGTCCAGGCTGAGCTTGCCGAGCACCTTGCGGAAGGTGTCGATGTTGGGATCGCCGGGGGCGGCGCTGTGCTTCCAGCCGTGCACGAACACCACCATCAGCAGATCGCGCGCCGCCGTCTCCTCGGTGAAGCGATCGACGACCGCGCGCATCTGCTGGCGGTCCCACAACTGGCCCTGATCGTCGAACTCGACGAAACCGAGCAGGTAGTCGGCCCCCTCGCCCGCCTTCAACTGCTGCAAGGCGTGCGATGCGCAGGCCGGCATGAATTCGTTGCCCGCATTCACGCACAGATCGTACTGGGTGCGGTACTGCACGAACGGCGTACACGCGGCCAACGCCAGAACCAGCGCCGCCGCGACGAGCCTCGAAAACGATCCGATTCGCATGATCGACGACCTCATGGCATGTGCTGCATCCTTCGGCGATGGCTGGAACGACTGCGCCCGGCATCCGCACCGGCTCGCCATCCAAGACTAGACCAGATCCGCGCCTTGTCATCGTCGACGCCGGGCGATCGCCCTATACCGGACACCCCATGGTCTAGACTGGATTCATGAGGGGAATCACGCAGTTCGCCGGCAAGGCGCGCGGAGGTGACTCATGGCTGCAGGCGAGGCGCTGCTGTTCA
>JAFEFM010000305.1 GCA_018240585.1 Pseudomonadota bacterium
CGAGGCTGCATTCTTGCGCCGGGGCAATTCCCAATGCCAGGCCGGCGTTATTGATCAGACCGCGAAGTCGCGCGAAGTCGTCCGGCAGACCATCGATCGCTCGCTGCATTGCAGCCCGGTCGCGGACATCAACGACCAGTGGCAGCACCGATGTCTGCCCGGACAATTCCGCTGCAAGCACGTCGAGACGATCCTTGCGACGACCGGTGATGATCAGCTTCCAGCCGGCAGCAGCGAACCGCCGTGCGCACGCCTCACCAAAACCCGAGGTCGCGCCGCTGATGAAAAGGCTTGATTCCATGGTTCCTCCCACTCAAAAACCAGATCAGAAAGACTAGCGTCGCCTACCCGAGGGCAGGCTCATCATCGGGCAGCGGTTCCCACATGCGGTGCGCGACGAGTGATCGTGCCACGCCACATCGTCGCGATGATGCCGCCGAAAACGAGGCTCATGCCCGCGTAGTGATACCACTGGGGAGCCTCGCCGAGGATCAGCGCCGAAAGGATGGACGCAAACACCGGCTGCAGATGGATGAACAGCGACCCGATCGAGGGCCCGACGACGGCAACGCCCGCGTTGAAACAGACGAATCCGAGGAAGGCGGCTACGACTCCCGCATAAAGCACGCCGGCGACCGAACCCATGTTCAGGTGGATCGTTGCACCGGAGCTCAGTTCCCACAGATACATCGGCGCCATCACCGCAAGCCCGACCACGATGAACGCGGCGAGCAGCAGCATCGGGTGGACGCCTTGCGGACGCCACTGCAGACCTACCGTATAGATGCTCCACGAAAGCACCGCAACCAGCATCCAGACGTCACCCGTATTGAGCGTGAACCCGAACAGCACCTCTGCACTGCCACGACTGATGAGCATCAGCACGCCGAGGAGGGAAATCAGCACGCCGAGCGCTTCCATCCTGCTCAGCCGCTTGCCGAGGAACAGAAAAGCCAACGCGATCGTCGCCACCGGAATGAAGGAGTTGAGCAGTGTCGCGCTGGTGGCAGTCGTGTACTGCACGGCGACGTAAGAGAAAGTGTTGTAACAACCGACTCCGAACACACCCAGAAAGAGCACCCGCTTCCACGCCGCACGCAGCGCCGGCCATTGGCTGCGCAGATGAGGCAAGGCAAGTGGAAGCACACAGGCAAACGCGACCACCCAGCGCCAGAACGCAAGGGCGACTGGCGGGAGGTCAGCTCGCAGGCCTCGGCTCATCACCATGTTGCCCGCCCAGAAGAGCGAGGTTACCGTGAGAAGGAGATAGGCAGTGGTGCGTGTGCGCGTCATGTTGATCTTGCGGCCTTGCAGACAAAATTATCGAGCCTGAATGATCGTTGTCTTCTCTGGCCGGATAAAGTCCCGGCAATCGGCTAGACCATTCGTGTTCGGCAAACAATTCGCGCTGCCGTGCAAGTCGTGGCGCACGCGCCTGCATGACGGCGGGCCGGCGCAGAGGACCACCCGCCCGCATCGATACGCCGGTCGCGCGAGCGGTCGTCGTCGGTGCGCATCGCGTAGAATCCGCGACCCGGGCGCCCTTCCCGTCAGATCTTCCGCAAAGCCGAACATGCCGCTTCCCCGCTTCGACCCCGACGAGTATCACTCCCAGCTTGACGCCAAGGCCAGCCGGTTCAAGGCGGACTTTGCGGCATTCGGCCTTCCCGAACCCGAGATCTTCAGCTCGGAGCCGCTGCACTACCGCATGCGGGCCGAATTCCGCATGTGGCATGAAGGCAATCGGGTCGATTACGCGATGTACGATCCGGCGGACCCGCGCAAGCCGGTGGCGATCAACGAATTCCCTGCTGCGGCCGCGGCGATCGGTGAAGCCATGCCTCGCCTGCGCGAACGCTTGAATGGATCCGAAACCCTGAAGCGCCGGCTGTTCCAGGCCGAATTCCTCGCGACGTTGAGTGGGGAGCTGATGATCACCCTCGTCTATCACCGTCCGCTCGATGAAGCCTGGGAAACCGCCGCGCGCGAGCTGGCGACCGAGCTCAAGGTTCAGCTCATCGGCCGCAGCCGCAAGCAGAAGATCGTGCTCGATCGCGATTGGCTGCTGGAGGAGTTCGAGCTGGACGGCCGTCATCTGCGCTATCAGCAGATCGAGGGGAGCTTCACGCAGCCTAATGGCGGCGTCAACCGCAAGATGCTGGCCTGGACGCGCACGCAGGCGGCGGGCATCGGCGGCGACCTGCTGGAGCTTTACTGCGGCAATGGCAATTTCACGATCGCGCTGGCACCGCTGTTCGATCGCGTCCTCGCGACCGAACTCAGCAAGCCCTCGGTGAA